>PWJA01000204.1 GCA_003560975.1 Gammaproteobacteria bacterium
CGGTGGACGCTGTCGTCCAAGGCCACCCTGATCGCCGAGGAAGGCGACCGCGCTGCTTCCTCGAGTTGCAACGCGGCCGACGGTCAACCCCGGAGAAAGCTCAGCGCCTCCTGAATGCCGGTCGAAAAAATGAGCGCGGTCAGCGCCCGCGCAGGATCGGGCAGGACGTCAGCGCAGACCGCCGTCGACCGTGGATTCGGCCGCCTCCGGCCAGCGTTCCGCGCCCCAGCTGCGGCGCAGGTAGCCGCTGACCCGGTCCAGCTCGTCGCGGGAAATGCCGGCCAGCTCGCCGTGCTCGAGCGGGTCGTAGTGGAAAATGTACAGACGCGAGGTGAACTGCTCGAACGGCAGCGACGCCTCGCCGTGGCGCTCGCCGTTGCCGGAGGTGCTGACGGTGACCCCATCGCCCCAGTCCTGGCCGCTGTCGTTGTTGGGGTTGTAGAAATACACCCGCATGATCTTGGTCGGGTCCAGGGCGACGCGCAGGATGGTGATCGCGTGCCAGCCAATGAAGCGGGCCGCGCTGTCGGTGATCGCGATGCCGGCCGGCTGCGGATGGATCAGCGGCTGATTGCCGTTGTAGTAGGGATGGTAGCTGGCGTAGAAGTGGCGCAGGAAATCCTCCAGGTCGGCGATCTTGCCGCTGGCCACGTCGACGTTGATGCGAAACCCGCGTCCGCTCCACCAGCCGTGGAACTCGGGATTGACCCACCGGTGCGGGTCGCCCGACCGGTCCGCGCAGCGCCGTCCCATTTCGGCATAGATGCGATCCAGGTGCGGAACGACGATCAGCGAGACCGGATCGAGATCGATCGGTGCTTCGGCGGCTACCCCCTCGCCGCTGTTGCGCGAGGACAGCGCCTGGCCTTCGAAATGCATGATGATCTCGTCGTCGCGGGCCGCCCAGGTCACCATCTGCAGCAGGTAGTCCGGATCGTTGTAGGCCCACATCGACAAGGCCCGGGCCGACTGGCAGGTCGGGTTGTTGCCCTGGCCGACGCCGAGCGGCTGGCCAAGCATGCACAAAACGCCTTCCAGCAGATGCGCGCCCGGCTCGACCTGCTCGCCGAACGCCAGCACCAGCTTGGTGCGCGCGGCCGGGCACAGCTCCAGGCCCAGCTGGCGCCACAGGGCCGGGGCCAGCGGCTGCTGGTAGAGGATGCCGCGCTCCAGCAGCAGGGCCAGACCGTAGACGGCCTGGGCGGTGTCCGGCGTGACCGCCGTCTCGATCAGGGCCTGGACCAGATCGCGATAGCACAGCAGGCAGTCGCGTCCGGTTGCCGACAGGCCCAGCGCCTCGGCCAGCAGATGATCGCTGTGGGTCAGCAGGAAACGGATCAGCACGGGATGGTAGGGAGAGACCAGGCCGGTATCGTGCATCGCCCGGGCAAAGCCGCCGGCCTCGAACTGCAGCGTGCCGGCGTCCATCGTTTCCAGGCGGGCCCGGTAGACGTCCAGGCCCGGGTCTTCCCGGCAGCCATGGGTCGGACCGAACAGGCTGCTGATCAGGCGGTCCGCACCCTGGCCGCTGGCGCCCAGATCGATGGCGGGGTCGGCCTGGCAAATGGCGATCTGGGTGATCATCTGGCGAACCGGGCCGGTCTGGATGGGACGCTGCTGAAGAATCCGCCAGATTTCCGCGATCAGCTCGTCGATGACGTGCTCGTAGCCGATTTCGCCGGCCAGATGCTGCAAGACCCGGCGCGGCAGCTCGGCCAATCGACCCTGGCGGGTGCGCTGGGCCTCGTCGGGCGGATGGAACAGCAGGGCCAGGTTGATCGCCAGGACCTGGCTGAGATGATGGTGGGCATGCTCGGCCGAAATCAGCTCATGCTCGTAGCGCCCGCGGGCGACGGCCAGCAGGCGCAGTTCGCTGATCGCCTCGATCAGCACGGTGTTGGCATCGGCCGCGGTCAGCGAGGCGCGGCTCAGGGTCGGCACCAGGGTCTGCGGCGCGGCCCAGTCGGAGCCATGAAACAGACCGGCGCGCTCGATCGCCTCGGCGCGCGCCGCGATGGCTGCGCAGCCGCCCTCGCTGAGCAGAAGCTTGCGCGCGGTGTCGAGCACGCGCTGGACCCGGGCCGGCTTGGCAAACGCCGGCGCGGCGTCCAGGGCCTTGACCGCCTGGTCGAACCGCGCGGCCAGGGCGGCCTGCGGATCAGACGTAGAAGTCAAGCTCTTCCTGTCTCTTGAGCAGACGATGCATTTCCTTGGCGTCGTCGCCGACGAAGTAGACCAGGCCCCAGTGGGTACCGAAGGCGGTTCGCTTGGTCACCGTCTCTTCCAGCGGCGCGGTCAACTCGTGCGACTCGAAAAACGGATGATCCTCGGTTTCGGCCGGAATTTCGAGCGTGCTCACCACGCGCCGGCGCGGGTACACGCCGAAACAGCCGGCGTAGCCGCTGGCGTCGACCACTTCGCGCGGGAAGAACGCGGCGACCTCCTCTTCGGTCGTCTTGGGGTCGAAGCACAGGATCAGGGCCTGGTAGGCATTGAAGCCGTAGACCCGCTCGAGCAGCTCGAAGACCTTGAAACCGGGCGGCCGGTAGGCGACTTCGCCGAAATACATCTCGTCGTCGCTGGTCACGAAGTACTCGGGGTGGATGAAGCCGAACTCGATGTCGAAGGTCTTGACCAGCTTCTCGACCTGGCGGGTGATCTGCTCGCGGTAGCGCTCCAGCTCCGGCGAAGCCGGCACGTGCACCGAATACCCCAGGGTCACGTACTCCGAAATGTTCAGAAACCGGATCTTGCCGTTGTGAACCCAGGCCTCGACGGCAAACTCCCAGCCGTCCAGGTGCGATTCCATCAGGGCCGGAAATTCCTCCTCCGGAATGGCATCGACGTCGTCCGGCATCCGAATGACGCGATGACCCAGGCACCCGGCCTTGTCGAAGGCCTTGAAGTGGATCGGGTCGTTCAGGTCCCCGTCGAGCTTGAGCAGGGTCTGGTTCACCCGGCGCAGGAAGCGGATCACGTCTTCCCGGTCGTGCGCTTCTTCGAAAATGCCGACCCGGATGCCGCCGAGCTGGGCCCGCCGCTTCATCAGCGACTTGTCGCGCATCAGCATGGACTGGCCCAGCAGGCGCGGGTTGTCCATCAGCACCGAGTTGATCGCACCGGCCCATTCCACCGTTTCTTCAAACAGCGGGATGGCCACGTCCACGCCCATGTCGCGCAACTGTTCGGCGATTTCCATCGACCGGTCGTTCAGGCGCTCGAAGTTCCAGGCCAGGTAGGGGATGTCGTGCTCTTTGCAGTAGTCCTCGGCCCAGTCGGGTGCAACCACCACGTACCGGCGATCGAACTGCGCGGCCGCCTCGACGGCGTTCAGGCTCCAGCCCAGCAGCGCGACATAGCCTTTGTCCGGATTCGTGTTCATGAGCAGATCTCCTTGTATTCGGGCGACAAACCAATCGGTAAGGTAATGAACTTCTCCTTTGACTGATTTCCAGGGAACAGCTCACCAGCATACCGAAGCGCTTGCCGGCATGTTGCCAAAGGCGCCGAATTCAATGCCTTGGGCCGGCCGGCGGCCGGCCCGAAACGACTCGAACGCCGCCTGTCGAATGCGGTGATTGGGTACCAGAAACCCCAGCCGTCCGAGCGCCGACAGCGCCGGGGCCGATCCCTTGGTATCGTGCTTCCTGAATTCCTGCTCACCGACGCCAACTGCCCATGCCTGCTCCGACCCCCGCACCTGCCGCCCCGACCCCCCCGCCTGCCCGGGCCCGGCTCGGCAGCCGCGCCCTGTTTCCCGACCTGGAGGTGGCGGTCTACCTCAACCACGCCTCGCTCAGCCCGCCCAGCGAGCCGGTCCGCGAAGCGGTGCGCCATGTGCTGGACGGCTATGCACGACGCGGCATGCTCTGGTACAGCGAGGAAATGGAGCGGCGCGAGCGCGTGCGCGGCCAGCTCGGCCGACTGATCAACGCAGCCGCCGCCGATCTGGCCCTGGTTCCCAACACCTCGGCCGGCGTGCTGACCGTGGCCCTGTGCCTGCCCTGGCGGCGCGGCGACCGCATCGTGCTGTTCAACGGCGAGTTTCCGACCAACATCACGCCCTGGCAGCAGGCCGCCCGCCGCCACGGGCTGGACATCGTCTGGATGGAAACCGAATCGTTCCGCCGCGACCGCGCGGCCGCGCTGGAAGCGCTGGAAGATCACTTGCGCGCCGGCGTGCGCCTGGTGGCGGTCAGCGCCGTACAGTTCACCACCGGGCAGCGCATGCCGCTGGAAGCCATGGGCGCGCTGTGCCGGCGCCACGGCAGCGAACTGTTCGTCGACGCCATCCAGGGCGCCGGCATCGTGCCGCTGGACGTCGCGGCCATGAACATCGACTACCTCACCGCCGGCAGCCACAAGTGGCTGATGGCGCCGGAGGGGCTGGCCGCCTTCTATGCGCATCCGGAAGCCGCCCGACGCCTGGAGCCCAACGTCGCCGCCTGGCTCAGCCACGAAGCGCCGTTCGCGTTTCTTACCGACGGACCGGGTCAGCTGCGCTACGACCGGCCGATCGTGGAGAGCGCGCGCATGGCCGAGGCCGGAACCTTCAACGTGCTGGCCAGCGCCGGGCTGGAAGCCAGCCTGGGGCTGATCGAAGGGCTCGGCGTGGACACCATCTTCGACCACGTCCAGGCCTGGCACGACGCGGCCGAACCCAGCCTGATCGAACGCGGCTTCGAAAGCGCGCGCATGAGCGACCCCGGCGGTCGTTCCGGCATCCTCAGCGTGCGCCCGCCCGACCCGTCCACCACCCCGGCCTGGGCCCGCGCCCTGGCCGAGCACGGCATCGGCTGCGGCACCCCCGACGGCTGGCTGCGCCTGTCGCCGCACTGGCCGAACGCGTCCGAAGAGATCGAGCACCTCCTGACCGCGCTCGACCAGGTCCGCTCCGAGCAGCACTCATCCTGACCCGCACCGGCCCGTTCCAGGCTCAATCCTCCAGCGCCGCCTGGGCCGCGGCCAGGCGGGCGATCGGCACGCGCGGGGCCGAGCACGACACGTAGTCCAGGCCAATGCTGTGGCAGAAGCGGATCGAGGCCGGATGGCCGCCGTGCTCGCCGCAGATGCCGACGTGAAGATCCGGTCGCACGGACCGGCCCCACTCCACCGACAGCGCCATCAGCCGGCCCGCGCCCTTGACGTCGAGCACCTCGAACGGGTTGTCCTGGAGAATGCCGCGCTCGTTGTACATCGGCAGGAACTTGTTCTCGGCGTCCTCGCGCGAAAACGAGAACACCGCCTGGGTCAGGTCGTTGGTGCCGAACGAGAAGAACTCGGCCACCTCGGCCAGGCTCTCGGCGCGCAGGCAGGCGCGGACCACCTCGATCATCGAGCCGAAGCGGCACGGCAGCTTGACCCCGTGCTCGGCCTCGACCTCGGCGCGCACCTCTTCGAGCTGGGCGCGCACCAGCATGATTTCCTGGACCGTGCACACCTGCGGCACCATGATCTCCGGGTCGATCTCCAGGCCTTCGCGCTGACACTCCAGCACCGCCTCGAGCACGGCGCGGATCTGCATGCGGTAGATCTCCGGAAAGGTGATGCCCAGGCGCACGCCGCGATGGCCGAGCATGGGGTTGACCTCGCGCAGGGCGCGCGCCTTGGCCAGGATCAGCTCCTTGCGCGCCATCAGGGCATCGAGCCGGCGCGTGTCGCCGGCCTCGCGCAGGGACGCCGGCAGATCCATGCCGGGCTCCATGCGCGCTGCATCGGCCATCACCTCCAGCCCGCGCACGGCGCCGCGCAGGTCCTGCAGGCGGGCGATCTCGTCTTCCAGCTGGCGCTCGTCGGGCAGGAACTCGTGGATCGGCGGATCGAGCAGACGGATCGTCACCGGCCGCGGCGCCATCGCCCGGAACAGCCCGGCGAAGTCGGCGCGCTGAATCGGCAGCAGACGGTCGAGCGCGGCCGCGCGCGCCTCGGCGGTTTCGGCCACGATCATGTCGATCACGATGGGCAGACGATCCGCGGCATTGAACATCCGCTCGGTGCGGCACAGACCGATGCCGGTGGCCCCGTAGCGCAGGGCGCGCTCGGCGTCTTCGGGCGTGTCGGCATTCGCCCGCACCCTGAGCCGCGCGCGCGCATCGGCCCACTCCAGCAGGGTGCTCAAGCTGTCGGTGAACTCCGGTTCCACGGTCGCCACCTCGCCGCGATAGACCGCGCCGGTGGTGCCGTCGATGGTCAGCACGTCGCCTTCCTTGATGACCTCGGCTCCGACCCGGGCGGTGCGCCGGGCGACGTCGACTTCAATGCCCTCGGCGCCGGCAACGCAGGGTTTGCCCATGCCGCGGGCGACCACCGCCGCGTGCGAGGTCTTGCCGCCGCGGCTGGTGAGAATGCCGCGGGCGGCGAAAAATCCATGGATGTCTTCGGGCTTGGTCTCCTCGCGCAGCAGCAGGACCGGGGTGCCCTGTCCGCCCAGCGCCACGGCCCGGTCGGCATCGAACACGACCTGGCCGCTGGCCGCCCCCGGCGAGGCCGGCAGCCCGGTGGCCACCGATCGGGCCGTGTGGGCCGGATCCAGGCGCGGAAACAGCATCTGCTCGAGCTGCGTGGGCTCGACGCGCGCCAGCGCCCGCTCGCGGCTGATCAAACCCTCCCGGTGCATTTCCACCGAGGTGCGCACCATCGCCGCCGAATTCATCTTGCCGTTGCGCGTTTGCAGGCAGTACAGGGTGCCGCGCTCGATGGTGAACTCGAAGTCCTGGACCTCCTGGTAATGGCCCTCGAGCTGGTCGCGCAGGGCCACCAGTTCGGCGTAGTTGGCGGGCAGGTCCTGCTCGAGTTCGGCGATCGGTTTGGGCGTTCGAATGCCGGCCACGACGTCCTCGCCCTGGGCGTCGACCAGGTATTCGCCGTAGAGCTGGTTCTCGCCGGTGCCGGGATTGCGGGTGAAGCCGACGCCGGTGGCGCAATCCGAACCCATGTTGCCGAAGACCATGGTGCACACGTTCACGGCCGTACCGTCGGCCATGTCCGGCGTGATCGCGAATTCTCGTCGGTAATCGACCGCGCGCCGGCCCATCCACGAGTTGAACACGGCCCGGACGGCCAGTTCGAGCTGCTCGTGCGGGTCGGACGGGAAAGCGCGCCCGGTGTGGTTGGCCACCACCTCGACAAAACGCTTGCTGATCTCGGCCAGCGCATCGGCGTCCAGTTCCAGGTCCGTTCGAACCCCGGCCCGGGCCTTGACCCGATCGAACTCCTCGTCGAACAGCTCGTCCGGCACGCCCAGGGCGACCTTGCCGAACAGCTGGACGAAGCGCCGGTAGGCGTCGTAGGCAAAGCGCGGGTTGCCGGTCTGGCGGATCAGCCCGGCCAGGGTGTCGGCGTTCAGGCCGAGATTGAGGATGGTGTCCATCATCCCGGGCATCGACATGGCCGAACCCGAACGCACCGACACCAGCAGCGGATTCTCGGAGCCGCCGAAGAACTTGCCGGTCTGCTTCTCCAGCGCCACCATCCGGGCGCGCACTTCGTCCATCAGGCCGTCCGGCAGGCGCCGCTCCGGGTCGCCCAGGTAGGCCACGCAGGCCTCGGTGGTGACCACGAATCCCGGCGGGACGTTGATCCCGATGCGCGTCATCTCGCACAGGTTGGCGCCCTTGCCGCCCAGAAGTTTCTTGTTGCGGCCGTCGCCCTGCTCGAAGCCGTATACCCAGCGTGCACTGTCCATGACTACTCCCTTGCGCCATTTCGCTTTCCGACTGTCTTTGATGATAAGCCAGGCGAGGTTGTTCGGGAGGTCAGACAGCGCCCGTTCCCGCCGCCGGGAAACCCGGAAGCCTGCAATGTCGGGCCGGAGCCAGTCGGACCGTACGGGCTTTTTGATGCTTTGATGTCTGTAGACGTGATGTTATGATGCCGATATGCGCACGACCCTGACCCTCGATGACGATCTGGCCCGCACGCTCAAGCAGCGCGCGCTGGACAGTGGGCGTTCGTTCAAGGAAGTCGTCAACGAAGCCCTGCGCGCCGGCCTGGAAGGCGCGTCGCCCGGTCCCGCGCAACGCGCCTACCGTCTGACGCCGGCGGCCATGGGCAAGGCCGCGCCGGGGCTCGATCTGGACAAGACGCTGTACCTGGCTACCCGCCTGGAAGACGAGGAACTGGCGCGCAAGCTGGAATTGCGCAAGTAGTCCGCTCCGATGATCGTGCCCGACGTCAACCTGCTGATCTACGCCGTCAACCGCGACCTGCCGCAGCACGACCGGGCCCGCCACTGGCTGGAATCCACGCTGTCGGGCCCCGACGCGGTCGGCCTGCCCTGGCTGGTGCTGACGGCTTTTCTGCGCCTGTCCACGAACGCGCGCGTTTTCGAAACGCCGCTCGAGGTGTCGGCTGCGTTGAACTACGTCAACGGCTGGCTGGCCCAGCCCTGCGCGCACCCGCTCAACCCCGGCGAACGCCACTGGCTGATCCTGTCCCAGCTGCTGCGCCAGTCAGGCATGGGCGGCAACCTCACCAGCGACGCGCATCTGGCCGCGATCGCCATCGAACACGACGCCTGGCTGCACAGCGCAGACCACGACTTCCACCGTTTTCCCGGCCTCAAGTTCCACAACCCCCTGGCCGACCATCTGCTGCAGGACTCTCCCGCCGGCTACTGAGGCGACCGGCGCGCTGGGGCGCGGCCAGGGCCGTCTTGGCAACGGATCGAGCGGGCGCGCGCAGCGTGCCAATCCCGCTGCCGTTCGCCCCTGTCGCATTGCTGTCGCATGCGACAGAAGGGCGACTTGGCAGGCGACTGTCGTTTTCAGCGGGTCCACCATGACCTGTAATCGGTTCCACGCAATGTGGCGTGACAACGCAAGGAACCGACATGAATCATAATCAGCCCTTCAAAAAACCCACCTCAAACGGCGAAAATTCGCGTATGAAAGCCAGCATCCGAAACGGCATCGATGCCTGGTTTGATGTCGATGAGATCACCATCCATTTCTGGGCCTCCTCCTGGACCGGCCGCGAGATCGTGACCCTGCGCAACGGCGGCGGCGAACGAGTGGTATCTGACCTGCGCCGCTTCCGCTTGAAGAGTGGGCATCAGTTCGAATACGGCGGTCACCGCTATCGCATCGACTTCCGCGGAGTGCCCGGCAAAGCTGACATTGAGTTATTCCGTGACGGGCAACTGATCGATTCAGATCAATTCGACGCCAATGCGCTGCCGCTCAACCCGGAGACTGGTCAGCTGGATTGGGCGGCAGCCGTCAAGCAGCTGGCTCCGGTCGTTCTGATTGGCGGCGTCTTCGGCGCGGCGATCGGCTACACGGTCGCGATGGTGCTGAAATGAGCGTTCTCAAGCAAAAATCGACCGAGCGTATTCGACGCTGGCTGGCCAGGCTGCTGCCGTGGCTGCCCATCAGCCTGGCCTGGTGGGAGATGATCAACACTCAGCTGGCCCAGGCGGCCGGGAGCGGCGGCTGATGGACGTCTCCAGCGAAAAGGTGCGCCAGGCCCGGCTGGCACGCGGCTGGACCCAGCAGCAGCTGGCCGAAGTCGCGGATTTGAGCCTGCGCACCGTGCAGCGGGTGGAGAACCAGTCGGTCGCCTCCAACGAAACCGTATCGGCCCTGTGCGCCGTGCTGGAAATCGCGCGCAGCGAGCTGCTGACCAACGACCCGAGCCGGCCCGAACACCAGGCCGCCGAGCGCCGAATGCGTCTGCTGCTGCCGGCCGCGGCGGTCCTCGGCGCCATGCTCGGCTCCGGCACCACCGTCCTGGTTCTGCGCATCCTGGCGGCAGGGTAGATTCGATTGTTCCGGAGCGACTGGAAAGCATGCTGACCGCCCTGCACCAGCAGCGCCTGGAAACCGTCCGCGATGCCCTGATCGCCAGCGGCGCAAGCCGGGTCATGGACCTGGGCTGCGGGTCCGGCGCGCTCCTGAGCCTGCTGCTGGCCGAGCCGCAGTTCGAACGCATCCTGGCCATGGATGCCTCGGCCACGGCGCTGCAGGTGGTGCGCAGCGAAGTCCTCGCCGGCCAGGCCGACCGCATCCAGCGCGTGGAGCTGATCCACGGCTCCTGGACCGAAACGCATTCGCGCTGCGCCGGCTGCCAGGCCGCCGCCCTGGTCGAAACCATCGAACACCTCGACCCGCGCGACCTGTCGCGCATGGAGCGCACCGTGTTCGAGGCCTACCAGCTCGATAGCATCATCCTGACCACCCCCAACGGCGACTACAACTCCGTGCTCGGCATGGCCCCCGGCGAAAAACGCGACCCCGACCATCGCTTCGAATGGCCGCGCGCGCGCTTTCGCAAATGGTGCCGCGGCATCGCCGGGCGCCATGGCTACCAGGTGCGTTTCACCGGCATCGGCAACGAAGACCCAAACCACGGCTCCCCCACCCAAATGGCAATCTTTCGAAAGCACCACCCCCCGGGGTTACACCCCCGACGCTCATAACTCGCCGGCCGTTTCGTTTTCAGTCCTGCTCGAAGCGGTCGGTAAAGATCGAAGGCTCGCCACGCAGCACCTGGTTGAAGTACCAGTTGACGTTGGCAGCCGAGCCCATGGTGATCACGCCGGAGGTGATCTGGATGTGGTTCTGTCCAGGATTCAAAAAGCTTCCGCTCACCTGGCAGATACCAAAACCGTTGCCCTCCGTGCGTACCATGATGTCGCAGCCGGAGGCCACGCCGCCGTATTCCAGCGTATAGGTGTAGTCATCCGCAGTGCCCTGGGTGCGGTCGCGTCCGGCCATGCCGAGGCGGATCATGGTGGCGTCGTCGGGCGCCAGGTCCCGACGGGTGGCGCGGGCGCGGGTGCCCTGGTGCATCACCGCCTCGCCGTCGGGCAGTCCGCGCAACTGTGCGACCTGGAGTGCGCCGATTTCGACGAAGTTGTGCCCTGCCGGCAGATCGCTCAGGTTCACACCGTAGGTACTGGCGTCGATGACCTGCTCGAACACGAAGGGATTGTTCACCCCCTTGCGGAACCAGCCCAGGTTGACGTCGTCGCCTCGCAGGTCATTGCGGGTGCCGATCACACCGTCGGACCCCGCATTCAGGTTGTACGTATCGTTCGCGCCCGGCAGGGCCTTGGCGTAACCGCGGCTGCTGCCGGTCAGGCCGGACTCGTTGGCCAGGTTGGGGTGGGCCAGGCCGATGCAGTGACCGACCTCGTGGAGCAAGACGCTCTCGTAGTCGACATGGTTACTGGGCAGCTCCGGGTTGTTCAGCTGAAGATTGTTCAGCAACGGCTGCCGTTCGTTCCAGGTCCGGATCACGTTGCGCACCGGAACTTCCATCTGCGCGATGCTCTCGCTGCCCGGATCGATGCAGACGGAGACCGTAATCTGGTTCTCCGAGCCGGTGTATCCGCTCGGGTGGGTGATCAGGCCGGGATTTTCCAGCTGCTCGGCGAAAATGAATACGCCGGCCGACGCGGCGGACGCAGCCAGCACTCCGGCCAGCCCCGTCAGTATTGCGTTCAGAGCCTTCACCGCCCCACCCTTGCTGCGCGCGTGCGCATCCAATCCAGCAGCGCACCTTCGGTTTGCGCCAGCGCCGCCAGTTCGGCAGATTCCGGCAAGGCCCGGCTCCAGGCATCCGGCGCCTCGATCATCAGGGTCTGCGGCGCACGGCCCGCACCACGCAGCTCGAAACGCACCAGGTCAGCATCCGCCACCAGAACCAGTTCATCCTCGCCGCGCGCCCCGCGCGCCCTCTCCAGCACGCCGGAATCATGGCGGCCAGCGGCGGCGAAAAAGGCATCCAACTCAGCCAGCTCCTCGGCCGAGGCCGCCCAGCGGTACTGACCGGCCTGCGAGGTATAGGGCGGAAAACGCATCTCCACCGTCCCGTCGGCCCAGACCCGCAGCGACATGCGGTTGTCGTGATGGGC
The DNA here is from genome assembly GCA_003560975.1 of Gammaproteobacteria bacterium. Taxonomy (GTDB): domain Bacteria; phylum Pseudomonadota; class Gammaproteobacteria; order Xanthomonadales; family Wenzhouxiangellaceae; genus Wenzhouxiangella. The sequence continues at coordinate 11,858 of PWJA01000204.1, forward strand.
GACCAGCACGTGGATGCGCTGGTAGACATAAACCGGCTCCTCGACCGGCTCCTGCGCCGCAATCAGCGGCGACAGCAACAAGCCAATCAGCGCGATCAGGGCCGTGCGAAAGGGGCTCAAGGGGCGATGTCCGATCCATTCATGCGCAGAGCATAAACGATTGCCGGCTACACAAAATGCGGCATAGCCCGCGCTTGTGACGGGCGCCACGGGATGGCCGGCAGCCTGTGGACAGGATCGATCACTTTATTCCACCCCGCCCCGGGCTTACACCCCCGACGCCACCACCTCGTCCAGAGCAGCCCGGGTCCGCTCGTCGGGATAGCCATCGGCGATCAGCCCGCGGTCGAGCTGAAAGGCGCGCAGAGCGCCGCGGGTGGCCGGGCCGAGGATCCCGTCGGGCTCACCCGGGTCATAGCCCAGCTCGGCCAGGCGTCGCTGCAGGCCGGCCATCTCGGCGGTGGACATCATGCGCTCCCGGTCGGGAAGTTCGGCCTGCAGCGCGCCACCGCCGGCGATGCGATCGGCCAGGTGACCGACGGCGATGGCGAACGAAATCGAGCGGTTCCAGCTCAGCAGCACGTCGAAATTGTCGTAGACCAGGAAGGCCGGCCCGGTATGACCCATGGGCAGGAGCAGGCGCGCGTCCATGTCGGCGACCGGCAGGGCCGCACCGTCGGCCCGGCGCACGCCCAGCGCGGCCCATTCTTCCAGCGCGCGCGGCCGTTCGAGGCCGCTTATTTCGAAGGCAAAATCGCTTGCCAGGCGGACCTCGCGGCCCCAGCGCTGGCCGAGGTTCCAGCCCATGTTCCTGAGCTTGTTGGCGCCCGATGCCAGCGCATCGGCCGGGCTGTTCCACAGGTCGATGCGGCCATCCCCATCGCCGTCGACCGCATGAGCGTAGAACGCCGAAGGCATGAACTGGGTCTGGCCCATGGCCCCGGCCCAGGACCCGCGCAGGGCCGACGGCTCCAGCGACTCGCGCTCGACCAGGCGCAGCGCGGTCAGCAGCTGATCCCGAAAGAATTCGCTGCGGCGCGGATCGCAGGCCAGGGTGGCCAGCGAGTCCAGGATCGGCATGCGGCCGGTGACCCGGCCATAGTCCGACTCCATGCCCCACAGCGCGACCAGGACATGACCCGGCACGCCGGTTTCGCGGGTCAGTCCATCGAGCAGCGCGCGATGCCGGGCCAGCAGCACGCGTCCCTGCTGAATGCGAATCACCGACACCCGGCCGCGCAGATAGGCGGCAAAGCTCTGCTGGAACTCCGGCTGGGCGCGATCGAGTTCGATCACCCGGGGCTGGAACTCAAGCCCCGGCAGCACCTCATCCACCAGCGCATCGGAGATGCCTTCGGACCGCGCAGCCGAAGCGAGATCGTCCAGGCAGGCGGCAAACCCGCGCGCACCGTCATCGGCCCGCGCCGTGGTCAGGCCAACCAGCGCCAGCAGCAACAGCCAGACCGGCACTTTCTGCACGCGCACGCCCCGGCGATCCAGTCAGGCCGAGCGGCGCGCGGCGATGAAGGAGCGAACCATCAGCACCAGCAGCAGCGCGCAGAGCACAAGCATGCCCAGGTTGACCGACAGCGCCAGCGGGCTCATCTGGGCCGCCCGGACGATCAGCGCCGCGGCCGGCGCCAGCGCGCCCAGCAGGGCGACCACGGCGGCCACGTGCATGAAATGCCGGCGCCCACCCTCGAAAGCGATCGCCAGACCGCCAAGGATTGCGAGCAGGACCCCGGGATAAGCCGGCATCAGCGCCGTTCGGGACCCGGAAAAGAGGAAAGCGCCAACGCCGAGGGCGATCAGCAGTGCGGCAAAGACGAGGGTTTGTTTTGGCATCGGTGCAGGTTCCAGGCTGGCGGTGAGGAAGCCACTAGGTTA
>PWJA01000171.1 GCA_003560975.1 Gammaproteobacteria bacterium
CCTGCCGCTGGTCGCCTGAGCATTGCCCTGGGACTGGTGCTGTTCACCAGCATGGCCTGGGGCCACCGCATGCACCACGAGGTCTCGACCGCCGAAGCCCAGGTACTGACCGTGTCCTACGCCTTCGGCCAGCAGCCGATCTTCGAGCCCTACCAGGTCTTCGCCCCGGACACCGACGTCCCGTTCCAGACCGGACGCACCGATGGCCAAGGCCGCGTCAGCTTCCTGCCCGACCGCCCGGGCCGCTGGCGCGTGGTCGTAACCACCGAAGACGGACACGGCGTGGAAGTCCGCATCCGCGTTGACGAGGCACTGACAATCACCGAAGTCGAAGCCCCCGGCGCCGGCGGACTGGCCATGACCCTGGCCGGCGTCGGCTATTTGCTCGGTCTCGGCGGCTTGCTGGTGCTGTGGAGGCAAAGAAAGCGAAAAGATGCACATCCCTGACGGCCTGATCGCCCCCCAGGTCTACCTGGCCGCGTATGCAGCGGCCGCGCCGGCCTGGGCTTATGCCGTGCGCAAGGTCGCGCGCGATTTCGACGAGAGCCTGATTCCGCGCCTGGCCGTCCTGACCGCGCTGGCCTTCGTGCTGACCACGGTGATGATTCCGCTACCCGGCGGCACATCAGGCCATGTGATCGGAGTCGGCCTGCTCGCCCTGGCCTTCGGCATCTGGCCGGCCTTCCTGGCCTACAGCCTGGTGCTGGTGTTGCAGTCACTGCTGTTCGGCGCCGGAGGCATCACCGTGCTGGCGGTCAATGCGCTGGCCATGGGTCTGGCCGCTGCGGCGGTCACGGTCGGCGTACACCGCTTGCTGGTCGGATGGGGCAAGTCGGTCGGGGTGCTCGTCGGGGTCTGGTGCGGGGTGGTGGTCTCGGCCGTTCTGGTCGCGCTGGTGCTGGGAGTGCAGCCGCAGATGGGCACGGACGCCACGGGTCAGCCGCTGTTCTTTCCCTTCGGCCCGGCCGTGACCCTGCCGGTGATCGTCATCCCGCACCTGATCATCGGCGCCGGCGAGGCGCTGCTGACCTGGATGGTCCTGAGCGTCACGGGTCGCCGGAGGGTGCCGGCATGAAGGACCGGCTGCTGTTGTCGGTCTGGCTGGTGGCCGTGGTCGGCATCACCTTCATTCACGATCCCGTCTGGCTGGGCGGCCTGCTGCTGCTCGCGTTCGCCCTGGCCGGCAAGGCCACACCGGGCCTGCTCAAGCGCGCGCTGGTCGCCATTGCCCTGGTCAACATCGCCGTCAGCGCGGGCTTTGTGCTCAGCGCCAGCATCGCCGGCGAGCCCTGGGGCTTGTTCGTAATCCGCCTGAACCTGCGCGTGCTGCTGCTGACCTTCCTGACGCTGTGGCTGGCCCGCCAACTGGACCTGGTGCGCGCGGTGGACTTTTCGCCGTCGCTGAAGTTCGTGGTCGTGCTCACCCTGGGCCAGATCAAGACCTTCCAGCGCCTGCTGAGCGACTACCGCATGGCCTTCCGCAGTCGCAGTCTGGGCAGGCCGGATCTCAAGACCCGCACGCGCAGCGCGGGACGCCAGGCCGGCGCCCTGCTGGAAAAAGCCGAGCTGCAGGCCACGGAAGTCAACTTGGGCATGCGCTCCCGAGGGTTTTTCGATGATCGAGCTTGATAGGGTTGGCTTCCATTACCCGGAAGGCCGGGGCGTCCTTGAGGATGTAAGCTTCCGACTCGAAACGGAAGAGCGCGTCGTCCTGCTGGGCGCCAACGGCTGCGGCAAGTCCTCGCTGCTCAAGCTCATCGACGGCCTGCTTGAACCCACCGGCGGCGAGGTCCGCTACCGGGGCGAGGCCTTGACGCCCAGGCGCCTGCGCCAGCGCGAGTTTGCGCGAAACTTCCGCCGCGACGTCGGCATGGTCTTCCAGTCGCCCGAAGCCATGCTGTTCAACGCCACCGTGGCCGAGGAAATCGCCTACGGGCCCGAGCGCCTCGGCACGCCCGAGCCGGCTGCCGTTGCCAGGCTGTGGGCCGAGCGCCTGCAGCTGGAAAAATACCTGGACACCCCGCCCTATCGTCTTTCCGGCGGCGAAAAACAGCGCCTGGCCCTGGCCTGCGTGCTGGCCTGCCAGCCCAGGGTGCTGCTGCTCGACGAACCCACCGCCAACCTGGACCCACGCGCCACCGGCTGGCTGGTCGATTTCCTGCTCGATCAAAAAGGTTTGACCACGCTGGTAACCACCCAGAACCTGTCGCTGGCCGCCGAACTGGGCCAGCGCGCCCTGATTCTGGGCGAAGACGGCCGACTGCTCTACGACGGCCCCTTACAGACGGCCCTGAAAGACACCGACCTGCTGTGGCAAGCCAACCTGGCCCACGCCCACCGCCACCGTCATGACGACGGCACCGAGCATCGTCATGTGCACGTGCATGGCGACTGGGGATGATGACGTTCGTGCGGGTCGGATCACCTGCCGACGCAAAGTTTTACGTCAAAAGGATAGCCCCAAAAATCCAAATTCTTGACGCGCTGAGACAAAGCCTATACCATCAATGGTTCCATTAAATTTCACATCTTGTTGACGTTCATTAAGATTTTTCTAATTTAATGGTTCGTGAACAAATTCACAAAACAGCAGAGGGTTCAATCATGAAGCGAGCAGTATTAGGTCTAGTAATGGCAGCAGCCCTTGCCGGGGGAGGAGCGGTCGCCGCACCGCTCAACATCAATTTTGACGGCAATCCGCTGGACAACGGAATCGCTCAGTCTGGGTTAAGCACGTTTTCCGTGCAAGGCGCGAACTGGTCCGGCGGCATGATCACCGAAGCGCCGTCAGCGCTCAGGGCATCCGGCAGCACCGTGTATGCCATGCAAAGCGGCGAAGGCAAGGTCATGTTCGACCAACCCGTCATGAACGTGTCGTTCTTCTACGTGCACGGTGAGGGTGTACCGGCCGGCATGGCCATGGCTTACAGCGCAGACGGCCGCGTACTCGATACGCAGCGTAGCCGTCCAGCCAGTCACTTTGGTGACTCCCGCAACTTTGTTCGCTTCGAGACCAAGCAACCGATTTCGGCCGTTGTCTTCAGCGGCGGTGCCGTTGACAACTTCCGCGCCGAAGCATTTTCGCCGGATTACTTCCTTATCCAGGGACACAGCTGGGTCAACGATGACGTGCCCGAAAACAACGCCGCGGGCATTTTCTTTGACTATATTTCGACCCAGGATGTGCTTTTCATGGCCTGGTACACCTACGACAGTTCAGTGAAAACCGCGACCGCGTTTGATGGCGATGTCGGTGCCGCAGACAACCGCTGGCTGGTCGCACAGTTCGACGTCAGCCAAGGCGAAAACCCGGTCGTTGGTACGCTGTTTGCGGGCAGCGGCGGCGAATTCAACCAGCCGCGCAATCCGTTCCAAGAGAGTATAGAAGTTGGCACTATTGAACTGGAATTCATCGACTGCGACCGCGCCATGGTCACTTATAACATCGAAGAAGGCAGCTTGAGCAACACCTTCGCCATCATCCCGACCGAAAAGCAGCTGAACCCGGAAGGCTTCCGCTGTGATCCGAGCGAAGATCTGGTCCAGGTGTTCCAGCCTGATCTGTCTCAGGTCGATGC
>PWJA01000253.1 GCA_003560975.1 Gammaproteobacteria bacterium
GATCAGGATCGCGACCGGAACGGAGACGTTGGCGTACTCGAACCGGGCCAGGGTTTCCGGAACCGCCGGCAGGAACTGGCCAACGGCGATGCCCACGACGATGGCCAGCGCCACCCAGACGGTCAGGTAACGCTCGAACAGGCCCATGCCGGAGCGGATGTCCGGATCCGCCTCCGGCTCGGGCGTGCGTTGCGTGAATTCGGTCATTCAGCGCTCCAATGAATCGGTGGCACGAAGCAAGTCACGGACGCGCCATTGGATGTCGTCGCGAACGCGGCGGAATTGCGTGGTGATTTCCTCGTCACTGCCCGTTGCCCTGGCCGGGTCCGGCAGCGGCCAGTGGACCCGCCGGGTGCCGGGCGGCAGCACCGGACAGTGTTCGTCGGCGTGACCGCAGACGGTCACCACCAGGTCGCAGCCGGCCAGCATCTCGTCGCTCAGGCGGGTGGATTCCTGGGCCGAGATATCGATACCGAGCTCGGCCATGGCCGCAATCGCGCGCGGGTTCTTGCCGTGGGCCTCGATCCCGGCCGACAGGACTTCATGGTCCTGGCCGGCCAGATGCCGGGCGAAGCCCTCGGCCATCTGCGAGCGGCACGAATTGCCCGTGCACAGGAACAGCAAACGCATGATCAGGACGGACCCGGGGGAAGAGCGATGGATCGTTGCGAGGCCCAGTGGTTCATGAGCAAGAAGCAATCGGTCGATTGGGCATGCTGTGCAGGCGCCGGCGGAACGGCCGGAGGCTTTCCGCTTCGGCCGCCGCGTGCAGGACCGCCTCGGCCCAGTCCGGCAGTCCCGGGCTCAGCCGGTAATAGACCCACTGGCCGCGCCGTTCATCCTCGACCACGCCCATATCGCGCAGTTGGGCGAGGTGCCGCGAAACCAGCGGCTGATGGGTGTCGAGGGCGTGGACGAGCTCGCACACGCACAGGCTTTCTTCGTCCTGCAACAAGAGCAGCAGCCGAAGCCGGGTTCCGTCCGATAGCGCCTTGAAGAACGCTTCCGCCTTGATCATATCCGCATAACCACATATATGCATTCGGTTATATCAGGATATCACAACGACCCGGTCGGAATCGCAGAAGCGAATGCTCAACCAGGCCTGGAATGCGTCAGGCGGTTCCGCGTCGGCGCTACAACGTGTCGCGCCGCTCCCGGCGCGGCGTGCTGGCGGGGACGTCGGTATCGAGCTCGACGGTCCGGGTTTCGCCTTCATGCCAGAACTCGACCACCGCCTTTTCCCCGCGCGGGGTGGCGTTGACCTGCTCCAGAAAGACCAGCGGGCTGATGATCGAGACCTCGTTGACCCGGGTGATCACCGCACCGGGCCGGATGCCCAGCGTGGAGGCCTCGCCGCGCACGTTGCTGACCAGCACGCCCGGCCCGTCGGGAAGCTGCAGCGCTTCGCGCAGTTCGCTGCCCGGCTGCATGACCGTGATGCCCAGCGCCGTGACCACGTCTTCGTCGTCGCCCAGGCCTTCGAAGGGAATGTCCTCGCCGGCAGCGAGCACGTCCGGAGCGACGAAGATCGCCGCACCGCTGCGCACGGCCAGCGCCAGCGCGTCGCTGGGGCGCGAGTCGACCAGCAGGTTGTCCCCGCGCTCGCGCGCAATGTCCAGCGCGCCCAGATAGGTGCCGTCGCGCAATTCGTCGACGATCACCCGTTCCAGGGTTCCGCCGAGCTGGCCGATCAGGTTGGCGGCCAGGTCATGGGTCATGGGGCGGGGCGGCGTCATGGCGCGCTGGGCCATGATGATCGCGCGCGCTTCGCCGGGGCCGATGAAGATGGGCACCACCGAGCCGGACTGCGGTTCCCGGAGCAGCACCACCGGGGTGCCGGTCATGGGCACGATGCCGACGGTGGCCAGCTCGACCGCGATCAGATCCTCGGCGGGCACGGCCAACTCGCGCTTCGGGCCGGTGGACTGTCCGGGAATGATCCACAGCAGCAGGCCGATCAACAACAAAAGCAGAACGAGGCGGGCGGTCATGGTCGTCTCTTCAGGTAGTGCATCAGCCTGAAGGGTAACGCGAACCGCCCGTTGCTGTCGTCAAGGCCGCCATCGCCGGCGCGGCGCAGCGGGTACCATGAGCCGCTGCGAACGCAATCGGAGCGGTCATGGTCACGCTGACGCTGGTGATGTACCTGGTGGTCCTGGTGGGAATCGGCATCTGGGCCCGCGAACGCGTTGCCGACCGCGAGGACTTCCACCTGGCCGGGCGGCGCATGGGCCCGGTCATTGCCGCGCTCAGCGCCTCGGCCAGTTCCTCGTCGGCCTGGACCCTGCTCGGCATGAGCGGTGCGGCCTACGCCTGGGGCTTGCAGGCGGTCTGGCTGGTCCCGGCGGTGGTCTCGGGGTTTGTCATCAACTGGGTCTTCATCGCGCCGCGGCTGCAGCCGGCCAGCCGCGCCAACGGCGCGCTCACCCTGGTCGAGTTCCTGGCCGCAGGCACGCCCGAGGCCGCCGAGCGGGGTTTGCGCCTGATCGGTGCGCTTATCATCCTGTTCTGCTTCACGCTCTACGTCGCCTCGCAGTTCCAGGCGGCCGGAACGGCGATCAGCACCGCCACCCCGGTCGGCCCCGGCGCGGCCATCCTCATCGGCGCGATCATCGTGATCGCCTACGTGTTCCTGGGCGGCTTCTGGGCCGCCAGCGTCAGCGATGCCCTGCAGGGTTTGATGATGCTGGCCGTGGCCGTGGTGCTGCCGGTCGTGGCCCTGTTTGCCGTCGGCGGACCGGGTGCGCTGGTCAGCGGTCTCGGCGCGCTCGAGGATGCGTCCCTGACCCGGCTGGTCGACCAGCCTTCGCTGATCCTGGCCATGGTGTTCGTGGCCGGACTGTTCGGAATCGGTCTGGGCTATCCCGGTCAGCCGCACGTGGTCAATCGGTTCATGGCGCTGAAATCCGCGGATCAGATCCGTACCGCGCGCACCATCGCCCTGGTCTGGGCCACGCTGATCTACATCGGCATGGTGGTCCTGGGCTGGTCGGGCCGGATCCTGCTGCCGGCGCTGGCCGACGGCGAGGCGGTGCTGCTGGTCCTGGCCGTCGATCTGCTCCCGGCCGTGCTGGGCGGGCTGATCACCGGCGGGGTGCTGGCGGCGATCATGTCGACGTCGGACTCGCAGCTGCTGGTCGCCGGCAGCGCGGTCAGCCACGACCTCAGGCGCGGCCGCATTTCGCTGGGCCTGGATCGACTGGTCATCGTCGTGCTGGGCATGGCCGCCGTCCTGCTGGCCCTGTTTTTCCCGGCCAGCATCTTCGATCGCGTGCTGTTCGCCTGGCAGGTGCTGGGCAACGCGTTCGGGCCGCTATTGATCGTGCTGCTGTTCCGTGGCCCGGTCGACGCTCGCTACCGCCTCGCGGCCATGCTCACCGGCGCCTTGCTGACGGTGGCGATCAGTTTCTTTCCGCAGGCCCCAGGCAACGCGGTCGAGCGCCTGGTACCGTTCTTCCTCGCTTTGGCACTAGCGTGGCGGGGGACCCCCCGTAGGTCGGGGTTACACCCCCGACGGCCATAACCAACCGATGCCACCAACCCC
>PWJA01000075.1 GCA_003560975.1 Gammaproteobacteria bacterium
CTGGACGTTGCCGTTTGAGCCTGATCCGAATCTGTTATGGCAGACTGTGGCGCTGGCTCTAAGTGCGGCGTTACTGGCCGTTGTGCTGCCCGCTTGGCGTTTATGGCGACAACCGCCGGCGGCGGGGGTGCGTACGGAATAGAGGCTTGGCCTGAAAATAATTGGAACGGATCGCCTCGATGCTTTGAGTCAATGGATGAAACTTCACCAACAGCTTGATCCACTACGCTGCGAATAATGCTTGAGCCGCATGAGGCGACGAACCTCGTCCAACAAGGTCGGCGATTGTGAACTTGACATGAGGTTATTAGCTGCCATAGTCAGGTAAGAACATATTTTATAAGCAAATATGCTTGGATTTATAGCTAATATCAAGTTATCAAGGCAAATAGGTACAGTTTCGGTATTATCAGAGCAAAGGCGCTTGAAAAGGTTGGCAATATCAACTTATCGGGCAGATTTTATTGATCATCAATAGTTAGGGAGGGAATAGCTAATGTCTGAAAAAATTACTATTATGCTTAGCTCTACAATCTCGGACATGCCAGCAGATCGTGATGCGATCGTTAAGCTCTATGATAAATATCCATTTGTTGATATTATCGGAGCAAAACCAATTCAAAAGTCATATGCTGCGAATCCATACACAAATACATTAGATATGGCGGAGAGGTGTGACTTTTACATTCTCCTGCTCGGCTCTCGTTACGGCTACGAAATCAGACTTGGTGTATCTGCAACCGAAGCGGAATTTGATCGAGCATACAGTACAAATCCCACAAAAATATTGGCGTTTAAGAATACGTCTTCTTCTCCTGATCCGAAACAAGAGACGTTTATTAGAAAAGTGGGCGACTATTATAAGGGGTATTGGATATCTGAATATAAGTTCACGCACGACCTCCAGCAACTAGTCGAAGATAGTTTTCTGAGTTTGCTGAAAGAGCGCGCATCTATTGGGCGGCAATTATCCCATGCGGATCATTTTGTTAGACTGGCCATCCAGCGTCGACCAAATAAGGACGCACTGGTGTTTTATTGTTTAGACAAAGACATAGTCGAACTAACGTATGAGTTCCATGGTAAAACGCATGTAATTCAATTCGGTAAGACCAAGATAAATCATGACTTCTGGGGTTGTATGTCAAAGCTAGAAAATCAATTTGCGTCTTGGGTGTGACATGGCGATATCAATCAATACATCGTTCGTTAACGGGCAAAAATTCCTAATAAGATCCTCTGATTCATCAAGTACTCAGTTGCAAACGGCTTTGATGAGGGTGGGGGAAGAAATCGGAAAAGTCATTGTCGAACGTTATTTCATGGATAGAAAAAATATTCGCACTCCCATGAACGAAGACGTAATAGCAATTGTGCCTAAGGTTCCTCTGTGCGCAATAGTTTCAACTAAAGATGATTTCGAGTTTCTTGGTAAAGGCTTGTCCAGAATACTTGAAAATTCGGTCAACGGATACATGGATTTTGAAGGCAGGAGAGGGCGTGAAGCGCTTAATTCACATATTGCTCATATGGAACTTCCTGAAGCCAAGGGGCAGAGCGTGCACACCCTAGTGATAGCGAAAGCTGTTTTAGCCACTGGTTGTACCGCTGTTCATCTGGCAAAGACGGCGCAGAAGAAATACATGCCACGAAATATTTTGATAGTGTCTGTGTTTTACTCCGAAAAAGGAGTATTGGAGCTTCAGCATGAAGTCCCGAATGCGGATATTGTTGTTGTAGGAAAACCTGATTCAGTTGATGAGAATGGAATGCTCACTCCGGGGGTCGGAAATCTAGACCAAAGACTAAAGGCTTAACATTATGACCAATGTCAAGATTGGTAAATATCGTCACTTCAAAGGTGCGGAATATAAAGTACTCGGAGTTGCCAAACATTCGGAAACGCTCGAAGAGCTTGTTGTTTATCAAGCTTTTTATGAAGAACAAGAAATTTGGGTTAGACCAATCTCTATGTTTTATGATGATAAAGAGTTCGATGGAAAATTGGTTCCTCGATTTGAGTACATCGGAGAAGAGAATCCCTAACGATGCGGTGCACCGGACGCCCTAACGGTCGCCGATGAGCTTGGTCGTTAAGCGGTACAGTATCTATTAATGAGCGCATCTAAAAAACTCGAAGAAACAGAATTTTTTTTAGAATTACTCGATGCCCTGGAAGAGCGGCACAGGCCGCTTACACACATAGGTGATCCTGCTAAGGAAGCATCGTTTCTGTTTGCAGCAGTTCTTAACTCCTTTTATTCCGCTATTGCCATTATGCGGGACGAAGAAAGTGTTGACGTTTCATCCTTCGTTAGTGCCCATCCAGAAATATATGCGAGAGCAAAAAATGGTGGTGAACGAGCAAAAACTGTGCATATTAAACACACAGATACAGCTTTTTCTGGATATATTCGGCCAAATGCCCATGAGGATAAAATATTTTTTACAAAGACACCTGTGTTAGTGCAAAAATCGAGGACGCCGGGAAATATGAATATTGCTTTCGGGCCGGGTCATGATCGTCACTATATGTATATCGAAGTATACGGAAAATTGGTGCACGTAAAGCAATTCTGCTATCAACATTTTTATGAGCTAAGGCAGTTTTATGCGCAAAACCAGTAGCACACCCCTACAATGGCCTAACCAGCGGATCAACTTGACCGTCAAAAGCTAAGCGTCTATCGGCGCTACGCTTTCGCCGTCAAGTTATCCTTATAGTTATGCCGCTTCTTTCCCAGTCCATCACAAGCCCTTGACATACTATAAATGGTATATATACTAATTTTGGTATGTGGAAAATTCTCGAACATAGACGTATTGATAAAGCCTTAACAGTAGCGCCAGTTGAGGTTCAGCAACGCTATGAAAAATGGAAAGATATTGTAAGAATTTCTGGCCCACAGGGACTGAAATTGATCAAGGGCTTCAAAGATGAAGCGTTATCTGGCAACTGGAAAGGTTTTCGATCTTCCCGTCTGAATATCCAGTATCGGGTTATTTATAAGGTACAAAAGGATCAGGTGCTGGTGGAGGTTGAGCGTGTCACTCCCCATAACTATCGGAGGTGAAGAATGAACGATTATCGAAAAGCGACTAAAAGAATAGATGTATCAACAGGAGACTCGGTTCGTATTTTGCGCGAGCTTCAAGAAATGAGCCAAAATGATCTTGCGGCTGCGACCGGTATCCCTCAGTCCACCATCTCTGCTATAGAAAATGATCGTATTCGTCTTGGCGTTGACCGCGCAAAGGTACTAGCCAAAGCGTTGCGGTGTCACCCTGCTGTACTGGTTTTCCCAGGCTGGGATGTTGAGCATGAGTCAGCCGCATAACCAGCGGAAGACGTGGATCGAATCAAACCGCTACATGCTGCATAACCATGCCATGCACCGGATGCCAAACCCTCCACTTCGCTGCGGCTTTGCCACCGGTGATGGACCAACCGATTACCCACATCTTTCACCCCTTGTACCAGGATCGTCAAAATGCCCCACCGCCTGGAGCGCCTCGACATAGTGCATGACACACTGAAGA
>PWJA01000260.1 GCA_003560975.1 Gammaproteobacteria bacterium
CGAGTTGGCTGCCTATCTGGCCCACGGAGTAACCGGTGTGCGAAATATGTCCGGGTACCCCTTTCATTTGCGACTTGCGGAGCGGATCGAAGCGGGCACCCTTCTCGGACCAGACTTCATCAGTACGGGCCAAATTCTCAACGGCCGAGGCCCCAATCAACTAATCTTGCAGAAGACTGTAACCACGCCTCAAGAAGCCCGTGCAGCCGTACGAAAGCAATACGAAGCCGGATTCAGGGCGGTCAAGATCTACTCAAATCTTACAGGCGAGGCTTTCGCGGCGATACTCGATGAGGCAGACTTGCTCGGCATGAGGGTTACCGGCCATTCTCCCGAAGGAGTGCGTACGCCCGGAATTCCGCGAAACCTACCCTTTGCGGTCGCTTGGGAAGCTTCGCTTGGACGTGGGATGACGACGCTGGAACATATCGAAACGATAGTTTGGCATAGCCTACGGGGCGAGCTGGACGAGGGGGGAATGCGTGAAGTAGCCGGACAATTAGCTGCTTCGGACGAAGTCGTGACGCCGACGCTCATCGCCCACAAGAGACTGGTGCGGATCGCTGAAACACAGGGAGCGTATCTGAATCGGCCCGGTTCCGACACTATCAATCCACTTGTGCGCCGGTTTGAGAAACGCTCAGAGGAGTATTGGAGCGGAGTTGATCCATCAGCTAATGAAGGGCCACATGGGGACTTCCTTCTGGCTGCAACCGGGCTGCTCCATCAGGCCGGTGTGCCCCTAATCGCTGGCACGGATAGCGGCGGCTTTGGCATCATTCCTGGCGCTTCCATGGCGCGTGAGCTTGAGCTTCTGGTTGCGGCCGGGTTAACACCACACGATGCTCTTGCGGCTGCCACTCGCGTCAGCGCGTAAGCTCTTGGTTTTGACCGAACAGGAGTGATAGCGCCGGGCTATCGCGCAAATATGGTATTGCTTCCAGAGGATCCGATGAGGCGGATCGGCGCCATAGAGTTCCCGGCAGGTGTGATGATAGGTGGGTACTGGCTCGATGAGACCGAGCTGGAGGCGATGAAAGATTCGGCCAGAGATTCCTCTCTTGTTCGCACGTTTTTGCGTGCACTGGAAATGAAAGTGGATGAGTAGATGCAGATCATGTACCAGATTCGGTAAATAATCAGCCTGGATTTAACATGAGACGCATAACAAAGGCTTCAACCGGACCCCGGTAAACTCTGCGGCGGCAATGCCGGTCTGGCACGGTGGCGGGGCCGGTTAACCCAAACGTTAAGCGCGAAATGGACTATTTCGAAACCATTAGAACCTGGATAGAAGAAGATGCAATGCGAATGGAGGCGCTGGCCATAGCGAGAGCGCTTGATTTGCCGGACTGGTATCTCGCGGCTGGATTTGTCCGCAATTTGGTATGGGACAGGCTTCACGAATTTAAGAGTCCAACGAATCTGAACGATATAGATCTGATTTACTTTGACTCAATGGAACCCCATGAAGCCATAGACCGCGGGTTAGAAAAAAGGCTTCAAGCAACGTCTAAGCTTCCCTGGTCTGTAAAAAATCAAGCGCGAATGCATACGCGCAACTCCGATAACCTGTATTCGTCAACGGCGGACGCAATGAGCTACTGGGTTGAAGCTGAGACCGCAGTCGGTGCAACTTTAAGCGCCGGTGGCGAGATAGGAGTTTTAGCTCCGCTTGGCATTGACCTGTTATTCCAATACACGATCACGCCGAATATCAAGAGAGTGAAGTCAACACAGTTTGCGCGACGAATCAAAGAAAAGCGGTGGTTGGAAATCTGGCCGAAGTTAAAGGTCAATTATGCCTAACAAAAATGTCAACTCGGACCGGTTTTTCCGCTGGCGCTACAAAGCCGGCCGGTTACGCTAAACGTTAGGCGACTGGATTGAAGTATTCCCCCGCACCGCCGGAAAGACCCCAGGGAAGGCATGCTTGATGCGCGTGTGGTATGGGCATATAATTGGCGCATCGTCACGAACCGGGATCGAACCATGCAGGTCGCTGCTTCTCTCAAATCCACCCGTAAGCCAACCAACCTATCGCTGGATAGTGCTCTTCTCAAGGAGGCAAAAGCCCTTGGAATCAATGTATCACGGTCCGCGGAAGCCGGCATCGCGGAAGCCGTGAGAATGCATAAGCAGGAGAAGTGGCTTAAAGAAAATGCCATCGCCCTGGCAAGCTCGAACTCATACGTTGAAGCTAACGGCTTGCCCCTGGCTCGCCACCGCCAGTTCTGATGGCCCGTTTTGACATCTTCAAGAATAAGGGAGAGGCTGGCTATCTTCTGGACGTTCAGTCAGGTCTTCTCAGCGGGTTGAATACGCGAGTTGTCGTACCCTTGTTGCCGAAATCCTCCGCGCCATCGCCTGCCCAGCGGCTTAATCCGGTATTTGGCATTGAGGGTCAGGAGCTTGTAATGGCCACGCAGTACATGGCCGCTGTACCCGAAGGCGAATTGCGTTCTGCAGTCGGCAGCCTCGCTGAGAAAAAAGATGAAATCTCTGCAGCACTAGATATGTTGTTTTTGGGGTTTTAATGAAAGGATTCATGTTCTTTCGTCCCATGCCGCACTCGCCTGACAAAGGGTTCAAACGGACGCCGGAAAGCTCCGGGCCGGCATAGCCGGGCAAGTTCGGTGGCCACGCCGCTTAGCATCAACGTTAGCTTTCAGGGTGCTTGCATTTAGCGTTGTGATACTTTAGTATCACTTTATGCGAACTGAACTCGTCACGACTCTGAAACGAAAAGCCACAGATCTGCTGTCGGAATTGGCCAAGGACAAGGAGCCAATCCTGATCACGCAGCATGGACTGCCTTCGGCGTATCTCATTGATGTAGACAGCTACGAAAGGCTCCAGGCCAGGATGAAGCTGTTGGAAGGGATAGCCCGGGGAGAGCACGCTGTGGATGAGGGGCGTACCGTCTCGAACGATCAAGCCAAGGCCAAGATGGCCCGATGGCTGAAGTAATTTGGTCTGACCCCGCGCTGGCAGACTTGGATGCTATTGGAGATTACATAGCGCTTGAAAATCCGGCGGCGGCAAAAAAGCTCGTTGGACGAATTTTCGAGCATGTGGATCAACTCGAAGCACACCCGGACAATGGCTCGAAACCCCAGCAATTTGATGGGTGGCGTTACCGTCAGCTTATCGAGCCCCCATGCCGCATCATCTATCGGCACGACAAAGTGCAGGGTCGCGTATACATTTTGCACGTCATGCGCAGTGAGCAAAGGCTTCGGCGCAGCAAGCTGGTGAGAGATTGGAGCGCTGAAAGCTAACAAAGCGCGCAAGTTCGTTCCGCCACAAAGGGCTGGCCAACTTCTACGCAACCGGTTCATTGGCAGGAATTCAACCCAACCATGCCAATCGCCTGCGAATGTTATTGGCAGCCTTGGATACCGCCGCATCTGTTCAAGATATGGACGTGCCGGGGTTCCGGCTGCACCGCCTCAAGGGAAAAGAGGCTGATCGATGGTCAGTGCGTGTGAGTGGAAATTGGAGGCTGACATTTGAGTTTAG
>PWJA01000040.1 GCA_003560975.1 Gammaproteobacteria bacterium
AAACCGTAAACCTTGCATTTGCTGGTGCCGAGGAGAGGACTCGAACCTCCACGCCATAAAGACACCAGGACCTAAACCTGGCGCGTCTACCAATTCCGCCACCTCGGCAGGTGCGCCAGGGGATTCTACCAGCCGATCGGCCGTCAGAGCACGCCCGGGATCAGCCACCAGCTGCGCTGCCGGTATTCGGCCCATTCCGGGTAGCGGCTCATGCTCGCTTCCTTGTGGAGCATGTTGACCGCGAACACGCCAATCCATACCCAGGCAAGAACCACAAACGGCAGCCAGTGCCAGACCATCAGGGCAAACGAGCCGTAGATCATCATCTCGCCCAGGTAGTTCGGATGCCGGACCCAGCGATGCAGGCCGTCGGTGATCAGGCCCTTGCGCAGCCTCAGGGTGTAGAACTTCTGCGCATCGGCGGCGATCATGATGACCGAGCCGACCAGGCACAGGGTAATGCACAGCGCGAACCAGGCCGGTTCCGGCAGAGGGTAGGTCGGATCGGCCGTACCCGAGATCAGCAGCCACCCGAACACCCAGTACCAGCCCAGTACGCCGAGGAAGGCATTGACGCCGCCAAGCAGGGTGATCCGCTTCTGCCAGCCAGGATCGGGAAAGGCCAGGTCCTTGATCAGCCAGACCACCCCGTAGCCGCCGTGCAGGGCCAGGTAGATCCAGGCCGCGACGCTGTGGTTGTCGTACCACCAGATCAGGAAGCCCAGAAAAAAGAAGGTCCCGCCTTTCTGGAAATTGATGACCCAGGCGAACTTCCAGGGGCGCGGACCGCCGAAAGCGTCTTCGACCAGCCAGGTCGTCAGTCGACGCAAGCCCGCCGCCCAGGCCGGGGGGCGGGTTGGCGGGGCGGGAGACGGCATGGTTGACGGGTTACGGGTTACGGGTTACGGGTTACGGGTTACGGGTTACGGGTTACGGGTTACGGGTTACGGAAACCGGAAACCGGAAACCGGAAACCGGAACCCGTAACCCGGAAACCGTCAACCATCCAACAACCCGCGCCGCTCCAGCAGCGGCTCGATTTCCGGGATGCGGCCGGCGAAGTCCTGGTAGAGCTCCATGGCGTCCTTGCTGCCGCCTCTCGACAGAATCGTGTCGCGGAAATGCTGTCCGGTTTCCCGGTCCAGGCCGCCGTTTTCGCGAATCCACAGCACGCTGTCGGCATCCAGCACTTCGCTCCAGAAATAGGAGTAGTAGCCGGCCGCGTAGCCGCCCATGCTGTGCGAGAAATACGGCGTGCGGTAGCGCGGCGGCACCGGACCGTAGTCCATTCCGGACTCCGCCAGCACCCGCGCCTCGAACGCCATCACTTCATCGGCTTCGGGCACTTCGTCGGGGCCGAGCTGGTGCAGGGCCATGTCGATGACGGAGGCGGCCAGGTACTCGGTGGTGCGGAAGCCTTCGTTGAACAGCGAGGCTTCCATCACCCGGTCGAGCAGTTCCTGCGGAATCGGCTCACCGGTTTCGTAGTGGATGGCGTAGTTGGCCAGAACCTCCGGCCAGTCCGCCCACATTTCGTAGACCTGCGAGGGGTATTCGACGAAATCGCGCGGCACGGAAGTGGCCGCGAAGCTCGGGTACTGGACGTCGGAGAACAGGCCGTGGACGGCATGGCCGAACTCGTGGAACATGGTCGTGACCTCGTCCCAGGTCAGCAGGGTCGGCTCGCCGTCGGGCGGCTTGGGCACGTTGAGATGATTGCCGACCACCGGGTGGCCACCGAGCAGGCCGGAGTGAACCCGGTAGGAATTCATCCAGGCGCCGCCGCGCTTGGTGGCGCGGGCGTAGAAGTCGGTGATGAACAGGCCCAGGCCTTCACCGTCGTGATCGAACACTTCCCAGACCGTGGTGTCGGGATGGTAGCTGGGCAGATCGGGGCGCTCGACGAAGGTGATGCCGAACAGCTTTTCGGCCGAGTAGAACACGCCGTTGACCAGCACGTTGTTCATTTCGAAGAACGGCCGGACTTCCGAATCGTCGAAGTCAAAGCGCTGCTGGCGGAGCTTTTCGGTGTAGTAGGACCAGTCCCAGTGGGCCAGCTCGAACGGCTCGTCTTCGGTTTCGTTGATCAGCGCCTGGAGGTCTTCGCCTTCGCGCCTGGCGTTGGCCACGGCCACCGGACCGACGCGCTCGTGCAGCTCGTTGACCGTCTCGACGCTGCCGGCGGTCTGGAGTTCGAGCACGTAATCGGCGTGGGTGTCGTAGCCGAGCATCCGGGCGCGCTCGGCGCGAAAGGCGATGATCTGGGCAACGATTTCGGTGTTGTCGAACTGGTTGCCGCGGCTGCCGCGGTTGAGCGAGGCCGTGTGAACCCGCTCGCGCGCGCTGCGGTTGTCCATCGACGCCAGCGGCGGCTGGCCGCTGGTATTGAGCAGCGTGATGACGTACTGCCCGTCCTCCAGATCGCGATCGGCCGCTTCGTTGGCCGCGGTCTGAATCCGGGAATCACTCAGTCCGGCGAGCATGTCGCGGCTATCGAACACCACGGCCGAATCATTGACCTCGGCCAGCACGTTCTGACTGAACTGGGTGCCCAGTTCGGCCAGCGCGGTGTTGATGGCACGCAGGCGCTCTTTCTGTTCTTCGTCCAGGCGCGCCCCGGCGCGCACGAACTGGCGGTGCGTGTGTTCGACCAGGCGCAGCGATTCGGCGTCCAGGTCCAGCGCGTCGCGCTGCTGGTAGATCGCCTCGATGCGCTCGAACAGGGCGGCATTCAGCCGGATCGCATCCTGGTGCGCCGACAGACGCGGGGCAATCTCGCGCTGCACCGCCTGCAGGGCCTCGCTGGTGTGGGCGCCGACGAGGTTGCCGAACACGCGCTGGACGTTGATCAGCGCCTGACCGGAGCGCTCCAGGGCAACGAATGTATTGTCGAAGGTCGGATCGGCCGGGTTCTGGGCAATGATGTCGATTTCGGCCAGATGTTCTTCCATGGCCTGCTCGAAGGCCGGCACGTAGTGGTCGGGCTCGATCTCGTCGAACGGGGGCATGCCGTACGGCAACGGGCTTTCGGCCAGCAGCGGATTGATCTCTTCGGGCTCGGCCACGATTTCCTCGACTTCGGACTCGGTGCCGATCGGCTGGGTCGGGGTGGCGGGGGAAGCCGGCGGCTGGGGTTCAGAGCAGGCTGCCAGCAGCAAGGCGGCCGGCAGGGTCAACATCAGGGTGCGATTCACGGTGGCTTGGATCCATGCAACGAAACAGGGCGCCGATGATACCACCTGGCCGAAACGGCGATCAGCGGCGCGCGCGGAAGAAGGCTCGCAGCAGGCCAGACGATTCTTCGGCCAGGACCCCGCCGACGACCTCGCAGCGATGATTCAGGGCCGGATTGTCGAGCAAGCGAAACACCGACCGCGCCGCGCCGGTGCGCGGGTCGTCGGCGCCGTAGACGACCCGGGTGATCCGGGCCTGGACGATGGCGCCGGCGCACATCGCGCACGGCTCGAGGGTGACGTACAACGTGGTTCCCGGCAGCCGATAGTTGCCCGTGGCCCTGGCGGCCGACCGGATCGCGGTCATTTCGGCGTGGGCGCTGGGATCATGGTCGCGGATCAGGGTGTTGTAGCCCTCGCCCACGACCCGATCGTCCTGGACCAGCACCGCACCCACGGGCACCTCTCCCAGCGCCTCGGCCTCACCGGCCAGCGCCAGCGCGCGGCGCATCCACTGTTCATCCCCGCTCAATTGGGCTCACCCGGTTCGTTCTACGCCACGCCAGTGTAGCCCGCCGCTCGCCGGAAGTCGGATCAGGAAAACCGTTCCGACGGCATGAGATACTGCGTCGGTGAAGTCGATCAAGGTCTGGATCCTGCGCGCAGGCTACCTGGTGACGGTGCTGACCGTGATCTGGGTGGTCTATTCGCTCACCCGTCACGACGGACTGGCCCGATTGCAGACGGTCGGCTCGGAGCACGCCGGCCTGCTCGGCCTGCTGCTGGTCGCCTACGCGGGCGTATCGTTGCTGCAGGCGCTGGCCTGGTGGCAGCTGATGCTGAAGACGGCCGGCCGGGCACCGATCGGTCTGTCGACCGGCATCTTCGCGCTCACCCAGCTGGGCAAGTACCTGCCGGGCAACGTCATGCACTTCGTCTTCCGCTTCGCCCTCACGCGCGCATCCGGTGCTCCGCGCCCGGCCGTACTGGCGGCTTCGGGCCTGGAACCCTGGATTCTTCTGTGCGCCGCGCTGGCCCTGCTGGCGATCCTGGGCGGGACGGACTGGCCGGCGCACTTCGACTGGCCCGGCTGGCTGGCCTGGCTGCTGCCGGCCGTGGCCGTACTGGCCCTCGGATTCGTGGTTCCCTGGCTGCGCGCGCGCTTGCCGGGGGCCGGCATGAACCTGCTCGCCCTGGTGCCTTCGTTTCTGCTGCAGGCCGGTTTCCTGCTGGGCTCGGCGCTGCTGTTCGGCGTCCTCCTGGCCCTGTTCGATGGCACGGACGCGGTGCCGCTGGCCATCGTCGTGGCCGCCTCCGTGCTGGCCTGGCTGGCCGGGTTCGTGACTCCGGGATCGCCCGGCGGGCTGGGCGTGCGCGAAGTGGTTCTCAGCCTCGCCCTGGCCGGCTGGGTCGAGCCGGCCGTTGCGGTCAGCGCCGCGGCCGCATTTCGGGTCTTGACCATCGCCGGCGACCTGCTGGTCTTTGCCGGCGGTGGCCTCTGGTGGCTGGCCCGCGGCCGGGGCGATCTGCTCAGTTATCGTCGCTTCCTGGCCGAGACCGGGGAGCCGGCCGGACCACGCTGAACCACTCGCCGCTGACGACGTCGACCCCGTCGAGCTGCCGGTAGGGAGCGACCCAGGTCGCGATCATGGTCTCGCGCCGCGACTCGGGGGGCGGCCAGGTATAGCTGTCCCAGCGCAGGTCGAAGTGGCTGAGCACGAGCGCGTCGAAATGCCCCTGCTCCAGCAGCTCGGCGCGCTCGGCGGCCGCGGCCGGCCGGTCCAGGCGGCTGCGCATGAGGTCCGGCCAGCCGGCCATGGCGATCTTGTGGGCCTTGTCGGTGGAGGCATTGAAGGTGCGGCAGCCGGCGCGGGCGCACAGAAAGGTCGAAAAGAACTCGTTTTCCAGTCGCTCGCCGCCCAGGAACACCACCCGTTCGCCGTGATCAAGCAGCCCCTCCAGCTCCACGACCAGGTCCTGGTCCATTTGCCCGTACATCTGCCCGAACACCCCCGACAGGGCCTGGCGATGGCTGACGTTCGGCCAGTGCTCGAGCGCTGCCCAGACCAGCAGGGCCGCTGCGAGCACCCGCCCCGGCCGACCTCGCTGCGCCAGCGCCTGAACGCACAGCATCAGCACGGTGACCAGCATGAGGGCGACCAGCAGGTACCAGCGGCTGACCGAGCGCATGTAGCTGAACGGCGCAAGCTCGTAGACAAACTGATGGGGCAGACCGACCACGGCGGCCTCGGCCGGCATCCGGTAGGTCTGCATGGTCACCGGATCATCGGCCTGGCGGCCTTCCGCGACCGAGTTGATCTTCAGGGACGGCCCCAGCGCCATCAAGAAGGCGCCCAACAGGGTCAGCATCAGCACCGTCTCTCGACCCCGTCGCCAGAAGCGCCGGGTCAGCACAAACCCGATCAGGCCCAGCATCAGGCCCAGGCCCAGGTAGCTGTGCGCGGTCATTTCACCATCGGTGAAGTACAGCGCCGGGGGCAAGTGACCGACCCCCCACAGGGGACCGAGCCAGTACAGCTGTGGATCGCGCGCGAGCAGGGCCACCAGGTCGATGCCCTGACCACGAAAGAAATCCAGCGGCATGACCGCATAGTCCGCGCCGCCGGGAACGTAGAGACGATACAGGCTGACGGCAACAAGACAGGCCAGCAGCCAGACTCCGGTGCGCGCCAGGCCGAAGCGGATCCCGGAGCGACCGGCCCTCGACAAGCGGACAAGGGCAAGCCAGCCGCCGAAGGTCAACGCCATGACCAGACTGTAGGGCTCCTGGAACAGGCCGATCGTAAGCGCGAGGGCCAACAGCAGGAAGGCCGGCCAGTGCCGTTCGAATTGCCAGGCCCGGTGCTGAACCCACAGCAGCAGAGGGGTCAGGGCGAAGCCCCACAACATCAGCGGGTACTCGGTCTTGGCGTAGACCACGGGCAGGGCCAGAAAGAGCAGCGAACCGAACACCGCCAGTCCCAGGCCCACCCCCATGGCGCGCAGGAACGCCTGCGTACCGAGACCGGCGACATACAGAACCATCAGCCCGGTGAGATTCCACGACACCACCAGGGGGAATTCGCCGGTGCGATGCACCAGGCTGGCCAGCTGGACGACGGGTAGGCCGTAGCTGGTGGCATGGCGCTCCCCTTCGGACGCAAGCGGGCAATACAGCCAGGTCCCCGTCCGGGCCAGGCATTCGATCGTGCCCAGCGCCGGCAGGGTCAGGCCCAGCGACATGAGATGCTCCAGCGGCCAGATGCCGTAGAGCGGCGCCAGCGCCAGCACGGGCAAGGCCAGGAGCAGTCGGACCGGCCAGGAGCGCCCGAGCAAGGGTGAAGCCTCGGGAGGTCGGATGACCTCCGCCTGCCCCGTCGTCACGGCCGACCCGTGAGGCTTGCGTGGGGGCCGGTGGTCACCGAATCGGTCGCCTGCTCCACTAGAGATCCCGCGATCCGATCGTCGATTTCAGCAGACGGGAACGGATTTGCTGAAGCAGAAGGCGGTTGGCGGCCAGCTGGTCGGCAAGGAAGGCGACCAGGACGGTCTGGAAACCGGCGATCAGGAGCACCGCCGCCAGGATCAGCGACTGCACGTGGCCGTCGCCTTGGCCGACCAGCCAGTAGTAGACGAAGCGCAGACCCAGGAGCGTGCCCAGCGCAAGGCCGATCGCGCCGATCGTGGCGAAAAAGCGGAACGGCCGGTAGATCACGAAGATGCGCACGATCGTGATCATGGAGCGCTTGATGTAGGCCGGAATGCTCTTGACCAGGCGCGACGGCCGCAAATCCTCGTTCACCCGCACCGGCACCGAACTGATCGCCATGTTGCGCTGGCCGGCCTGGATGATGGTTTCCAGGGTGTAGGTGTAGTTGTTGAATACGTTGAGTTCGGTTGCCGCCGACCGGCTGATGGCCCGAAACCCCGACGGCGCGTCTGGAATGTCGGTGCCGCTGGCCTTGCGCACCACCCAGCTGCCGAGTTTCTGGAGCAGCTTCTTGAGCCGCGAGAAGTGCTCGATGTGGCTGATCGGGCGCTCGCCGATGACCAGATCGGCCTGTCCCGCCACCACGGGAGCGACCAGCTTCTCGATGTCGCCGCCGTGGTACTGGTTGTCGGCATCGGTGTTGACGATGACATCGGCGCCCAGGGCCAGCCCGCGCTCCAGGCCGGTCATGAAAGCGCGCGCCAGACCCTGGTTGCGGGTGTGGCGAACGACGTGGTCAACCCCGTGGGCCCGGGCGACCTCGGCCGTGTCGTCGCTGGAACCGTCGTCGATGATCAGCCACTCGACCTGGTCGCAGCCGGCGACCCGGCGCGGCAGCGCCGCCAGCGCCACCGGCAGGGTTTCGGCCTCGTTGAAACAGGGGATCTGGATGATCAGCTTCACGATGAGAAAGGCCCAGGAAATGAAATTCCATTGTAGTGGAGAGCATCGTCCAACGCCGGAGCCTCGACCGATTCCCTGTCTCCGTCTGCCGGACCGGAAATGCCTTGCCGCAGAGGCGCGGTGCAGCCCTGACCGGCTACCGTTCGAGCCTGAAACGACCGCGAAACTCGAACGCAAGCGGCCTTCGGGTCACGAAAAATTCATGAAACCCCTGGGGCTGGCCATGGCTAGAATGGTCCAGGGGCTGGCAAAAACGCGAGGTAGTCGAGGCATGCTGAACATGAAAACACTGGTCATTGCGCTGGGCCTTGCCCTGTGCGCTCCGGCCGTGGCCCAGGGCCTGGTCAACGGCGACTTCAACGCCGAATCCGGCAGCTGGCAGGATGGAGAAGGGCCGCCCGGCTGGACCCTGTCGCTGGACCGCGACGACCAGCGCGGTGTCGTCGAAGACATCGACTTTGCCGTCTCGGGCGAGCGCGCTTTCCGTTTCAGCGCCCTCGGCCGGGGCTTCGGCGACAGCCGCATGGACCAGTGCGTGATCCTCGACCAGCCCTTCGATGCCCTGATGCTGTCGGTTCACGTCCTTGCCGACGAACCCGACCCGGAACTGGCCCTGCGCCTGCGCGTGGACTTCTATGCCGACAGCGTCTGCGACGAGGACTCGGCCAACGCCGGCGCCGAGCGCATCGGCACCGACGTGGGCCTGAGCGAGGAGCGCGTTGCGCCCGGAGATTGGACCCGGATCGAAAGCGCAACCAGGCTGGCCAGCGAGCTGGGCGAGGACGTGCGCTCAGCGCGGGTCAGCCTGCGCGTGCGCGACCGCAGCGACGGCGGCCAGCCGCGCGATCCGGTCCGGGTGGTCTGGCTGGATGATGTCTCGCTTGAGGCCGACGTGGTCTTTTTGCCGCCGCCGCAGCGCGCCGCCCTGCGCGATCTCTACACCGCCACCGACGGCCCGAACTGGCGCGAGTCGTTGAGCTGGCTCGAGGCCGAGGGTAGCGAGTGCAGCTGGCACGGCGTTACCTGCAGCCCGTCGGGGGATACCGTGGTAGGGCTGGATCTGTCCGGCAATGGCCTGATCGGCGTGGTGCCGGCCAGCATCACGGCGCTGACCGACCTGGCGCCGGGCGAGGGCCTGGACCTGTGCTGGAATGATGTCCTCGTCGAGCACGAGGAGCAGGCGTTCGTCAATGAGCGCCACCTCGGCGGCGACCCGGGCTTCTGCCAGGGTCTGGAACTGCGGCCGTTCACCCGCGACCTGACCGGCAACTACTACCAGCCGCTGGGCCGGGACGGCGAGGGCTTCAGCCTCAACATGCTCAGCGCCGGCTCCGCCCTGCTCTACTGGGCAAGCTACGACGACACCGGCGCGCCCCTGTGGCTGTTCGGCAGTGGTCGAGCCGACGGCCGCGTGCTGCGCATTCCCGACCTCTACGTCACCGACCTGCGCTCCGGGGAGTTCGGCTTCGAGCGGGTCGGCCGGGCCAGCCTGGTCATGGCCGCGACGGAACAGGAACCCGACTGCGGGCAGGCGGTACTGCGCTTTTCCGCCGAAGGAAACAGCTTCGCCGGCATGGACGGACGCGAGCTGCTGACCCTGGACGGCCTGAGCGCCTGCCATGTGCCGGAAGCGCGCGACCCGCTGCTGGGCGACCTGGCCGGGATCTGGTTCGACCCGGCCCTGGACGGTCAGGGCCTGACCTTCACGCCGCACGGGGCCGATCGACTGGTCCTGAACTGGTTCGGCTATGACGAGGCCGGCGAACAAGTCTGGCGAATTGCCGCCGGCGAGCTCGACGGACCGGAACGAGTTTCCTTCGATCCGCTCCTCAGCGTCCGCGGAGGCTCGTTCAACGGGGCCATCGATCCCGACGAGTTGGCCTTCGAGATCGGTGGATCGGCGCTCCTGACCCGGACCGAGAACGGCTGGGAATTCGATCGGGTCGAACCCGATGGCCAGATGACCCGTCTGGCCCTGCAGCCGCTGCAGGCCGGCCCGGATCTGCTGGCTTCGACCGGGCGCCGTATCGACCTGGAAATGGCCGACGACGATCTGACCGAGCTGTACGCTCGCGGCGTCTTCAGCAATGATCGCCTGCCCGGCCAGGTCCGCTTCGACGGCAGCGACGAAGTCCAGGCCCTGACCGGTCTGCGTTTTCGCGGCAGCTCGTCACGCCTGCTGCCCAAGAAGGCCTTCAACATCCGCTTCGAAAGCGCCCAGCCGCTGCTGTACGGCAGCGATCGGATGAACCTCAACGCGATGTACACCGACCCGACCATGGTGCGCGAAGCGCTCAGTTTCGAACTGTTCCGAACCCTGGGGCAACCGGCCTCGCGCACCCGCCATTTCGACCTCTGGATCAACGGAATGTACGAGGGAACGCACATCCACATTCAGCGGGTCGACGAAACCCTGCTGGCCCAGAACGGATTGAACCCGGACGGCACCCTGGTACGCGATCAATTGCGCGACAGTGAGCCAGACCGACCGCGCTCCATCTTCGCCTTTGACCTGTCGGCCGTCCCGGAACACGAACGCGAAGACTTCCTGGCTCAACACTTCGACAGCCGGGGTGACCCGGACTGGTCGGCCCTGCTCGAGCTCATCGAATGGGTCCAGCAAACGCCGCCGGGCGCTGGATTCCGGGATGGTTTCCAGGAGCGTTTCGAGAAGCACAACTTCATCGACTGGCTGGTGCTGCACTGGCTGATCGGCGACATCGACTCGTTCGGCGACGACTACTGGCTGTATCTGGACCACGAAGCCGCCGACGCGCGCTGGATGGTCATTCCGTGGGACAAGGATTTGACGTTCGGATCGCATTTCCGCGACGGCTTTTCGACGACCAACAACTTCTTCGCCTACGAGCATCCCCTGGGCGGCGGCTGGGACAACGAGCTGATCGCCAAATTCCTGGCCACTCCGGAGTTGCGCGCCGCCGCAGAAGAACGCCTGGTCGAACTGATGCGCGATCATTTTCCCCCGGCCTGGTTCGCCGCACGCATCGATCAACTGATCGAGGGCCTGGAGGACAGCATCAACATTCAGCCCGGACCCGCCGCCTTTGCCCTGCACGAAGCCAATCACTTCAGTGAACCGGATCTGTTCCGCTTCCAGGTCGAAGCGCTCAACGATTTCATCGCCCTGCGCTACCGCTTCATGGGCGCTCAGCTCGCGGCGGTCGGCGGACCGATCGACCGCGCCGAAGGCACCATCCCGGCGATGAGCACCGAGGCCGTTTCGCTGGTCGACGGCTCCGGTTTCACCCTGGCGGTGTTCGAGCCCCTGAGCGCGCTGGTCGATCCGCTGGATCTGGAGCTCTCGGTTGCGGAAAATCCCGACCTTGTCGGCATCAACCACGAGTGGATCCTGGAGGTGTCCGGAAGCGAAGCGACGCCGGTGAACCTCAGCCTGTTCTACCGCAACGAGATCAGCAGCTTCTGGGGTCGGGGCAACTGGTGGACCCGCGGCGAGGAAGCCGTCGGTGAGCAGCGCCGTCTGGTCATGCGCTTCGGCCGGGACGGCGATGCCCTCGAAACCCTGCTGCCAACCCAGGTCAACCCGATCTCGAACAAGGCCACCGCGCAGCTCGAGCTGGCCCCGGGACGCCACGTGATCCAGCTGGTTCTGCTACCGACCTTGTCGGCACCGGTTGCCAACGCCGTGCACTGAGCACCGCGCCAGCCGGACTCAGCGCGCGTTCAGCGACGGGCGTCGAGTACCCACAGGCCCAGAAACAGCCCGTCCGCGGGTGCCCAGGGCAGGCACCAGCAGGCCTCCCGGAAACCTGCGCGCCGAACCTCGTCGAGCAGGTCCCAGCCGAAGTTGTAGAACGCCAGCACGCCTTTCGGATCGAGCGGATCGCCGTGATACTCCGGCTCTTCCAGATGTTCGATGCTGCCGTCATCGCGCAGGCGCGCGCGCACCGTCGTATCCGCAGACTGATCCATGAACGGCACGGTCAGCAGCAGCCGACCGCCGGGCCTGAGCACGCGGGCGAACTCCGCCAGGGCCTGCCGATAGTCGGGAACATGTTCCAGCACATCGCAACTGATGATGACGTCGAGCGCTTCGCCGTCAAAACTCAGGGCGGTGACGTCTTCGTGGCGCAGCAGCTCACGTTCGCTGACCAGGTGTTTGAGGTAGCGGGTCAAACGCTGCTGCATCGAATCATCGAAGAACTCACTGCCGATGACCTCTGGCCAGCGCTCGCGCACGAACTTGTACAGGCGCGTGGTCTGCTCGGTCAGGTAGATGCGCTCCGGACCGCCCGGCAAAGAAAACGCTTGCAGCAAATGCAGCACTACACGAATCCTGGCGTTCAGCTGGCACCGGCTACAGGACATTTCTTCGCGCAGGTTGACCGGTCCGCCCGTACCCGCAGTGAAGACAAACTCGGTCTCCTGTCGGCACAATCCACAGTAGCCGCGGTACCGCCCCGGAGTGTCGCAGGTCGCCTCGAGCAACTGGCCCCACTGCCAGCGGGCCGCATACATCTGCTCGGACGCCGCCAGGGCGGTCTGGTACTCGGTCTGGTTCGCGAAGCGGGGCCAGTGTGCAATTGGGCCTTCAGTCGCAGCGTCCGGCCTCACACCGTCTACTCCCACTCGATCGTCGCCGGCGGCTTGCCGGAGATGTCGTAGACGACGCGTGAAATGCCGTCGCACTCGTTGATGATGCGCCGCGAGACGTGGTCGAGGAAGGCATGGTCCAGGTAGGCCCAGCGCGCGGTCATGAAGTCCACCGTCTCGACCGCGCGCAGGGCAATTACGTACTCGTAGCGGCGCGCATCACCGACCACGCCGACCGATTTGATCGGCAGGAACACGGCAAAGGCCTGGCTGACCTGGTCGTACAGATTGGCCTTGCGCAATTCGCTGATGAAGATATGGTCGGCCTTTTGCAGCGGCTCGACGAACTCCGCCCGAACCTCACCGAGAATACGCACCCCCAGCCCCGGCCCGGGGAAGGGATGGCGCATGACCAGCTCGCGCGGCAGACCCAGTTCGATGCCGATCCTGCGCACCTCGTCCTTGAACAGTTCTCGCAGCGGCTCGACCAGCTTGAGGTTCATCTCGGCCGGCAGACCGCCGACGTTGTGGTGTGACTTGATCACCTTGGCCTTGCCGGTCTTGGCCCCGGCCGATTCGATGACGTCGGGGTAGATCGTGCCCTGGGCCAGCCAGGCGGCCTCGCGGTGGGTCTTGGCGGCAGCCTCGAATACACGGATGAACTCTCGCCCGATGACCTTGCGTTTTTCTTCCGGCTCGGACACGCCGGCCAGCGCGTTCATGAACTGCTCGCGGGCGTTGACCCGCTCGACCCGAACGCCGAGGTGCTCGGCGAAGGTGGCCATCACCTGGTCCCCTTCCTGGTAGCGCAGCAGACCGGTGTCGACGAAAATGCACAGCAGCTGGTCGCCGATCGCTTCGTGCAGCAGGGCGGCGACCACGGACGAATCCACCCCGCCGGACAAGCCCAGCAGGACGGTGTCGGAACCGACCTGCTCGCGCACCCGCGCCAGCTGGTCTTCGATGATGGCCTCGGTGGTCCAGGATTCGGCGCAGCCACAGATCTCGTGGACGAAGCGCTCGAGAATCCGTTTGCCCTGCGCGGTATGGGTCACCTCGGGATGGAACTGCAGGCCGTAGTAGCGCCGGTCGTCGTCGCCCATGCCAGCAATCGGCGCCGAGGGCGTGGTGCACAGGGTCTGGAAACCGGTCGGCAGCTCGGTCACCTTGTCGCCGTGGCTCATCCACACTTCGAGCAGGGCGCGCCCGTCGGGGTCGATCCGATCCTCGATGCCGCGAAACAGCGCGCCGGGCTCGGACAGGGCCACTTCCGCGTAGCCGAATTCCTTTACCTCGGACGGGCTGACCGAACCGCCAAAATGCGTGGCCATGGCCTGCATGCCGTAGCAGATGCCCAGCAGCGGCACGCCCAACTC
>PWJA01000156.1 GCA_003560975.1 Gammaproteobacteria bacterium
AGCGGCGCAGCCGGTGAAGTCCTCGGCAGCGGTAGCGGCGCCGCCGGTGAAGTCCTCGGCAGCGGTAGCGGCGCCGCCGGTGAAGTCCTCGGCAGCGGCAGCGGAGCCGCCGGTGAATCCGGCAGGGGCTGCTCGATCCAGCCATGGGGCTTTGCCGAGATAGTCACGGATGCCGACGGGGCGCACGTGATCATTCACAAGGTCGGATCCATGGGGCTGGAGGAATACCTCGTGGCCTTTGTTTCCACGCCCTCACCCAGCGTCGGAGACGGGAGCAGCTTTACCGCGGCCGACGGCACCTGGTCCCATGACTTCCTTGCCAAACCGTAATCGGACAGCGACGCCCGGCAGGGAGTGAATGGAGACCCCGGTTGACCCGGGGTGTCGAGTCGCGTTGACCCCCTTCCCGAACGCGATTCGGTGAGTGTTGGCGATGCCCCGGCCGCAATGGCCGGGGCTTTTTCGTTGCTGGACATCGGTAGGATTTCCGGGATGGAATTACTGGCCCATCCTTTACGCAAGTCGGCTAAGCTCGTGCTTGGATTCCAGCCACGACCAGAACATGGGAAATCGCCTGTCGAAAATCTATACCCGCACCGGTGATGACGGAACGACCGGTCTGGGTGACGGTTCGCGTACGCAGAAGGACTCGCTGCGGGTGGAAGCCTACGGTACGGTCGACGAGCTCAACAGCACGATCGGCCTGCTGATTTCCGGGCTGGATGATACCGGCCTGACCAAGGTTCTGCTGGATATCCAGCACGACCTTTTCGATCTCGGCGGCGAGCTGTGCGTGCCCGGGATGACCCTGATCCAGGATCGCCACATCGAACGTCTGGAACAGGAGCTCGATCGGCTCAACGCGGACTTGCCGGCGCTGAAAGACTTCATCCTGCCCGGCGGAAGCGCGGCGGCGGCGCAGGCCCACCTGGCCCGCACGATCTGCCGGCGCAGCGAGCGCCGGGTGATTTCGCTGGCCCGGCAGGAACCGGTCAACGAACCGGTGATTCGATACCTCAACCGCCTGTCCGACCTGTTGTTCGTGATTGCCCGCAGCGTGGCCCGCGCCTCGGGCGCCGGGGAAGTCCTCTGGGACCATGAGCGAGACCGATGAGCCTGATTGTCTACACCCACCCCGATTGCCTGGCCCACCAGCCCCCTCCCGGCCATCCGGAACGACCGGAACGGCTGGAGGCCGCACTGCGGGGCATCGACCAGATGGATCAGGTCGAGCTCCGCGATGCCGCCGCGGTCGACCCGCAGGATCTGGCGCGCGTTCACGGCTGCAACTACCTCGAAAGCCTGGCCGCGCTGGAAGCCAGCGGCAGCCTGATGAACCTGGATCCGGACACCTACCTGGGACGCGGCAGCCTGCAGGCGGCGCGCCTGGCCGCCGGCGCCGTCTGCTCCGGGGTCGACCAGGTCATCAACGACCCGGGCCGCGCCGTCTTCGCCGTGGTCCGCCCCCCCGGGCACCACGCCGAATCGGCCCGCGCCATGGGCTTTTGCCTGCTCAACAGCATTGCCGCGGGCGCCCGCCGGGCCACCGACCATCACGGGCTCAAGCGCGTGGCCGCGGTCGACTTCGACGTTCATCACGGCAACGGAACCGAGGCCATCCTGCGCGGCGACCCGCGCTTCCTGTTTGTCTCCAGCCACCAGGCGCCGCTGTACCCGGGCACCGGCGATCCGGCCAGGACCACCGACAGCAACGTGCTCAACGCAACCCTGACGGCCAATTCCGGCAGCGATGAATTCCGCTCGCTGTGGACCGAGCACCTGCTCCCGTCCCTGGACCGCTTTCGACCCGAGTTGATCCTGGTTTCGGCCGGTTTCGACGGCCACTGGCGCGATCCGCTGGCGCAGCTGCAGCTCAAGGACGAAGACTACTACTGGATCGGGGAACAGCTGAAAGGGCTGGCCGACAAGCACGCGTCCGGGCGCCTGGTCGCCAGCCTGGAAGGCGGCTACGACCTGACCGCGCTGACCGAAAGCGTACTGGCCTTCGCCGAAGGCATCGAATAAATCCGGCAGAGATACGGCCGGAAACTGGAGCGGGCGAACGGAATCGAACCGTCATCACGAGCTTGGGAAGCTCGGGTAATCACCATTATACGACGCCCGCGCGAGCACCTTAATCTAAACGCACTGGCCGCTGTTTTGCAACAGCGGCCAGTGCGTATCTGCGCGGCCGGAGGCCGCCGCGGCTAGTCCGCCTGGCCCTGCAGTCTGAGCAGTTGGCGCTCGTGGTGCAGCCCCTTGATCAGACTCACGCACATCAGCACCAGTACGAACGCGAACGGCAAGCCGGTACTGACCGCTCCGGCCTGCAACGCGTTGAGCGCCGCCGCGCCGCCGACGGCCAGCAGAACGGCCGCGATGGCGCTTTCGGCCAGCACCCAGAAGACCCGCTGAGCGGTCGGCGCATCGGTCTTGCCGCCGGAGGTAATGGAATCGATGACCAGCGAGCCGGAGTCCGAGGAGGTGATGAAAAACACCAGCACCAGCACGATCGCCAGGAACGAGGTGATCTCGGTCATCGGCAGTTCCTGGAGCATCTGGAACAGGGCCAGCGAGGAGTCGCTGATGCCGTCGGCCAGCGCACCGACACCCTCACGGGCCTGATCGACCCCGGTCCCGCCGAACGCGCTCATCCAGATGGTCGAAACCACGACCGGAACGATCAGCACGGCGGTCAGGAATTCGCGCACCGTGCGGCCATAGGAAACGCGGGCGATGAACATCCCGACGAACGGCGACCAGGCGATCCACCAGGCCCAGAAGAAGATCGTCCAGCTGTGGTAGAAGACGTCATCTTCGCGGCCGACCGGATTGCTCAGCGGCAGCATGTACTGGAAATAGCCGAGCGCAGTCTGACCGAGGTTGCCCAGGAAACTCATGACGTTGCCGGCAAACACGACAAACAGCAACAACAACCCGGCCAGGAACATGTTCAGATTGCTGAGAATCTTCACCCCCCCATGGATCCCGCGCAGGACCGAGATCAGGGCAATGGCGGTCACCCCGCCAATGATCGCGATCTGCGAAGCCAGGCCGCTCGGAATCCCGAACAGGAAGTCCATGCCGCCGGCGGCCTGCTGGGCGCCCAGGCCCAGCGAGGTGGCCAGCCCGAAGATCGTCGCCAGCACGGCCAGGGTGTCGATCACATCGCCCATCCAGCCCCACACCCGATCGCCCAGCAGGGGATAGAAGGTCGAGCGGATGGTCAGCGGCAAGCCCTTGTTGTAGGAAAAGAACGCCAGCGACAGCGCCACAACACCGTAGATCGCCCAAGGGTGCAGACCCCAGTGGTACATGGTCGCGCCCAGGGCCGCCGTCTTCGACGCCTCCGTACCGCCCTCGATGTTCAGCGGGGTGCCGAACCATTCGGTGAAATAGCCCACCGGTTCGGCCACCGACCAGAACATCAGGCCGATGCCCATGCCGGCAGCAAACAGCATCGCAAACCAGGACAGCATGGAAAAGTCCGGCTTGGCGTCCTCGCCGCCCAGGCGAATGGAGCCCACCGGAAGCACGATGAGGGCCAGGCAGAACAGCACGAAAAAGTTGGCCGCCGACAGGAACAGCCAGTCGAAGGTCTCGCCAATCCACTCGCGAGTCGATCCGAGCATGCTGTTGGCCTGTTCCGGAAAGATCAGCGACAGGATCACGAACAGGATGATCAGCACGACGCTGACCACGAACACCGGGTTGTGCAGATCCAGCCCCAGCCAGGTGATGTTGTCCTGACCGAGCTCGTAGTCGGTCTCGTAGACTTCTTCAAGCTCCTCCAGGAGCTTGTCCGGATCGTGCGGTGCCTCACTCATGCAGTTTTCTCCCCGTCATCCAGTCAAATGCGCACTCCCGCCAACCGGCAGGAGCGCGCAGCAAACAGGTTCTTCCGAACCTGCTCAGAAGTAGTAGCCGATGTTCACGTTGAAGCGCGAGCGCCATTTCCCGGAGGTACCCGCGTCCAGGCCGATCCCGTCGCCCCCGGCAAACCACATGTTCTTGCCGGCGATCCAGTCGAAGTAGGCGTACACACCACCGGCACCGATCGCGCAGCCGGTCACGCTCTGGATCGATTCGGAACTGTTGTCGACGTCCGGGTCGACGAAGGTGCCTTCGTTGTAGCAGTTGACATAGGTGATCGGACCCCAGTCCACGTTGAACGAGCGCGAGGCGCTGTAGGTGTAGACGTTTGCCTTGGCTGCCATCAGGAAGGGAAAGGCGAAAGCGCCCTTCTGCACGAAGTCATCCGAAACCCCGTCGGGGTTGTCGGGGTTGTACTCGTAGCGCATCGCCTGCAGGCGAAGATTCCAGGGGCCGTTGTAGTAGTCCATGTGGGCCCCGACCGCCCAGCGATCGCCGTTGCTCTCGGTCGCACGGTTGTACATCTGCCCGGCCTGCAGGCTCAAACCGAAGTCCGCGCGCACGTCATCGTTGAAGTGGATATGACGCTCGGCGCGGAAGTTGATCTGGTTGGTCTCGGTATTCTGCTGATCGCCGCCGGTAACCAGGTCAAACGAATAACGATCGGCACGACCGTCGTTGGCGTATTCCGGGTTCTTGAAGAAGGCGTAGTGGAACGTCCAGTCCTCGTTGGGCGTGTGGACGAACTTGACCCCGGTGTCGTAATCGTCCTCGTAGCCGAGGTAGTAGTTGCCGGTGAACCAGAAACTGTGGCTGGCGTACGGCAGGATGCCGAACGGCACCTGGGTGATGCCCAGCTGCATCTGCAACTCGTCGGAAAAGTCGTACCCCACCCAGGCATGGTGAATGGCCTGGAAATCGTTGTAGCGCCGCCATTCGGCGTCCAGAATGACGTTGCCGACCGTTCCATTGACGTTGATCCGGAACAGTTCCAGCTCGAAGTCACCGACCCGGTCCTTGTTCTGATCGTCGTAGTCGCGCCAGCCATAGTTCAGCCGGACCGCCCCGCCGAAGCTGATGCCGTCGGCGTCCTCGGCGGCCGCGGCCTGGGCCGCATCGGCGGTTTCGGCGACCTCGGCGACTCTTGCCTCCATTCGTTCGCGCTCGGCCTGCTCGCGCTCCTTTTCGGCCTGAAGGTTGTCCAGACGCTGCTGCATCTGCAGCAGATCGCGCTGCATCTGCTCGATGTGCTGCCGGAGCATCTCGGTTTCATCATCCGCCTCGGACGCAATCGCCGCATTCAACGGAAAACACAAGGACGCGCAAAGCATCCAGGCCAAAGGGCTACGATTCATTGACATTCTCCCAAATGTGTTTTGATGCCGACCCAGGGCGCCTTCTGTCAGGTCCCATCCGGCGTTTCGGCGTCGTGGAGTCCGGCCAAACCAGCGCGCTTCCACTAGAAAACGTTTGCAAACCGCCCTCGATCGGCGGTTGGAGTAGCGTAAAAGCGAGGAAACCGCGCTCGGGTCAGCCTCCCGAATCACCCCACCGTAACAAACGGGTTAAAAAAATGCAAACCGGCCGCCCGCCGGTCACCGCATCGGTGCCGCCGTCAGACCAGACCGCGCGGTCGGAACAGGCGATCGTGCAGACTCAAGGCGTAGCGGTCGGTCATGCCGGCCACGTAATCGAGCACCTGGGTGAGCGGCTCGGCATCGGCGATGCGGTAGCTGTCGGGAATCTGGTCCGGATGAGCGAGCAGATGCTCGACCAGCTGGTGGATGACGCCGGTCGCGCGGCGCGCCTGGGCGACCGCTTCGGGGCGCAGGTACACCCGCTCGAACATGAACTCGCGAAAGTGCTTCATGGCGAGCAGGACATCGGCATTCATCGTGACCTTGCCGCGCCGGCAGGACTCCTCGATCACCGCCTCGATCATGGTGTTGATCCAGACCCCGCCGCTGAACGGGCCGAGGATGCCGGTGATCTCCCCGGGCACGTCGGCGGCGGTGATCACCCCGGCGCGGATGGCGTCCTGCAGGTCGTGGTTGAGGTAGGCGATGCGGTCGGCAAACCGGCAGGCCCAGCCCTCGGCCGTGTGCGGTGGCGGCTTGACCCGCCAGGTATGGGCGCGGACGCCGTCCAGCACTTCCCAGGTCAGGTTGCACGGCTCCAGCACCTCGAACAGGCGCACGCCCTGCTCCGAGTGCAGCCACGCACCGCCGTCCACGTACTCCGCCAGCGCCGCCTCGCCGGTGTGCCCGAACGGCGTGTGGCCGCAGTCGTGGGCCAGGCAAATGGCTTCGGTCAGCACCTCGTTCAGACCCAGGGCCACGGCCAGCGCCCGGGCCACCTGGGTGACCTGCAAGGTGTGGCTCATGCGGGTGACAAAGTGGTCACCCTCGGGATTGATGAAGACCTGGGTCTTGTGTTTGAGGCGGCGAAAGGCCTTGGAGTGCAGGACCCGGTCGCGATCGCGCTCGAATTCGGTTCGGTAGGGATCCGGGGTTTCTCGCCGGGCGCGCCCGCGCGACTCCGTCGAGCGCGTCGCCAGCGGCGAGAGCATGGCCTCGCGCGCCTCGCGCGCCTCGCGCGTGACCCGGCGGAGGGGCTGCAGGTTTTCCACGGCAGTATTCATGCCGTCCAGTTTAAAGGCTGTCCCGGACGGTCGCGTTAAAGCCGACCAGAACCGACGGGCCGGAAACGAAGACCGGGCGCTTGATCAGGGTGGGGAACTCGAGCAGAATCGCGGCCGCCCGGCCCGGATCCAGGGCCGCACGCCGGACCGATTCGTCCAGGCCGCGCCAGGTCGTCGAGCGTCGATTGACCAGGGTTTCCGGCCCGACCGCGGCCAGCCAGGCCTCGACGGTGGGCGGCTCCAGACCGTCGCCGCGCAGATCGTGCCACCGATACGGGCGCCCCTGCTCATCCAGCCACTTCAGCGCCTTTGTGCAGGTATCGCAGCTTTTGATGCCGTAGACCGTCAAACCGCTCATTGCGCCGCCCGCAGCAGTTCGTTGACCGAGGTGCGCGAGCGGGTCTTTGCGTCGACCTGCTTGACGATGACGGCCGCATACAGGCTGTGCGAGCCGTCGCTGGCCGGCAGACTGCCGGCCACGACCACTGCGCCGGCCGGCACGCGACCGGTGCTGATTTCCCCCGTGGCCCGGTTGTAGATGCGCGTCGACTGGCCGAGAAACACGCCCATGCCAATGACCGCGCCTTTCTCGACGATCACGCCTTCGACCACCTCGGAGCGGGCGCCGATGAAGCAGCCGTCCTCGATGATGGTCGGGTTGGCCTGGAGCGGCTCGAGCACGCCGCCGATGCCGGCACCGCCGGAGACATGCACGCCGGATCCGATCTGGGCGCAGGAACCGACCGTGGCCCAGGTATCGATCATGCTGCCCGCCCCCACGTAGGCCCCGATGTTGACGTAGCTGGGCATGAGCACGACGTCGTGACCGATGTGCGCGCCGCGCCGCACGGTCGCCGTCGGCACCACCCGGGCGCCGCAGTCGGCCGGCCGGTCGCCCGCGTCGGCGAAACGCAGGTCGACCTTGTCGAAGTAGTGCGCGATTCCGCCGGCCATGTCACGATTGGCGGTGATGCGAAAGTGCAGCAGGATGGCCTGCTTGAGCCACTGATTGACCACCCATCCGTCGGCGCCGGGCGCGGCAACGCGAAACGCGCCGCGCTCCAGCCCGTCCAGGCACTCGTTCACGGCCCGGCGCAGATCGGCGTCGGCGCGCTCGGGCGAAAGTTCAGCGCGACGTTCCCAGGCATTCTCGATGACGGCCTGCAGGGTTTGGCTTTGTTCGTTCATGACCGAGGCTCCAGGTTTGCTTGAATTGAGAGTTTGATCGTGCGCCGGGATCAGGAAGAGACGTCCAGCCGATCGCGCAGCTCCGCTTCCAGATCCCGGCAGGCCTTTTCGTCCAGCGCCCGGCCTTCGGCATCGGCGACCAGAAACACGTCCTCGACGCGCTGGCCGAACGTGGCCACGCGCGCATCGAGCAGCTGAACGCCCTGGACGACCAGCGCTTCGGCCATGCCCGAGAGCAGGCCGGGCCGATCGGTGGCGGCGATTTCCACGCAGGTCAGCTCGCCGCTGGAATCAATCCGGATTTCGGCGCGGCCCATGAACGGCTGGAGCCGGCGCGGCACCGGACGGCAGGGCAGGCGCCGGACGGTCTTGGCCGCCAGCTGCTCGGTCAGCATCGC
Source organism: Gammaproteobacteria bacterium (assembly GCA_003560975.1). Lineage (GTDB taxonomy): Bacteria > Pseudomonadota > Gammaproteobacteria > Xanthomonadales > Wenzhouxiangellaceae > Wenzhouxiangella. The sequence continues at coordinate 8,101 of PWJA01000156.1, forward strand.
GGCCAGGCGCTGGGCATCGGAGGGGTGAAGCGGCTCGTTGTTGGCGTCCATGACCTGGAAAATGTCCCAGCTCTTGCCGTCCTCGCTGGTCACCACGCGCGCCGCGAGCACGTTGAGCTGCATGCGATCCAGTTCGCGCGCCACGACCGCAAACAGGCCGGCGAAATCCTCGGCGTGCACGAACAGCTCACTGATGCCTTTGTCGGGCAGGTGTCGGCAAGCGACCAGCGGCAGCGTCTCGGCGCGGCCTACCGCGGCCGTGGCCCAGGCCAGCTGGTCGGCGTCCAGGCGCAGGAAGGCGCGTTCCGGCAGGGCCCGCCAGAGCTCCTCGGCGCGCGTGGCGCCCGGGCCTTGCGTGGACAGCAGGGCGAGCGCTTCGCGGCGGGTTTCATTCACGCTGGCCTCGCGATCCAGACGCTCTTCCGGCTTTCGCGCCAGGGCGTCGCTGGTCGCCAGGTACAGCTCCCACATCAGGCTGTCTTTCCACGAGTTCCACAGCCTGGGGCTGGTCGCGGCGATGTCGGCCGTGGTCAGCACCAGCAGGTAATCGAGTCGGCGCTGGCTGGCCACGCGCTCGGCAAAGCGGTTGACCACCACGGGGTCGCTGATGTCTTCGCGCTGGCTGGTGCGCGACATCAGCAGGTGCTCGCGGACCAGCCAGACCACCAGCGCGCGGTCTTCCTCGGCCAGATCCAGGCGGTCGACGAAGCTGCGCGCATCGGCCGCGCCCAGCTCGGAGTGATCGCCGCCGCGGCCCTTGGCAATGTCATGAAACAAGGCGGCCAGGTAGAGCACTTCCGGACGCTCGATGGTGTCCATGACCTGGATCGCGTGCCCGAACTGCTCCGGGTACTTGGCGTAGACGAAGCGACGCAGGTTGCGAATCACGAACAGGGTGTGCTGATCGACCGTGTAGACGTGAAACAGATCGAACTGCATGCGGCCGGTAATCTGGGCAAATGCCGGCAGCAGAGCACCCAGCACCCCGTAGCGATTCATCCGGGCCAGCTGGCTGTAGACCAGGCGCGGACTCCTGAGCAGGTCCAGAAACATGCCCAGAATGGTCGGGTCTTCCCGAAACCGGTCGTCGATCAGGTACAGGTGCTCGCGCACCAGCCGAATGGTGGCTGCACGCACCCCGCGAATGTCGGGGTGGTCGGCCAGGACCAGAAACATCCGCATCAGCAAGGCCGGATGCTCGACGAAAGCATGCGGGTTCTTCAGTTCCAGGTAGCCGTGGCAGACTTCGAAATGCGCGTCGATCTCGGCCGAAGGCAGGTGCTGACGCCCGGCCAGCAGCTCTTCGTCGAAGCTTTGCAGCAGGCGCTCGTTGAGGCGCGCAACCTGCATCGCCGAACGGTAGTAGCGCTGCATGAACTGCTCGACCGCCTCGTTCCCTTCCCCATCGAAGCCGAAACGCTCGGCCAGGCGACGCTGATGTTCGAACAACAGCCGTTCCTCGGCGCGCCCGGCCAGTTCGTGCAGGGCCCAGCGCAGCGACCACAGAAAATCCCGGTTGGAGACCAGGTCCTGGTGCTCGTGCTCGCTCAGAAACTCCCGCTCGACCAGCCCGTGCAGGGTGGACGTGCCGAAATGGCGCCGCGTCACCCAGCCGATCATCTGCAGATCGCGCAGACCGCCCGGGCCTTCCTTGATGTTGGGCTCGAGGTTGTAGATGGTGTCTTCGAACTGCGCGTGGCGCTCCTCCTGCTCGGCGCACTTGGCGGCGAAGAATTCGGTGGCCGGCCACAGCGCGGGGGCCTGGGTGGCCGAACGCATTGCCGCCAGCAGGCGGCCGTTGCCGGCCAGCAACCGGGTTTCCATCAGGTTGGTCGCAACGCCGACGTCGGCGGACGATTCTTCCACGCATTCGGAAACCGTGCGCACGCTGTGGCCGGGGTGCAGGTCGGCATCCCACAGCACCTGGACCAGGGTTTCCAGCGCGCGGCAGAGCTTCTGGTCGGGCCGCTCGCCGGTCTGCGAATACAGGATCAGCAGGTCCATGTCCGAGTGCGGGTGCAGCTCGCCCCGGCCGAAGCCGCCGACGGCGCACAGATCCAGCTCGATTTCGACGTCGATCAGGTGCCGCCAGGCGCTCAGAACCAGCTGTTCCAGGACCCAGGCTCGGGCGTGAACGAGTTCGCGGATGTCGGTTCCGGCAGCAAACCGGGCCGCCAGCTCGCGGTCGGCCTTCTCGCGCGCCGCCTTCAGACCGCGGGCCAGCGCCGAAGGCTCGTCCGGCAGGGCCGCCAGGGCCGCCAGATCCAGGCAGTGGCGGGTAGCCGCGACCGCGCCGAGACGTTCGTTCACAGCGGGTCGTCGGGCAGCCGGGTCAGGACATCGACGCCGTGGTCGGTCACCGCCAGGGTATGCTCCCACTGCGCCGAAAGGCTGCGGTCACGGGTAATCACGGTCCACTGGTCGGGCAGCAGGCGCGTGTCGGGCTTGCCGAGGTTGACCATGGGCTCGATGGTGAACGTCATTCCCGCCTTCAGCGTCAGCCCGGTGCCCGGCTTGCCGTAGTGCAGCACCTGGGGCGGTTCGTGAAAGACGCGACCGATCCCGTGGCCGCAGTACTCGCGCACCACCGAGCAGCGCTGGCTTTCGGCATAGGTCTGGATCGCATGACCGATATCGCCGAGGGTCACCCCCGGCCGAACCATCTCGATGCCGGTGATCAGGGCCTGATGGGCCACGTCGCAGATGCGGCGCGCCTTGACCGAGGGCTCGCCGACCAGGAACATCTTGCTCGTATCCCCGTGCCAGCCGTCCTTGATCACGGTGATGTCGATGTTGACGATATCGCCGTCCTTGAGCACCTTGTCCCCGGGAATCCCGTGGCAGATCACGTGGTTGACCGAGGTGCAGATGGACTTGGGGAAGCCGCGATAATTCAGCGGCGCCGGCACGGCCTTGAGCTCGTCGACGATGAACGCGTGACACAGCTCGTCGAGCTTGCCGGTGGTCACGCCGGGCTGCACGTGCTCGCGGATCATGCGCAGGACGCTGGCGGCCTGCTGACCGGCAACGCGCATCGCCTCGATTTCCTCGGCGGTCTTGAGCACAACGGCGTGGTTCATGAGTACTGCAGCGGCTTGAAAACGGTCTGCATTTTACCGCATGGGCGTTTGCAGCAAGGCGTCGAACCACGCACTCGCCGTCACCTGTGCCTTCTGGCACGTGCGCCCGCGCGGACGGTTTGGCACCATGGCGCCACCATGCAGATCTCCTGAGGAAGCGAAACCATCGTGAACGTACTATTTCGGATCGTGCTGCCGGCTGCGCTGATGATCGCGCTCTCGGTCGGCGTGGTCGTCTTCCTGGCCAGCCAGCGCTCGGCGCCACCGGAGCGCGAAGCCACCGTTTCGGCGATGCTCGTCGACGTGATCCTCGCCCAGGCCAGCAGCGGGTTTTTCAGCGTCCAGGCCCAGGGCACGGTCCAGCCCCGCACGGAGACCACCATCGCCGCTGAAGTCAGCGGTCGGCTGGTGCGGGTGGACGAAAAGTTCACCGCCGGCGGCTTCTTCCGCGCCGGCGAAATCCTGGCCGAAATCGACCCCAGCGACTACGAAGCCGCGCTGCTTCAGGCCGAAGCCGAGCTGGCCTCGGCGCGCTCGCGCCTGGCCGACGAATCGGCCCGCTCCGAGCAGGCCCGGCGCGACTGGCAGCGCCTGCACGGCAGCGACCGGGAGCCGGGTGACCTGGTGCTGCGACTGCCCCAGGTCGCCGGAGCGCAGGCCTCCGTCCAGGCCGCCGAGGCCGGCGTATTGCGCGCCCGCCGCAACCTGGAGCGGACCCGGATTTCGCTGCCCTTCGACGGCCTGGTCCGGGCGCGCCAGACCGATCTGGGCCAGTTCGTCTCGACCGGCACCCCGCTGGCCGTGGTCTTCGCCGTCGACGTGGCCGAAGTACGCCTGCCGCTTTCGGACCAGGATCTGGCCTTCCTCAACCTGCCCGCCCCCGGCCGGGACGAGACCGCCGAGCCGGTGCCGGTGACCTTGCAGGGGCGCGTCGCTGGTCGCCCGGGACAGTGGCAGGCCCGCATCGTCCGTACCGAAGGCGTGGTCGACGAGGCCACCCGCCTGGTTCATGCCGTCGCCGAGATCACCGATCCCTACGGCTTGCTGGGCAGCGAGCGTTCCGTTCCCCTTGCGATGGGAACCTTCGTTCAGGCCGAGATCCGCGGCCAGGTCTCGGCCGGACTGATCGAGCTGCCGCGCGCGGCCTTGCGCGACGGCAACACGGTCTACCTGGCCAACGACGACGATGAACTGGAAGTGCGCACCGTCGAGGTGGTCCGCACGACCCCGCAGCGCGCGTACGTGCGCAACGCGCTCGATCCCGGCGATCGAGTCATCACCACCGCCATCCAGGCGCCGATTCCCGGGCTGGCCCTGCGGGTCCGGCCGGCGGACGCGAGTGCCGCCGAGCTGCGCCTGCTGTCGGCCGGTCAAGGCGAGTCCGAGCCGGGAGACGCCCCGTGATCCAGGAACGCAACTGGTACGGCCACATCATTGCCTGGTTTGCCCACAACCCGGTCGCGGCCAACCTGCTCATGATCTGTCTGATCGCCGGCGGGATCTATTCGGCCATCACGATCAGCAAGGAAATCACGCCCCGGGTCGAGACCAGTTACGTGACCGTGACCGTGCCCTACCGCGGCGGCACGCCGCGCGACGTCGAACAGGGCGTGTTGATCAAGATCGAGGAAGCCATTCAGGACCTCGACGGGGTGCGCGAAATCATTGCGACCGGCCGCGAGGGCGCGGGGACGGTCACGGTCGAGGTCGAAGCCGGCTACGACGTGCTCGAGGTTCTTGACACCATCAAGGGGCGGGTCGACGCCATCGCCACCTTCCCGGCCGAGGCCGAGCGCCCGCGCTACCAGCGCGCCACCTGGAGCCAGAACGTCATCTGGGTCTCGGTGTTCGGTTCGGTGCCCGAGCGCACGCTCAAGGAGGCCGCGCGCCAGATCCGCGACGACATCACCGCCCTGCCCTCGGTCACCCGAGCCGAGCTGACCGGGGCGCGTCCCTACGAGATCGGGATCGAGGTGCGCGAGGAAACCCTGCGCTCCTACAACCTGACCCTCGGCGAAGTCGCCCAGGCCATTCGACGCTCGTCCCTGGACCTGCCCGGCGGACGAATCCAGACCACCGGGGGCGACGTGCTGGTGCGCACGATCGGCCAGGCCTACGTCGCGGCCGATTTCGAAAACATCGTGGTCCGAACCAACCCGGACGGCAGCCGCGTGCGCGTGCGCGATATCGCCGACATAAGAGACGGCTTCGTCGAGCGCGATTTCTACGCCCGCCACA
>PWJA01000007.1 GCA_003560975.1 Gammaproteobacteria bacterium
GAAGCACAAAGCGAGCATTGGTCTCGCAGCAGGTCGAATTGGCGCACTGGGGCACTCGAACCCGCCGGATGGCTTCGTCCCCGGAGAGCAAAGGAGGCTTCGATGATCCCGGCTCTTTGCCCCCGGCACCACGATGGCACGGATTAGGCACGGATCGGGCACAATCACGGCACACAAGCCCAACGCCAGCAACCTTCCTCGGAGGATGTGCCCTTAACCGCTTGATCCTTAATGAGAAATTTGGTGCCGATGGAGGGATTCGAACCCCCGACCCACGCATTACGAATGCGTTGCTCTACCAACTGAGCTACATCGGCACGTCTGGCGGGAAAGCCCGGTTTGACCGTGCTGGCCGCGAATTATAGCGATTTTCGTGCCGGATCACAGGATCTGCGGCCCAGGGGCGCGGGAATCGATTGCGTCTGCGGTATAGTTCCGGCTTGCAAGGGTGGAAGTCGCCGCACGCTGCGGTTCGGGGGGCGCCAGGAAGGAACATGAGCAGTCTCGACCAGGGTTTCAAGGCTGTATGGAGCATCCGAAGCCTGTTCTGGCTGGCGTCGATCGTATTGGCCGGCACGCTCACCGCGGTCTGGATGAGCGGCCAGGCGGATCGGCAGATGCGCGCCGAATTGCTGGGCGAGGCCGAGCGCCTGGCCGAAACGATCAATCCCCTTCGCCTTGCAGTCCTTGGCGGTGCCCCTTCCGATGCCGACCTGGCCGAGTATCAGCGCCTGAAGGCGCAGCTTCAGTCGGTGCGTCTGGCCTTCCCGGACTACCGCTTCGTTTACCTGATGGCGCGCCGCCCGGACCAGACGGTGATCATTCAGGTCGACAGCGAACCGCCTGGCTCGGAGGATGAGTCGCAGCCTGGGGATCGCTACGAGGATCTGACTCCGAACGAACTCGAGGTGTTCAGTTCAGGAATCGGACGAACGTCAGGTCCGACCGAAGACCGCTGGGGCGTTTGGGTGTCGGCGCTGGTGCCGGTACCCATGCCCGCGGGCCATCCGCGTCAGATTGCCCTGGGCATCGACATCGACGCCCGGGACTGGCGACGCATTGTGTTTGTGCGCGCCGCCCTTCCGATCATGCTGGCCACGCTGATCCTGCTTGTCATCGCAGCGACCGGTCAGATACTGGGGGCTCGCCGGGCCCGAACCGACCCCGGCCGGCGCGGCGTCCTGCGCCACCTGGAGCCGGCGCTGGTCCTGGCCGCCGGTCTCGTCCTCACCGCCGTTGTCACCTGGATCGTCCACACCGAGACGCAGCGCAACCAGGCCCGTGCCTTCGAGCTGCTGGCCAATTCCTCCACGCAGGCCATCGGTACTGCCCTGCGCAACCTGCGCGATTTTGGAGTAGAGGGCCTGGCGCGCTTTTTCGAGGCCAGCGAACATGTGAACGAGGATGAATTCGCCCACTACACCGAACTGTTGACCAGAAAGGATCTGGCGCGACACTGGGCCTGGGCGCCGAAAGTGCCCGTTGCGCAGCGCGAAGCCTTCGAGGAGCAAATGCGGACCGAGGGCAGGACCGATTTTCGCGTCTGGGAGGCAGACCCCGCCGATCAGCCGCCGGACCCGAGCCGCGATTTCCACTACCCGATCACCCTGCTGACCGATCGTCTGCCCACCATGTCCTTGCCGGGTTTCGATCTTGCCTCCCTGACCCACTTTTCCGAGCGGCTGGAATACGCCGACCGAACCGGTCTGGTCACCGCAACGCCCCCGCTGAGCGGCACCCATGCGCCGTTGCTGAAAGGCCACATGCTGGTGATGCGATCCAATCGGCCGGGGCTGGAAGCCGGCGGGCAGGAAGGCGTCGTGCTGAGCACCCTGGCTTTCGACGAGATGCTGGCGAGCGCGACATCCGACAACATGCTCAATCTTGGTCTCTGGCTGCTGAATGCGGACGGTTCACGCCAGCCGCTGGGTCCGACGGACCCGGGCCAAAACCCGACCGCCAGTCCATGGATTCTCGAACAGCCGGTCCTGGTTTTCGGCGAGACCTTCCTGATCCGCGCCACGCCGGGGCCGGGCTTCGCCTCCGCGCACCGCAGTCTGGCCGGCGCCGGCACGGCACTGGCCGGAACGCTGCTGACGCTCCTGCTGGCCGCGGTCGTCGGCCTGACCCTGCGCCGACGGGAAAAACTCGAACAGGCCGTGCAGGACCGCACCAGCGCCCTGCAGAAGTTTCGCACCGCCGTGGAGCAATCCAACGAGGGCATCGCCCTGACCGACCTGAACGGAACCGTTCGCTTCGTCAACCGGGCCTGGGCCGAGATGCACGGCTGCCGGGCAGAGGAACAGATCGGTGAACCCGTCGAGCGGTTTCACGCGCCGGAATCCAACGGCGCCGAGGCCGGGAACAGAAATAACCAGCTCGTGGAGATCGGCTCTGCCACCGGCACGCGCAACCACCTTCACCGCAGCGGGCGCATCTTCCCGACGCGCAGCTCTGCCAGCCTGGTCAAAAACGAGCAGGGAGAGCCGTTCGGCGTCATCGAGATTGCCCGCGACATCAGCGAAGAAGTGCAGCAGCGCGAGCGCGAGCGGTTCGACCAACGCTTCCGCGCGCTGATCGCCGATATCGCCGGTGGCTTCATCAGCGCCGCTGACGATGCCCGCCTGGATCAGATGATCGAAGCAGCTCTGGCCTCTCTTGGACGGTTGTTCGAGGCCGATCGGGCCTACCTGTTCCAATTCTCCGGCGACCTCGCCGCCGCCCGCAACAGCCATGAGTGGTGCGCGGCCGGCATCACTCCGCAAAAGGAGTCCTTGCAGGGCGTAGCAATGAGCGACAAGACCTGGTGGGTCAGTCAATGGCGCGAAAAACGTCCGATTCAGATCGACGACGTGTCGATGTTGCCGCCAGAGGCCGCCGGAGAGCGCGCACTGCTGGAGGCGCAGGCCATTCAATCGCTCATCTGTCTGCCGATGATGGACGAGCAGGCCCACCTGATCGGCTTCATTGGCTTTGATTCGGTGCGCCGAACTCGTCGCTGGTCGGAACAACACGTCCATCTTTTGCAGGTGGTGGCCGACATCCTGGCCGGCGCCCTGCGACGACGCGACGCGGTACAGGCCCTGGCCGAGAGCGATGCCCGCTATCGCGATCTGGCCCAGGAAAGTCGCTCCTTCCGCTGGCAGGTGAACAACGACGGCCTCTACACCGACGTGGATCCGTTGGTGGAAGAAGTCCTCGGCTACCGTCCCGACGAACTGGTCGACAAGAAATACTTCTACGACCTGGCGCCGGAAAGCGATCGCGAGGAAGTTCGCCGCGAGGGCTTGAGACAGATTGCCGCTGGACGCCGCTTCAGCGGCTACGAAAACCGGATCAGAAAGCGCGATGGCCGGATCATCTGGGTCAGTTCCACGATTCTGCCGCGGTTTGACGAAGACGGTCGCCTGCTCGGGGTGCGCGGCTCGGACACCGACATCACCGAGCGCAAGCAGGCCGAGCTGCAGCTGGA
>PWJA01000016.1 GCA_003560975.1 Gammaproteobacteria bacterium
AGCAGTGGAAGCGCAACCGCCTGGCCTTCGAACTGGCCGACGAAGACGTACCGGTGTATCCGACGATCGCCTCGCAGTTCAACGATCCGGGGGTGAGCTGGATGTTTGTCAATCTTTGCCGCTTGCTGCGGCAAAGGGGTTCAGGGTTCCGGGTTCAGGGTTCCGGTGGTTCGGAGTCGCGTTGTGACTTTGAGCCTGAGGTTGAACTGGCTGACAAGGATCCGAAGCCGTCTGTGTTGATTCCGGGGTCGCGCGTTCGCTACCTGGCCGAGATTGCCGAGCAGGGCAGGGGCATCAACGACAGCATCATGCACTGGGCCGAAGAAGCCCGCCGTGCTCAGCATTACTGGGAAGTTCTAAGCGAACTCGAAATCAAGGATCTCCCCGCCCCCCTGACAGTTGTCGAACCCGTCCGTAAACCGGAACCCGTAAACCGGAAACCGCCCACCACCGACCCTTCCGATGGTCCACTAATCGACCTTCTGCTCCAACGTTACCTCGAAGCCACCCGCGCGATCCCGGAGGAAGCCCGCGATCTCCTGCGCCGCTGGCCTGAGCTGAAAGCCTCGGTCGAAGCCGACGAGTACCGCTACGAAGTCCGCGGCAAAGCCGTCACCGGGGCCAACTACCGCGAATCGCTCTCGCGCCTGCAGATCCCCAAGATTGCCGCGCCGCAGACCCGGGACTGGGGCGATCTGCTGGTGTTCCTGATGAAGGAAAACCTGCCCGGCTACTACCCCTACACCGGCGGGGTCTACCCCTACCGTAGAGCGAACGAGGACCCGATCCGCATGTTTGCCGGTGAGGGCCCGCCCGAGCGCACCAACCGGCGTTTTCACTACGTGTCGGAAGGCCAGCCGGCCAAGCGCCTGTCGACGGCGTTCGACTCGGTCACCCTGTACGGCGAGGATCCGGCCGAACGACCGGACATCTACGGGAAAGTGGGCAACTCGGGCGTGTCCATCGCCACCCTGGACGACATGAAAAAGCTGTATTCGGGCTTCGACCTGTCCGATCCGACCACGTCGGTTTCCATGACCATCAATGGCCCGGCGCCGATGCTGATGGCCATGTTCATGAACACCGCGGTCGACCAGCAGGTCGAGAAATACCTGCGCGAGAATGGCCAGTGGGCGGCCGCCGAGCGCAAGAAGACCGAGCTGCTGGGCGACCATCCGCCGATCTATGCCGGCGCGCCGCCGAAGACCAACGACGGCCTGGGATTGGGGCTGCTGGGCCTGACCGGCGATCAGCTGCTCGACGCCGAGACGTACGAAAAGATCAAGGCCGACACCTTGAAAGTAGTCCGCGGCACGGTCCAGGCCGATATCCTGAAAGAAGATCAGGCCCAGAACACCTGCATCTTCTCCACCGAATTCGCCCTGCGCATGATGGGCGATATCCAGCAGTACTTCATCGACTTTGGGGTGCGCAATTTCTATTCGGTGTCGATTTCCGGCTACCACATCGCCGAGGCCGGAGCCAACCCGATCAGCCAGCTGGCCTTCACCCTGTCCAACGGCTTCACCATCGTCGAGTACTACCTGGCCCGGGGCATGGACATCAACGCCTTCGCGCCGAACCTGAGCTTTTTCTTCTCCAACGGCATGGACCCGGAGTACAGCGTGATCGGCCGCGTGGCGCGCCGCATCTGGGCCCGGGCCCTGCGCGAGCGCTACGGCGCCGATAAGCGCGCCCAGATGATGAAGTACCACATCCAGACCTCGGGCCGCTCGCTGCACGCCCAGGAAATCCAGTTCAACGACATCCGGACCACGCTGCAGGCCCTGTATGCCATCTTCGACAACTGCAACAGCCTGCACACCAATGCCTACGACGAGGCGATCACCACGCCCACCGAGGAGTCGGTGCGCCGCGCCGTGGCCATCCAGATGATCATCAACAAGGAGCTGGGCCTGAACTTCTGCGAAAACCCGTGGCAGGGCAGTTTCATCGTCGATCAACTCACCGACCTGGTCGAAGAGGCCGTCTACACCGAATTCGAGCGCATCTCCGAGCGCGGCGGCGTGCTCGGGGCGATGGACACCATGTACCAGCGCGGCAAGATCCAGGAAGAATCGCTGTACTACGAGCACAAGAAACACGACGGCTCGCTGCCGCTGATCGGCGTCAATACCTTCCTGCCCAGCGGCGGGAGTGAGCAGGAAGGCGGGGAAATCGAGCTGATGCGCTCCACCGAGGAAGAAAAGCAGCAGCAGGTGGCCAATGTTCGGGCCTTCCAGGACCGCAACGCCGACCGTTCCGCCGCGGCACTTCAGCAGCTTCAGGAAACCGCGAGGGCCCGCGGCAACACCTTCGAGGCGCTGATGGAGGCGGTCAAGGTCTGCTCGCTGGGGCAGATCAGCCATGCGCTGTACGAGGTCGGCGGGGAATACCGGCGAAACATGTAGCGATCAAAATTGCCCGCTCGCTGAGTCTGGGCTGCGATCCGCTGATACCCAAATCATTTGACCCCACCCCTGACCGGGGTAAAGACCGCAGGTAAGTCGAAAGAGTGACGGATTTTCTCAGATTCTGGGTGCTTGTAAACACCTACGCTCGTCTCAAGCTCAAATCCGAGGCGCTGAAGACGTATCTCAGCTACTTCTGGTGGCTTCTTGAGCCGGCGCTGTTCGTGGCTGCCTTTTACGTGGCTTTTGCCATCATCCTCGATTTCCGTACCGAAGACTTTGTGGTCTTCCTCGTCTGTGGAAAGATTCCCTATCTATGGTTCTCGAAAAGCCTCAGTGGGGGCGCGGGGAGTATTTTTGCCGGGCGCGAGCTGTTGACCAACGCATCGATTCGCCCGGAAATGTTTCCGATGGTCGATTACCTTCAGAACATGTACAAGCAGATCGTGGCCTTTGTGGCCATGCTGCTGTTTTTGCTGACCCAGGGCTATTTTCCGGATGTGCACTGGTTTTTGTTGCCGGTGGTGGCCCTGGCCCAGATGGCGTTCATGATGCCGCTGGTGCTCGCGGCTGCCTGGATTACGGCGCTGATTCCCGACGTGCGCATGCTGATCAACATGCTGGTCCTGATCATGCTGTTTCTGTCGGGCATCTTCTGGGACATCAATGACCTGCAGTCGCCGGTCCGCGAGCAGGTGATGCTGTACAACCCGTTGGCGTTCCTGATTGATGCCTATCGGCAGATTCTGCTTCATCAGTCACAGCCAGACTGGATCCACCTGGCGGGGATTCTGCTGTTCGGCATCGTGCTTTCGGCGCTGCTGTTCGGTTTGTATCGTCTGACCCGATTCCTTGTTGCCAGCAAGGTCTTGTATTCATGAGCGGGGTGTTGATTCGGGCGCGAAACGTTTCGGTCCGCTTTCCGTCGGGCAGCGGGTGGCTTCGGGGCCGCTCCTTCACGGCCCTGCGTGAGGTGAGTTTCGAGATCAACCACGGCGAGATTTTCGGGGTGATGGGCAGGAACGGTTGCGGCAAGACCACCCTGCTGCGGGTG
>PWJA01000265.1 GCA_003560975.1 Gammaproteobacteria bacterium
GCGGCCAGCTTCGGTGCGCTGGAACTGCGCGAAAAGGCCGAACAACTGGAAACGGATGCCGGCCGCGAGGCGCGCATCGAGCGTCAACGCCTGACGGACATCGAACAATCCATCGAGGCCACGCACCAGGCCTACTCGGACTGGCTGCAGCAACTCTGAAGCATTCTGCATGCCGTCCCCGGTATGCGCGCAGCCCGAATGCAAAGCTTTGTGAACTCCGGTTGCGTTCGCTTCCACCCCTATCCATTGATCCGTAGTATTGCGCTCGGCGTGATCACGCCAGGACGAATCCCTGCGACACGATGCCGGGATACGCGTTGCATCAATCAGGAAGAGGTTATGGAAAAGGGAAACAAGCTCAGAAGGACACGCAACCGGATTTTGGGTATCACGCTGCTGCTGGTTGCGGCCGTACCGGCTTCGGCGCAAGAGATCGATCTTGATTTTTATGGCTACATCATGCTCGACGCAATCTACGACTTCAATCGGGTCAACCCGGACTGGAAAGACACACTGCGCCCCTCGCAGATACCGGTCAATTGCCCGGGCGATGCCGGATGCGGAAAGGACGGCGAAACCATTTTCAGCGTCAGGCAGACCCGCTTCGGGGTCCGCGCCGGTATCCCAACCGACATCGGCGAAATCAAGACCAAGCTCGAATTCGAGTTGTACGGCGTCGGTTCCGATGCAGGCAAGGTAACCCCGCGGCTCCGTCACGCCTGGGCCGAACTCAACCAGTTCGGGGCCGGACAGACCTGGAGCGTATTCATGAACCCGGACGTGTTTCCCAACTCGATCGATTACTGGGGACCGCCAGGCATGATTTTCTTCCGCAACGTTCAGCTGCGTTGGACACCCGTCAATACCGAGGACCAGCTGTTCGCGATCGCGCTGGAGTCTCCTTCGGCAGGCGTCGATTCCGGCAAGGTTCCCGACATCGCGCCAAGCCTGAACGTACGTGGCAGAAACAAGCTTCCCGATCTGACCGCACAATGGCGGATCAACCGGGGCTGGGGGCATTTTCAGACGTCCGGCATCCTTCGCCAGGTCGGCTACGAAGCACTCGACGAGACCAGCAACGATAACTTCTCCGGCAGCGAAACGGGCTACGGTCTCAACCTGTCCGGTGCACTCAACACGGTGGGACGCGACCAGGTGCTATGGCAGATAGTCTACGGCAGGGGGATTGCCAATTATTTCAACGACGGCGGCGTCGACCTGGCGCCGAATGCACAATTTCAAGCCACCGCCGTACCCATCGTCGGCTGGATGCTGTTTTATAACCGGTGGTGGAGCGAGAAATGGAGCTCGTCCATCGGCTGGAGCAGCGCAGACGTCGATAACCGGGAAGGTCAAAGGGATGACGCGTTCGACAAGTCCGACTATGGCCTGGTCAACCTGCTCCATTACCCAACCGGTAACACCATGGTCGGGGCCGAACTCCTGCACGGCAAGCTCAGGCTGAACGACGGTTCGGAAGGAACCGACACCCGCGTTCAGTTTTCTTTCAAGTTCAGCTTCTGATCCACAAAATTCACCCGGAGAAAACCCATGATCCATCATCAATTCATCGCCTTGATCGGGCGAACCACTGTTGCGCTTTTCCTGGCGATCGCGCTCAGCGCTCCGCTTCACGCAGCCGACATCGTAGCGATGCCCGACGCCGACATCCAGGCTGTTGTTGACCAGGCATTGGACCGCTTCAAAGATATCGAAGAAGGCGCCAACGCGGATTACATTCCGGCCCTGGCCGAAGTCGACTCCGACATCTTCGGAATCGCCCTGGTCACGCCGGACGGACGCGTGTTCACGGCCGGCGACATGGAGTCCGAAGTATCCATTCAGTCAATTTCCAAGGTCTTTACGATGGCGCTTGTCATGGAGCAGAAAGGGACCGATTTTGCGCCGCAGGGCGTCGGTGTAGACGCCACCGGACAGGTATTCAACTCCATCGTGGCGATCGAGCAGTACCAGGGTGCCCAAATGAACCCGATGGTCAACCCCGGTGCCATCACCACCACGAGCCTGGTCGCGGGTGACTCGCGTGATGACATCTTCGCCAGCATCCTCGACGCCCATTCGCGCTTTGCCGGGCGCAGCCTCACGGTGAACCGTCCGGTGTACGAGTCCGAGGCGGCCACCAACCAGCGCAACGTGGCCATCGGCCGACTGATGTACGCCTACGGTCATATCGATGCCGATCCGGATCGTGCCACCGACATTTACACCGAACAGTGCTCGATCAACGTAAACTCCCGTGACCTCGCAGTGATGGCCGGCACACTGGCCAACGCCGGTCTCAATCCGGTCACCGCGGATACCGTGATGTCGGCGGAGCACGTTCCGGAAGTGCTGGCCATCATGGCAACGGCCGGATTGTACGACGATGCCGGCCAGTGGCTGTACCGCACCGGCCTGCCGGCCAAGAGTGGTGTGGGCGGCGGGATCATCGCAGTCTCTCCCGGCCGATTTGGCATTGCGGCAATCTCGCCACCGCTCGACGAGGCCGGCAACAGCATCAAGGCGCAACGGGCCATTGAATACATTTCGAATGCGCTCGGCGGCAATCCCTACGACGTCGAACCGTTCCAGCCGACCCGGCGCTGAGCCGCATCCCTGGGGACGCCGGAATCTCTGCTGGGGTTCCGGCGCTTTTTTGTCTATTGGTTGGAGGGTTTGATGAACATTTCTTCGGGCTTCTTGCGCCGTCTTGCGGTGGCCGTGACCGCCACCATTGCTCTGGGCAGCGTCGCCGCAGACACACCACCCGATGCCGGCGACATCCTGGCGCGCCTGCAGGCATTGGAGGCACGCCAAAACGACCTGGAGCGCGAACTCGCCGAGCGCGATGAACGAATCAGGGAACTGGAGAGCCGGACCGGCAAGGACGATGCATCGGAGCCTGCCCGGCAGATCGCTCAACCAGCGGTTCAGCCGCCGGTACCGGCCGAACAACAGCCCGCGATGGTGGAATCCGGTCCACGCGTTGCCCCTCCGGTAGACCTCACGCGCGAAGGCGACAGTTTCGGCGTCTTTCAGGAGGGCGGACAGGGCTTCAAGCTCGCGGACACGCCCCATGGCGACCTCAACTTCAGCGCCTGGGCCTACATCCGCTACCTCAACCAGCGCGGTCTTGACGACACCTACGTCGACGCCTTTGGCCGCGAGCGCGAAATCAACCAGCGCAACGACATCCAGCTCAACAAGATCAACCTGTACTTCAAGGGCTGGATCTTCGACCCCTCGTTGCGATACACCTTCTACACTTGGACCTCCAACGCCAGCCAGGGCGAATCGGCATCGGTGGTCATCGCGGGTAATCTCAGCTATCGGTTATCCCGTGCGCTCGACCTCGGCGCCGGCATCGGCGGCCTTCCCGGCACTCGGACGCTGCGCGGTACCTTCCCATACTGGAACAAGGTCGACCACCGAACCATCGCCGA
>PWJA01000114.1 GCA_003560975.1 Gammaproteobacteria bacterium
CGCGCACGACCACCTGGACGCCATCCAGAAACGTCTGGCCATCAAAAACCCGAGCGCCACCGATGACGAAGCCTTTTGCCGCCTGCCGCGATTCGTCCGCCGCCGGCGGCCCCGGCAGCGCCAGGATCAATGCAAGAACGATCAGCGGAATACTGATGAATACAACCAGAGCGCGCATGATGTCAGGACCCCTTGAAGCGGCGCCAGGCAACGGCAGCCAGTGCGGCACTGAGTACGGTGAACAGCATCAGCGCGATGACATGCTCGACCCACGGGCCGGACTGGGTGCCACTGACGTGCAGGGCGAGCCCCGCCAGATGATACGGCGGCAGCCATACGGCCAGGCTTTGCAGCAGCCCCGGCAGCTGGCTGATCGGAATCCACAAGCCGGACAAAATGGCCAGCGGCAGGTAGATCACGTTGATGATCGCCGGGGCAGCGTTCGGCGACAGCCACAGCCCCAGGGCCAGCCCCAGTAGGCTGAACGGCACGGCCCCCACGATCAGCACCCCGACCAGCGCCAGCCATTGACCGGTCTCCAGGCGCACCCCGGCAAACATCGCCGCCAGCCATGCCATGCTCAGCACGATGATCAGGGAAAAGCCCATGACTGTTGCCAGCTTTCCCGCAAGCACTGCGGCAAACGGCGTGGGCGCGGCGCGCAGCAGCAGCCACCAGCCCTGGCTGCGCTCCATGGCCACGCCGACGCCGAAGGCGAACAGCGCCGTGCCCATGACGCCGAAGGTGCCGAAAGTCGACAGCATCCACTGGGCGAAGCCTGGGTTCATGATCAGGCCGAAAAAGACATAGAAGCCGATCGGAAACAGCAGGGTGGGCAGGCTGTAGGCCGGCATGCGCCACAGGCTGAGCCAGGCGGATCGGGTCAGCTGCCATTGGGCGGAGTGTTCGATGCGGGCAAGGGTGTTCATGCGGCCTCCTGGTGTGGGCTGCGGGTCAGGGTCAGAAAGGCGTCTTCGAGACTGGCGCCGGCCACGCTCAGGTCCTCCAGCGTCGGGTCGGCGGCCAGCAGGGCGTGGATGAAGGCATTGGGGTCGCGCACCAGGATCTCCGCCGCGCCCGTATCGAAGAAAACCCGGCAGAAGCCGGGCAGGCGCTCCAGGTCCACGGCGTTCAGGCGGGTGCGACAGCGCACCCGGCGCTCGGGCAAGCTCCGGGTCAGCTCGCGCGGCGTGCCGTTGGCAATGACCCGGCCGTGGTCGACAATCATCACCTCGTCGGCCAGCCGGGCGGCTTCTTCCAGGTCATGGGTACACAACAGCACCGTCGTGCCGCGCTCACGCTGGGCGCGGATCAGCTCGCCCAGGGCTCTGCGGCTGGCCGGATCCAGCCCGCTGCCGGGCTCGTCCAGCACCAGCACTTGCGGTTGGCCGATCAAGGCCAGGGCCAGCAGGACGCGCTGGCGCTGTCCGCCGGACAATTGCCCAAAGCGCCGGCCGGCCAACCCGTCCACCTGGGCCAGCCTCAGGGCCTCAAGACGCGGCAGCGGCGCCGGATACAGGCTGGCGAACAGGTCGGCCAGTTCGGCCACGCGCAGATTCTCCGGCACTCCGCTGATCTGCAGCATGGTGCCGATGGCCTGGCGGGTTCTGCGCCGACGCGGATCGCCGCCAGCGACCCGTACCGTCCCACTCTCAGGTGAAAACACGCCCAGCAGCAGCTTGACCAGGGTGGTCTTGCCGGCGCCGTTGGGCCCTAGCAGCGCAGTCAGCGTGCCTTTGCTGCAGCTCAGGTCGACGGCGTCGAGCGCGCGCTGCTGACGGTAGCTATAGCTGAGGCCACTGGCCTCGATGGCCGGATGCTTCATGGATCGATGTCCTGTTGATTCGCCTGGGTCCAGTATCGGCATCGCAAGCCTGACCGCCCAGTGCCGCCCGCCATGCGCTTGGCATGACATCTGTCATGAGCCGCATGGCCCACTAGCGCCATCAAGTGCGCAGGCTTCAGGAAATCTTCAAGTTCTCGAGAGGATTGACGAGGCTGGGCAGGCTACGGTCTAGGCCAGGTCTTTCAAAGGAAAAAGCGGATGATCCGTCTGATTGTCTTGCTGCTGGCCGCCGGCTGTGCCTTGCCCGTGCTGGCCGCCGATTCCATCAGCTACCAGGGCCGTCTGATGAGCGCTGATGCGCCGTTCAGCGGCACGGTCGATCTGGAGTTCGCCTTGTTCGGGAGCTTGTCCGGCAGCGATCAGGTCGGTACCAGCCTGAGCCGCGACGACTGGCCGGTGGTGGACGGCCTGTTCCAGGTGGCGCTTGACTTCGGTGCCGGCGCATTCGACGGCAGCACCCGCTACCTGGAAGTGCGCGTGGCCGGCACGACCATGGCCCCGAGGCAGCGTGTTGCGGCCACCCCGGTGGCCTTGTTCGCGCTCGATGGCAATCCGGGCCCGGCCGGTCCTGCCGGACCGCCGGGTCCAGCGGGAGACACCGGCCCACGGGGCCAGCAGGGCGACCCGGGTCCGTCCGGTCCGCCCGGCCCTCAGGGACCTCAGGGACCTCAGGGACCTGCTGGTCCGAAAGGCGATCAGGGCCCCGAAGGCGCTTCGCCCTTTGTGCTGATCAATGACAACGCGATCTTCAGCCGGGGTCGGGTCGGCATCGGCACCGAGGATCCGCAGGCGGACCTCCATATCGTTGGCTCGGCACGGGTCGATGGGGCCGCTCAATTCGAAGCCCTGGCCGGACAGGGTTTTGGTGTGGTCATGGCCAATCCGAGCGGACAACTCTCTCACGCGGGTTGGCAAACTTTTTCGCTGACGGAAAAAGCGGTGGATTTTCAGATCACGCTGATGTGCGACGACCCCAACAACCCGGGCTCGGTCCGGACCGGTGCGGCAGTGATAAACGCGGCCGGCAATGTCGTGCGCCAGCTGCCGAGCAACTTCGTCACCTCGGTTTCTCTGACCTCGTCGACCGGAGGCTTCAATGTGAACACCAGCTGGTCGTTGGCCGGATGCGTTGTGAGTGGTTCGTCTACCTCATCGCGCTCCTTTGGTTCGGCACGGCCAGCAATTGTCTATGCTTCCATTTTCGGGCCGGTGATCGACGTGCAGACCTATGGTCGGCCCTAATTAGCCGCATGGCCCACTGGGGCAGCCCTGATCGTGCCAAGATCTGCCGTCGCGTTGCGGGTTTAAGGATGAGCCCAATTACCAGCACACAGGAGCAAAGATGAAGCGGTAGGTGTCATCCAGTCAGGATGTTCAAAGGTTCGTTGGTCTTTGGACAAACCAGCACTGGTGAATGCGCTGGCTGCGCTGGAAATCCTTCGGGATCGACCAGGCGCTGCGGTCTTCGATGGCCAGTTCCTCGCCCAGGGCTGCATCCAGCTTGAAGCCGCGCCGGTTGGTGGAGAAGATCAATAATCCATCCGGGTTCAGCAGGCGCATGGCCG
>PWJA01000172.1 GCA_003560975.1 Gammaproteobacteria bacterium
ATCATCACCCGCGAAGGGGCCCATCCGCAGCCGGAATGGCTGGAGTTCGTCGTGACCTCCAAGGCCCGCACCGCGATCCGTGGCCACATGAAAAACCTCGAGCAGGCGGACTCGGTGGCGATTGGTGACCGTCTGCTCGACGAGGCCCTGGGACAGCGCGGCTATTCGCTGGAAACGATTTCGCAGCGGCGCCTGGACCGCTATCTGAAAAAGTCCGGTCTGGATCGGCTGGAGGATCTGCTGGTGCGCATCGCGCGCGGCGATCTGCTCGCCAAGGCCGTGGCCGGCAAACTGCTGCCGTTGACCCAGCGCCACCGACGGGCGGCCGAT
The DNA here is from genome assembly GCA_003560975.1 of Gammaproteobacteria bacterium. GTDB lineage: Bacteria > Pseudomonadota > Gammaproteobacteria > Xanthomonadales > Wenzhouxiangellaceae > Wenzhouxiangella. Next base: position 331 of record PWJA01000172.1, read on the forward strand.
GACGGGCAGGCCAGCCTGACCATCGGCGGCAGCGAGGGCAGCGCGGTGATCTACGCCAGCTGCTGCCACCCGATTCCCGGCGATCCGGTCATGGGGTATCTGTCGCCGGGCAAGGGGGTGGTCATCCATCGGCAGCGCTGCCCCAACGTGCCGGAGCTGCGCAAGAATCACGCCGACCGCTGCCTGAACGTCACCTGGGAGCCCCTGATGCACGGGCATTTCTCGGTCGCGCTGGAGTTGATCACGGTCAACGGCCCCGGCGTGCTGGCCTCGATTTCGGCCGCGCTCGGCCAGATCGGGGCCAACATCGAGGAGGTCGACCAGAACCGCTCGACCCGCGAGACGGCGGTTCTGCGCTTTGTCTTGAGCGTGACCGGCCGCGATCAGCTGGCCCGGGTCATGCGCCGGTTGCGGCGCAACCCCAAGGTCATGCGGATCAGCCGCGAGCTGGCCTGAATGAAGCGCCGAACCAAGATCGTTGCCACGCTGGGGCCGGCGACCGACGAGCCGGAGGTGCTCGAGCGTCTCCTGGCCGCCGGCTGCGACGTCGTCCGGGTGAATTTCTCCCACGGCGACCCGGAAACGCACGCCCGCCGGATCCGCACGGTGCGCGCGGCAGCGCGCGAGCTCGATACCGATGTCGCGGTCATGGCCGATCTGTCCGGCCCGAAAATCCGCATCGATCGGTTTCGCGACGGATCGGTCGAACTCGAGCTGGGTCAGCCGTTCCGCTTGTATGCGCAGGAAAACCCGCCGGCCGGTGACGCGTGCGGAGTGGGCGTGACCTACCTGGGACTGGTCGACGACGTTCGGCCGGGCAGCGAGCTGTTGCTCGACGATGGCCTGATCGCGCTTCGGGTCGAGCGCATCGAAGGCGACGTCATCCATTGCGTGGTCGCGACCGCCGGCCGGCTGTCGGATCGCAAGGGCCTGAACCTGCGCGGCGGCGGCTTGTCCGTACCGGGCCTGGCCGAGGCCGATGCCGCCGACATCGAGCGGGCCGCGGAGTGGCAGGTGGACTATCTGGCCGTGTCGTTTCCGCGCAACGCGGCCGATATCGAGCGGGCCCGCGATCTGCTGCGCCAGGCGGGCAGCGAGGCCGGGCTGGTGGCCAAGATCGAGCGGACCGAGGCCATCGAGAACCTCGAAAGCATCATCGAGGCCTCCGACGCGGTCCTGGTCGCACGCGGTGATCTGGGCGTGGAGATCGACGAAGCCGAACTGCCCGGCCTCCAGAAACGCATCATTGCCAGCGCCCTGGAGCACAACCGGGCCGTCATCACCGCCACCCAGATGATGCAGTCGATGATCGACAGCCCGATCCCGACCCGGGCCGAGGTGCTGGATGTCGCCAACGCGGTCATCGACGGCACCGACGCGGTCATGCTGTCGGCCGAAACCGCGGTCGGGCGCCACCCGGTGCGCGTGGTCGAGGCCATGGGCCGGATCTGTGAGGGCGCCGAGCGTCACGTCCAGGCGCACGTGCCCGCGCGTCGGATGAACGTGCGCGCCGAGCGCACCGATCAGGCCGTTGCCATGGCCGCGATGATGACCGCCAACAACCTGCCGGTGCGGGCCATCATCGCACTGACCGAATCCGGCTCGACCGCCCAGTGGCTCAGCCGGGTGCGTTCCCCCGCTCCGATCATCGCCCTGAGTCCCAACCGGGCGTCGCTGCGGCGCATGCGTCTGTTTCAGCACGTCTACCCGCTGTTCTTCCCGCCGATGAACGACGAATCGACCGATGCGGCCATTGCGCGCGCGCTCGACCATGTCGCCGGCTCCGGGCTGCTGGGCACTGGTGGTCGGGTGCTGATGACCCTGGGTGACCGCCACGGCGTGCCCGGCGGAACCAACACCCTGAAAATCCTGCAAATCTGATTTTCGCTAGCGGCATCGGTCGATCGGTCCGGCCGTAGTTTTGCGTTACTTTCGCTGTAGCGTATACTGGAAAGTCTACCGGGGTCTTACGTATATCGGACCCGATCAAGACACGATCGCGTGGGGCGATCGGTTGGTCCAGCGCCGGGGGGCGGATCGGGGCGTCAGGCGCCAAGGGGTTTTTTAAGGCGATGGACGGCAACGTCGTTTCACGTCAGCCGCGACGGACTGGATCCGGTGCTGGAATGCGCCAGCGCTGTCTTTTTCCCGTGCCGGTCCGATCCGCCGGCAGCGGATGATCATTTCCAGTCCGATTCGGCTGCGGCGTCGGGCGTCTCTTGCGCTGTGGCTGGTCGCCGCGGTATTGGCGGCGCTCGTGTTGTGGCTGCTGCAGGCCCAGCACCGCTCCGCCGTGAACGATCTGCTGAGCCAGCACCGCATGTCGGTGGAGCTGAGCTGGCGGGCGGTCAAGTTTCCGCGCGGCAATCACGTGGCCGCTTACTTCGATCAGCACGTGATGGCGCCGGACACCCTGGAATGGCTGGCCCTGGCCCAGGACGCCGGTCGGCGTGGCGAGGCCCGGGACGCCTTGCGAGAGCGGTTGTTGCCGGTCTTCGAGCGCTTGCGCGAGCGCGGTATCGACGTGATTCATTTCCATCTGGCGGACGGGGAAAGCCTGCTGCGCCTGCACCAGCCGGAGCATTTTGCCGACGATGTGTTCGGGTTCCGCGAGTCGGTTCGGCGGGCCAACCAGCAGCTGCAGCCGGTTTCCGGTTTCGAGCTTGGCCGCTTCTCTTTTGCCTATCGCAATGTCTTTCCGATCGTCGATGAGCACAACGGCCACCTTGGCAGCGTTGAGTTCAGTCTGGACCATGCGACCGTTCTCAACGACCTGCGCGAGCTTTGGCCGCAGCACGAATTCGACTTTGTCATCCGGCACGATCATGCCCGTGACCTTCTGGCCGACGGGGAGCATCCGTTCGAACAGGTATGGGCCGCTTCGCCTCGTTTTGTGACCGAACCAGGTCGCGGACAGGGAGAGGCGCAAGAAGCCGCTTCCTCGAGCATCGATGCAGAGCGTCTGCGGCGCGCACTGAATGCTGAGCCGGCCCTGCGGGCGCGGATCGAAGCGGCCGGGATCGACGTGTTTCGTGTGCCGCTCGCCGACCCGGACTACGTCGTCACCCAGACGCC
>PWJA01000228.1 GCA_003560975.1 Gammaproteobacteria bacterium
AGACATGGGCTCGTCTCCAGTGGTGAATGTCCTTTCAGTATGGAGAACTCCCCGGCTGCGTGCCGGAGAAACTTCCGAATCCGCCCACCAGTACGGCGTTCGCTCAACGCACCGTGTGCCAGTCGGTCTGACGGCCGGCCGGGCTGGACAACGGGAATGCTCAGCCGCCATGATCCCACCAGGATCCGGAAACGAGAGCGCACGCATGGACGAACCCAACGAACTCTGGTCACTGAAGGGGCAGCAGGCGCTGGTCAGCGGGGCCAGCCGCGGTATCGGCTTGGCCATTACCGAGACGCTCGCCGAGCGTGGCGCCGAGGTCTGGATGATGGCGCGCGACGAGGACCGACTGACCGTAGCGGCCGAATCGCTCCGGCGCCGCGGCCATCGGGTCCAGGCGGTGGCCGGCGATGTGGCCAACCCGGATGATCGCGCGCGGGCCCTGTCGGCCCTGGGCAATCGACTCGACATCCTGGTCAACAATGCCGGTTTCAACGTGCGCAAGCCGGCGCTGGAATACCGCAGCGAGGAGGTCGCCGCCATCCTGCAAACCAACCTGCACGCCGCTTTCGAACTCGCCAGGGCCGCCTGGCCGCGGCTCAAGGCCTCGGGCCGCGCCAGCATCGTCAACGTCTCCTCGGTCGCCGGCCTGACCCATCTGCGCACCGGTGTGCCGTATGCGATGAGCAAGGCGGCGCTGAACCAGATGACGCGCAACCTGGCGGTGGAATGGGCTGGCGACGGCATCCGGGTCAACGCCGTCGCGCCCTGGTACATCGACACCCCGCTGGCGGCCCAGGTGCTGACCAACCCGGACTTCAAGTCGGCCGTGCTGGCCCGCACGCCGATGCGGCGTATCGGCAAGCCAGAAGAAGTGGCGGCCACGGTGGCCTTTCTGTGCCTGCCGGCGGCCGGTTACCTCACCGGCCAGGTCATCGCAGTCGACGGCGGATTCACGATCAATGGCTTTTAGGCACAGGCGCGACCCGGCCGTCAATCGTCCTTGCGTACCCAGTCGCCATCCGCGTCTTTCTCGTAGGCTTCCTTGACCGCGGCCCAGGCCACCCGATGCGCGGTTTCCTCGCGGTCGGCGTCCCCCCGGCGGTCGTCCGGATCCTTGTACTGATCAAAGGCCGAATTCCAGGCCTTGCGGTAGATGGTCTGAGCGCGTTCCGGCAGGTGATCCGTGACCTGCCTGGGCAGGTCGGCGTTGCGATCGTAAGGCATGGCACTTCCTGAGCGTGGGCCTGCCTACAGCCTAACGCCAATGGCCGAACCATCGTCGTACGCTCGCCTATACTGCCGACTGTCAAGCAAAAGGATTCGATCGGATTTCATGCCGCTGCGCAAACCGTTCCACTGGCGCTGGTTCTGGATGGCGCTGCTCGTGCTCTGGGGCGGTATCGCCGCCTGGCACCTGTGGAAACCGCCGCCACAAGGGCTGACCTTTCAGGGCCCGGCGCGGGAGACGGCGGCGGTCGAGTTCCTGGCCGACCTGACCTGGGTGGACGGCCAGGGACGGCGCCGAACCGATCAACGGATCTTTGACCGCAAGCTCGAGTTGATCGGCCAGGCCGAACGACTGATCGTTGTGGACATGTTCCTGTTCAACGAATTTGCCGGCGATCCCGACGGCGCGGACTTGCGGCCGCTGGCCTCCGAGCTGACCGAGGCCCTCGTTCAGCGTCGCCAGCAGCGTCCCGAACTGCGGATCCTCTTCATCACCGACCCCATCAACACGCTCTACGGAGGCGTCGAATCGCCCCATTTGAAGGCGTTGCGCGAGGCTGGCGTCGAAGTGATCGTCACCGATCTCGACCCATTGCGCGACTCCAACCCGCTGTGGTCGGCCACCTGGCGCCTGTGCTGTCGCTGGTTCGGTAACTCCAGCGCCAACGGCTGGTTGCCCAACCCGGTCGGTGAGCAGGCGGTCGGCTTGCGCACCTGGCTCAAGATCGCCAACTTCAAGGCCAACCACCGCAAGACCCTGATTGTCGACGAGGCGGAAACCTGGGCGGCACTGGTGACGTCGGCCAATCCGCACGATGCCTCCAGCGCCCACGGCAACACCGCGCTGGTGGTGACCGGCCCGGCCGCTCTGGACGTGCTGGAGTCCGAAGGCACGATTGCAGCCTTTTCAAGGCCGCAGCTGGACTGGCCAGCGCCGGCCTCCCCGGAAACCCGCAGCGGGGGCGGCGTGCAGGCCCGGGTGCTGACCGAAGCGGCCATCCGCGACGCCACGATCGATGCGCTCGAGCAGGCCGGTCCAGGCAGCCGGGTGGATCTGGCGATGTTCTACCTTTCCCATCGCGAGGTGATCCGTTCGCTGGCCCGGGCCCAACGGCGCGGGGCGGCGGTGCGGCTGCTGCTCGATCCCAACGAGCACGCCTTCGGTCGACGCAAGAACGGCGTCCCCAACCGACCGGTGGCCGCCGAGCTGCGCCGTCACGACATCGCCGTTCGCTGGTGTCATACCAGCGGCGAGCAGTGCCACAGCAAGCAGCTGCTGATCCGCTACCGCGACGGTTCGGCGCGCCTGATCTCGGGATCGGCCAATTTCACCCGGCGCAACCTGGACAACTTCAATCCCGAAACCGCGCTGGAGTTGATCGGCCCGGCACAGGCACCTGCGATCAGGGCTGCCTCGGACTGGTTCGAGTCGCGCTGGACCAACGCCGACGGCCGCTCGTTCAGCCTGGACTACGCCCACTACGCCGACGACAGCCGGCTCCGCTACTGGCAGTATCGAATCATGGAAGCCACCGGGCTGTCGACGTTCTGAGCGCAGGCCATGGATACCCGCCTGCCCGGACGGCCGACAGGGACGTCCTGTACCGGTCAGCCCACCAGCCGCCGCAGGTAAGCGACCAGGTCTTCGGCGGTGTGGGGCGAGCGGCGGGTCCAGGCGAACTCGTGTTCGGGCTGGAGCGATCGATCCAGCCAGATGCCGCCTTCGGACGCCGGAGGGGGCCGCTGATCCGCCAGCCAGAGCACCGTGTCCGCCCCTTGTTCGGGGGTGCGCAACACGCGCTGCAGGGCTTTCCGGAAAACCGGCAGCGAGATTCTCACGCCTTCGGTATCGACCCAGCCGGGGTGCATGACGTGGGCGACCGGCTCGCCCTGCCACTGGCCGTTCCACCAGCGCGTGAGTTCGACCAGGGCGCGCTTGTGCATGGCGTAGGCGTTCATGCCGTCGAAGCGATCCGGATCCGTGCAATTCATGGGGTCCAGTTTCAGCGGCGATCCATACATCCCCCCGGAAGAGACGTTGATGACAACGCCAGCGGCAGCCAGCAGACCGGCCGACTTCAACTCCTCGGTCAGCACGAACGGCCCGAGCAGATTGGTCGCGAACGAGGTTTCCAGCCCCTCTTCGGTGAGCTGGTGCTGGTTGAGCAGCACGCCGACGTTGTTGACCAGCACATCGATGGGCCGGGTCTGGACCGAACGTTTCGAGGGCAGGCCGCGGACGTCGTTGATCCGTGAGAGGTCGGCGACCAGGGGGACCAGACGGCCGGGCTTGTCCGCCTCGCCCTTGAGATCCTTCAGGCGCCTATCGCTGCGACCAACGGCCAGAACCCGAGCACCCGAACGATTGGCCTGCAAAGCGATACACCGCCCGATCCCCCCGGTCGCGCCGGTCACCAGCCAGGTCTGGCCGCTGAAATCGGGCACGGAAGAAGCGGGCGCGCCAATCGCCCGGCGGAACCCGAGTGCGCTGAAGCTGCGCACGAAGCGGGCATAGAAAAACAGGCTGGCAAGAGATCGCAACACGGCCGGACTCGCTGGTGGACTGATCCGCAGTATGCGGGGCAACCCGTTTCGTTCCGTCAATGCGTTCCCGTTGAAAGCCGCTGCGGCCCGCATCGGTCTGTTTGGCGTTACTGTGGATTGGTCACCTCGGACCCAAGGAGTTCCATCATGCAGGATCGAAAAGTGGACGTTGCCGTCATCGGGGGCGGGACGGCCGGCATGGTCGCCTATCGCCAGGCCCGCAAACACACCGACCAGGTCGTGCTGATCGAGGCCGAGCAGTTCGGCACCACCTGCGCCCGGGTCGGATGCATGCCCAGCAAGCTGTTGATCGCGGCGTCCGACATCGCCCACGCAGCCAGCCATGCCCAGCGTTTCGGCATTCAGGCCGGGCCGGTCCAGGTCGACGGCCGCGCCGTACTGCAGCGGGTTCGCCGCCACCGCGACCGCTTTGTCGGCGGCGTTCTCGACAGCGTGGGAAAGATTCCCGCGGAGGACCGAATCCTGGGTCGGGCCCGGTTTGTCGACCGCCAGACCCTGCGGGTCGGCGACGACCTGACCCTGCGCGCCGGTCGCACCGTCATTGCCACCGGCTCGCGGACCAACGTCCTGCCCTTTCTCACCGACGCCGGATCGCGCCTGGTGACCAGCGACGACATTTTCGATTGGACCGAACTGCCGGGGTCCGTGGTGATCTTCGGGCCCGGCGTGATCGGACTGGAGCTGGGTCAGGCCCTGTCGCGGCTGGGCGTCAGGGTGCGCATGTTCGGCGTCGGCGGCCTCGTCGGCCCGATCCAGGATCCCGAGATCCGCGCCGTTGCGCTGCAGACCTTTCAGCGGGAATTTCCGCTGGACCCCGACAGCAAGGTGCACGAAATCCGCGAAACCGAACACGGCGTCCAGATCACCTTCGACGATGCCGACGGCGATGAAGCCACCGAAACCTTCGACTACCTGCTCGCCGCCACCGGGCGCCGCCCCAATATCGACGGTCTGGGACTGGAAAACACCGACCTGGAACTCGATGACCAGGGCATGCCGGTGTTCGACCCCTACACCGCCCAGTGCGGCGACAGTCCGATCTTCATTGCCGGAGACGTCAACAACCACCTGCCGCTGCTGCACGAGGCCGCCGACGAGGGGCGCATCGCCGGAGCCAACGCCGGGCGCTGGCCGGACGTTCGCACCGGGCTGCGGCGTACCCCTCTCACGGTCGTGTTCACCGACCCGCAGATCGCCTCGTGTGGGCGCACCATCCAGCAAACCGACGAGCACTGTCGCGGCTGTTTTGCCGTCGGATCGCTGGACTTCCGCAACCAGGGCCGCAGCCGCGTCATGGGCAAATCGCGCGGGTTGCTCCGCGTCTACGCCGAGCACGGCACCGGTTTGTTCATGGGCGCGGAAATGTTGGGCCCGGCGGCCGAGCACATCGCTCATCTGCTGGCCTGGTCGGCTCAGAGCCGGTTGACCGTCGGCGACATGCTCGACATGCCGTTCTACCACCCGGTCATCGAGGAAGGCTTGCGCACCGCCCTGCAGGATCTGGCCGGAAAACTCCAGCTTGGGCCGGATCGTCCCGCCGACTGCATGGATTGCGGCCCGGGCGGCTGAGAACGTTCAGCGCAGCAGGATCAGGCGCGGAACGGCATCGGGTCCGGACCAGACCACCGCGTTCTGATCGAAGCGCCGGCCCAGGCTCCGGGCGGTCGGCAGGTTCAGGCCGGCGACCAGGAAACTGGCCTCACCCGGCCAGTCGCCGCTGGGATCCAGCCCGGTGCCGGCGACGAAGACTCGTCCCGATTCCGCCAGGACCGCGGCCAGTTGCGAAGTCAGGCGCCGGTTCGATCGCTCGTCAACCCGTTGTCCGCGCGGGTTGCAGGCGGTCATGAACGCGCTGCAGTCCACGGCCTGCCGGATGTGCCATTGCGCCAGCTCCGGGCTCGGCTGATCCACCCGCAGCACGGGGCCCCGATCCACTCGGTATTCGGCCTTTCGATAAAGTTCGACCAGGTGCCGATCCAGTACGGAATCGGTCATGCTGCCATCGTCACTGCGCCGGGGCGAGCAGCTGCGCGACCCCCGGACCCAGGTGATCCGCCAGCAGCGCCGCATACCAGTCGCTTTCCAGCAACCCGCCGTCGGCCATGAAAAAGCGTTCCAGATCCTCCCGCCAGGGGTTGTCCAGCGGCATGATGATGCCAAAGGCTTCGCCGGGATCGTCGAAAGCCGGGTGACGTTCGACCGACTTGCCCTGTTCCCGAGCTCGATAGTAGTTGTAGGCGTCCAGGTAGGCGAAGTGGGTTCCCGCGGAAACGGCCGCGACGATTTCGTCGTTGGAGCGGGCCCGGTCGATCGGCATCGACGGCCAGTAGGTCCTGGCAAGAGAACGCAGCCGCTGCTCATGCAGGGTTTCGGCAAAAGCCAGGGCACTCAATCCGGCAAAGTGGGTTCCCATGTCGGCTGGCTGCACGCTGGTCGCGGCCGCAGACGGGGCAATCAATACCGCAACGTTGTACAGGTAGGGCGGCGAGAACGCCAGTTCCTCGGCGCGCTGATCGGTGATGGTGACGTTGCCGAGCCCGAACAGGGCCCCGCTGCCGTCGCGAACGCGAGCGTAAAAGGCCGACCAGTCCGATTCGGCTTCGAATACAAGCTCAGGCTCCAGGGCATGTTGATCGGCCAGCCATGCGGCGAACGCGCGCAGGATTTCCACGGTCACGCCGGTCAGCTGCCCGGACGCATCGCGGTATGCCCAGCCCTGGGCGGGAACGTAGAGGGCGTGCAGGGCCGGGACTTGCGGTTCGGCAGAGTCGTCATTCTGGCCGGCGTGCGCGCAGGCACAAACCAGCAGCAGGCACGCGGCCAGCCAGGGGATTGGGGTCGTCGTCTGCATCGCTTGCCTTCGGTTCAGGAGTCTTGTCCGCCGGGTGCGGGGGCACCGGGGATGAGTTTGTTGAGCAACCAGCTTCGGTGCAGCTCGCGGCCGGTCAGCGCCTGGTAGGCCGCCGCCTCGCTTTCGACCAGTCCGCGCATGCGTCCGGCCAGCGCCGGGGGACAGGCGACCAGCAGACGGTCGCCGCTCTCCAGTCGCGTGGCGCCGTCGGGAAGAAGCCGGTCGTCGTCGCCGCGCGAAAGCATCAAGACCTCAACCGGAACCTGGACTCCGGGCCGAGTGGGATGGCGCTGGAACAGGCTGACCTCGATATCGAAGCCGTTTTTCTGCAGCCAGTGCAGCGCCGGCGCCCGCTTCTTGCTCAGACGAACGGTAAAGAACTCCGGCTGCTGCGCCTGGTCCGGATTGGGAGCAATCCGTTCAAGGAGTTCCGCCGCAACCTCGTCGTCCACTTCCTCCAGGCGCCGGAACAGATGGCTGAGCAGGGGCGAGCGAATGTGGCTGATGATCGTCCCGGCGATCAATTCGCCGGGTTGTCCGACGAAGTGCGGCATGGCGGCATGAAACAGCGGCCCGCTGGACCAGCGATTGGCCACGGCCGCGCAGAACAGGTCTTCGTTGAGCTCGCGCGCGGTAATCAGGATGGACAGGTTGTCCACGTCATCGCGCGTGGTGGCCAGAATCCCGACCGCGTCCTCGATCCCGGCGGCTTTCAGGGTCTCGGCCTGCGTGCCGCGCCCGGCAATGGTGCCTTCCGGCAGGCCCTCGATCGCGGCATTTTCCTCGATCACCGTAACCTCGACCTCCAGTTCCCGCAGCATGCGATACACCGCCTGGCCGAACCGGCCGAAACCGCACAGCACCCAGCGCCCCTTCGGTGGCTGCGGCACGTCGGGAATGTCGCCGTCGGGGCTGGACCGCAGCCACTGATACAGGCGGTAAAAGTGTGGGCGGGTCAGCAGCAGGCGCAGACGATGGACGAATTCCTCGGCCGGGTTGACCACGTGGGCGGTGTCAAACGAGCGCATGTTGTCGGCGACAGAGGCTTCGTCGGCGCGGGCGTAGACGGCCGAACGCTGGTTGAGCAGGCGCGCGGTAACGGCGATTTTCAGATTGACCCGATCATCGGCGGTGGCGGCCAGCACGCCCATGCACCAGCGGTTCTGCAGGCCGGCCATCAGCAGGTTTTCAGGCAGGGTGGCGTCCATGCAGAAGCCGTGCACCGGTGCGCGGAAGGTCTCGACCGACAACGCTTCGATCTTGGCCGGCGTGTCGTCGATCACGACGACCGGATGACGCAGTTCGCTCAAGGTGGTGGCCAGCAGCCGCCCGGTATCGCCGAAACCGCACAGCAGGTAAAACGGCTGGTCATAGTTGCGCACGGCCCGCCGAAAACGGGCCCCGCGCATGGCCTGGGCAAAGGCCGGATCCTGCATCAGCGAAATGATGCTGCCGATCGAAAACAGCCAGGCGATCACGGTCAGATAGATGCTCACCATGGTCCACAGGCGCTGCGCCTTCGTGAACTCGTAGGGCACCTCGCCGAAACCGATCGTGCTGCCCGTGTAGCTGACCACGTAGAAGGCGTCGAACACGCTCATCCGCCAGGGGTTGCCGTCATCGTCAACGCCCGGCATCAGGGTGAACCCGATGGTGGCGATGGAATAGGCGGAAATCAGGACGATCAGCGGAATCCGCATCCGCCGGAAAAACAGCAGTGCCGTGGATCGCCGCATGGCCATGCGCTTACCGCCCCACTAGCGGCTGAAGCCGGCCGTTTCCATGGTCAGCAGGACCACCGACAGCAGGTTGGCCAGCAGGGCGCCGCCCGACAACGAGACGATGCTGGCCATGACCGCTGGCGTCAGCCCAACCTCCAGAACATGAACCGACAGCACCCAGACGATCACCGCCGCCAGCAGGTGCAGGTCCACGACCAGGCTGGAAGCCAGCAGCATGGCGCTCATCTGCGAGCGTTCGCCCAGCTTCATGATGGTCGCGATAAGGCCGACGATCAGGGCGGCAAACAACTCATAGACGTTGTGGTGGGCCGGGTTGTCGATCTCTCCCAGAAAGAAACCGAAATTCAGGGTCAGTGCCAGGAGCACGAAAAACCCGAAGATGACCTTGCTCATGTTCATGGCGATGCCTCTGGAACCGAATCACTTTCATTATGCATGGCGAAAGCCTTCGACCGGAACCGATATCGCCCGTTTCGGTGGCAGCCCCCCGGAGCATCCTTATAATGCGGGTGAGTGGCTCCTATCATGAGACCACCACACCATCTTGAACATGGACCGCTTCGAGGAGAGGAACTGATGAAAAGACTTTCGGCAATTTCGCTGGTCGCTGCTTTCGGGCTGGCCCTGGGCAGCGCCCAGGCAGACGACCATCCGCATGCATCGGTCAGCTTCATCGACCGCGACGGCAACGCGGTCGGCACGGGCACGCTGGTCGAAGGCCCCAACGGCGTTCTGATCGACCTGAACCTGCACGATCTGCCGGCCGGCCGGCGCGCCATTCACATCCACAGCATCGGTACCTGCGAAGACCCCGACGAGGGCTTCGTCGCCTCCGGCGGACACCTCAACCCGGAAGGCAAGCAGCATGGCCTGATGAATCCCGACGGGCCCGACAACGGCGACCTGCCGAACATCATCGTGCGCGAAGACGGCACGGTCCAGGTGGAGTTGTTCACGCACCTGGCCTCGCTGCACGGAGCCAACGGCCGCGCGGCGATCTTCGACGAGGACGGTGCGGCATTCGTCATCCACCAGAACCGCGACGATCACTTCACCCAGCCGATTGGCGGCGCCGGTCCGCGCATTGCCTGCGGCGTGATCGAACAAGCCGGGGAATGATCCGACCCGGACTCGTGATCACGGGGCTGCTCGCTGCCGTTGCGGCAGCGGGCACCCCGTTACTGGCCCGGCACCTGGCGCCGGACGATCCGATGGCGCTGGGCGACGACGGGATCGGCCCGCTGCGGGTCGGCGATGATTTTGCCCGGGCCGAGCGGCTGGCGTTCCGGGTCGCGCCGGAAACGGCGTTTTCCGGCATCGGCTGCGCCGGGCTGGATGAAATTCGCTTTGATGGCCGGCTGGGCCCGCACCCGGTGGGCGTCATGGCCATGGCCGACCAGGGTCGGATTCAGGAAATCGAGGCTACTTTGTACAGTCCCGTGCAGATGGACGGCAAGGACGAATGCCGAGCCCTGCGCGACCGCTTTGCCGAACCGTTCATCCACCGCTTCGGCCCGTTCGAGGACCGCTGGGAAATCAGCAAGCCGGTTTCAACGGAGCTGCTGGCCAGAACCGGGCCGGTGACCGTGCGGGCACGCTGGTTTGCCGCAGGTGGCAGTTGTTACGTCAGTGCACACTACGGGATGGACGACGGCAGCAGCGTGGACCAGGACTCGGCGCTGGCTGCCGTGGGAAGTCAAGCGCATCCGGATTTTCGCTAGCGGGCCTTAGCGCCGCCGACCACCGCGCTTTTTCTTGCCGCGCGGCCGCTCTTCCCGAACCTGGATCGATTGGCCGTTGAGCTCGACGCCATCGAGTTCGGCGATGGCTGCGCGCGCCTCGTGGCCTTCCATGTCAATCATGGCAACGCCGCGGCAACGACGGGTAAAAATATCGAGCGGGAGATCAAGCTTGCGAACGGTTCCGACGCGCGAGAACAGCTCGCGAATCTGGCTTTCGCGGGTTTCAGGGTGAATATTGCGGACAAACAGGGTCTTCATGCAGGGGCGGCCTCCGGGCCGGAAAGAGAGGGTCAGCAAATCCGACCCCGATGCTGGAAAGGGATCGATCGGACCGAAATCACGGGGTACACAGCGCAGAGTATCACACCCGGACAGGCAGGCAGAGAGAACCCTCACGGACCCCGTTGATCAGGCGTGCCGTTCCAGCAGCCGGTCGAAAGCGTCGAGGCGAAGGTAGCCGGGTTTGCCCTGCAGTACTTTCTGCTTGAAGTATTCGGCCAGAAAGCACAGTTCGGCCCACGCTGCCTGGGGGCGCAAATCCCGACCGGATTCCTCGGCCAGGCGAGCCAGCACCTCCCGGGTCGGGTCACGCGGCCAGCGCAGCCGGGCCTTGGCCAGACCGGTTCCCAGCACGACCGGGCCGGCCAGCGCCTCCACGTCGATCGCCACGGCCTTCTCTCCGGACAGGATGAAATTCTTGCTCAAGGGGTCGACATAGTCGTACCCCGTCCAGACCCGATCGGGACACACGTCCACGGCCAGTCGCTCGATGCGATCAAAGCGTTGTCCATCGAGCAAACCAACCTGGACCAGAAAGGCCAGGTCCCGCCTCAGACGGGCCTGTTGCGTCGACGTCTCGGCCGAACAGACGGCACCCGGCTGGCTGTACAGGCGCACGAAGAAGTCGATCAGGGACGCTTGATCGGACGACTCGGACGACCGCGGCGGCCGGCCGACGACGAAATCCACCCACACCTGGTTGACGTGGTGCATCAGCAAGCGCGGAAAGCAATCGCTGTCCCGAAGGTCCTCCAGGCCCGCCGCGACCGACGCCGCCGTCGCCGCATCACCGAAGGTGACCCGCTTGAAGTCCACGCCGGCCACGCGCACGATGTGCACGGTGTGCGATTTGACCATGGCCGCCCCGCGCCACGCGCGCCAGCGGCGGCGCAGGCGCTGGGCCAGGGAATTGGCCTGGCGGATCCGAATCCTGGCGGCCATCGACTCGTTTCCGTTGTAAACGGCTTTCATTGTAGTGCCGGAATGGCGCCGTTTCCGGTGTACACTCGCCAGCGCATGACCAGCCCAGCACCAGAAGCCTTGACACGATCCACCGAGCGCAGGCCGGGCGAAAACCAGGGCCGGGCCGTATTCGTCATCGGGGCCGGTCGCAGCGGCACGAGTACGCTCGCCCGCGCCCTCGGCGCTCTCGGTGTCGACCTGGGCAACCACTTCAAGCGCGCCACGCGCAAAAACCCCACCGGGTTTTTCGAGGACGCCGATCTTCTGGCCATCAGCAAGGCCGTGCGCAACCGCATCGGCGTGCGCGCCGACAGCGTCCGCCTGATCGAAGCGGAAGAACTGCGTGGCCCGAGCATGCGTGATTTGCAACAGCGCGCGCTAGAGGTCATCAGCAAACGCTTCGGCAGCAGCCCGATCTGGGGTTTCAAGTACGGCCGGACGCTGCGCATCCTGCCGTTCTGGGAACCGGTTCTGGAAGAGCTCAACGTGGAGCCGAGTTTCGTCATCGCTTTGCGCAACCCGCTGAGCGTGGCCCGCTCACGGGCGAAACTCGACCCGCGCCGCGGCCTGCAGGCGGCCAGCGACCTGGAATGGCTGATCAGCATCGTCCCGTACCTGCGCCGCACCCGTCCGTACCGGCTGGCGGTAGTCGACTACGACGATCTGATGGACGACCCGGTCCCGCACCTGACCCGGCTGGCCGGGATGCTGGACCTTCCGCGCTCAAGCGCTGACCACCGGCAGATCCAGGAATACGCTGACCGGTTTCTCGACCCGGGATTGCGGCATACCCGTTTCAGCGACGCCGATCTGGATGCCAGCCAGGAGCTCAACCCGATCGTGCGCAGCGCCTACCGACTGCTGCGCCAGCGCTCGTCGCTGGCGCCAGGCGCCTCGGACGAAGAATTCTGGCAGCAGTGGAGCGAGATCGAGCGCGATTTGCAGGACCTGGCTCCCATCCTCGAACTGATCGACCTGCGCGAGACCGAGCGGCGACGCGCCGTTACCAGCATGAAGGGCCCGCTCCAGGCCCTCGCCCTGCTCAAGCCCTGGTGGAAAAACCGGTAAGCTCGAGATCACGATGACCCGCAACTGGTGCGTATGCCCGGAGGATGCCGAACATGGCCTCAAGAATTTCAATCGCAGGGGCGATCTGGCTGGCCGTGCTGCTGCCCGGCAACGGCTTGATGGCTGAGCCGCTGGCGCTGAACGAGCCCACCGCCACCCGGTTCGCCGGCCTGGCGCTGGCCTGCGTCGATCGCGAATATCCCAACCAGATCCGCCACATCATGACCGGCGACGATGATGCCGGCACCCCGCGCCAGCTGACCCCGGCGTTTTACGGCTGCTTCGACTGGCATTCGGCCGTCCACGGCCACTGGCTGCTGGTGCGCTTGAGTCGGCTGTTTCCCGAGGCTGATTTCGTCGACGAAGCGCGAGCCAGGCTGGGTGAAAACCTGACCCACGACAAACTGCTGGCCGAGGCCGCCTACATGGCCCACCCCGAGCGCGCCGGATTCCAGCGCCCCTACGGTCTGGCCTGGCTGCTGCAGCTCACCGCGGAGCTCGACGAATGGGATGACGATCAGGCCCGGCAATGGCGCGAATGGCTGCAACCCGCCGAGCAGATCGCCGTTCAGCGCCTGCACGACTGGATCCCCCTGCTGCACTATCCGATCCGCGACG
>PWJA01000224.1 GCA_003560975.1 Gammaproteobacteria bacterium
AAAGGTTTTCGTTCAGGTAATAACCTATTTTCATCAGTTTTTCAACCCCGAAGTATCGCCATTTGACGTGGCCCATTCAGAGTCTCCGAATCCATCTATCGCGTTTAACAGTTTACTAGAACGAATATCAGTCAGTGCGTACTAGACAGAATCTGCCTATCACCCATAGCACAGATTTCGCCTAGCACGTCAAACCCACGCTTGAACTGGGGGTAGCGGTGAGTTCGGTGCCGGTCTGGATGGCTTCAGGCGCTTGATACTCAGGACGTAACCAAGGTGGCTCTGCCCGCAGCATTCAACACGCGCCAAACGGTGTTCGGTCACTTCGAGCTTCGGGGCAGGCCGATCAAAAATGTGCCGACAGTGTGAAATTTCCTGAGCCTCATCAGCCGTGAAGGGGCGACCACAGCAGGTGCACTACTGCGGTCGGTGGACTTGGATGTAATCCCGGGTCTCGACACGCTTGAGAGTGTTGCCCTGGTGTCCAGGCTGTCCGCTACGCCCGCTTTTTCCCTACCTGGGTCGGCTCACTATCGGCAACGGATGAGCTGATTACTTATTCAACGAGGATGAACTGCTCGTAGTCTTCTACGGTCCCGTTATCGAGGCAGCACTCAATAATCTGTTTGCCAAGAACATCAAGCTCCGGAACCAAAAAATTATTCAGCATCCTGTGGAAGAATTCAATCAGGATTGCAGCGCCTTTATCATAGCCTTCTTCATGAACCTCTCTTTGAAACTCAACCTGCAGCATCCAAGAGGGTATGGTACGGCCTTCAAACGTCATATATTTCAGAGCGTATCCCAATAAGCAGCATCTTGCAGGGATGATTTGCTCCTTGCTGAATCTGGCGCTGCCTTTTCTTGCCAGATAGTCGCGTGCAATCCATTGAGGCATAAAGCCCGTTTTCCAGGCACCGATGTTTTGATTGGGGGTCAGGATATATTGCACATCCGGAGTTTGCACAATCTGCTCCAGCAGCAGATTGGCTTGTGTTACCTTTTTACCGGTAGCAAATGGCCAGTAACTGCCTACTCCTTCACTGCTTATTCCCTTTGTTTGAATAATGCTTGGATTGGCATGACCACGCGGAGCAACCAGTCGCCACAGCCAAGCAAGGGCAGGAGGTAATATGTGCATGAGTCCTACAATGCCATAATTGGGCTCTTCAGCGGTACAGGGCGGAGTACGCAATCCAATGCTTCTGATGTCGATACGCACCGGCTCTGAAACAATACCCGGTACAATATCACGGGGCAAAATAACCCTTGGATTGGGGCATGGTACGCCGGGCTCATCATGTATATGCTCCCAGATCATGGCCCTGCCTCCCGGCACCGAATCAATATTGAGGAAAAGCAGGGGTTTTGGAGGTACTGCTGTCAACTTCTCCAGTGAAGGATCCGTGCCATACTCTTTGATGTGATCTACGCGGACAAACCAGCCGTCTTCCGCATCCGTCAGCCACAGTTTTTTGTCATTATCATTATTGTGCTGCAGCGAAGGGTGGCAAAGCGCCATGTCATCGGTAACAGGCAGCAAATCACACGATTTCGGCAACTCTAAATACCGCTGGTCATTTTTGAACAAATTGTCCCCTAACAATAACCGACCATCTGGCAATCTGTGAGGCTGTTGCAGCATTTCGCTTTTACCACCTCCGCTTGCACCTTCATGCATCATGGTGACAATATTATCGTAGGGTGTTTTTATCTGCACGGCAGAACAGTGGGCTGTTACCCATTTTTCGGTTTCTCCTTGATCGATCAACATGCCATAGACACCTTTCTTGGCACTGGGTCCCGGATACAGATTGTAGCTGAACAGTTCATAATTGCCCGGCTGCCGGTTGTGAACCACTACCTGCTTGCCATCAAAGTGCGTGTGCCGGAATGGCGGTGCGGTATAGATAAAGGCGGTTGGTTTAAAGTTTTCGGGAAGCTCGTCCGGGTTAATCATGCCTTGCAAAAGCGCTAAACCCAAACCAAAAAAACCGCAATTAGCAGGGATTACAGCTACGGCTTCTGAACCCATGCCCGGTTTGCCGGCATGAAAGAAAAACATCGCCAGATCCTGTGTTTTCATCCAATCGAAAGTCTCCTGGCGCAACTGTTCAAAGTCATAACCGTACTGATCCTTAAAGGTAGGCTTGTCAGTGGGACGGTCATCAGCGATAACCATACAGTCAGGATCTCTCCTGCGCATATAGGCTTCGTGATAATTGGCCGAGATGCCGTTTTTTACCCTATGGACGATAGCTTCTTGTGTTCTTTTGCCGTCAGGCAGATCGTAATATACCTCATATGACATACCATTTTCGCCACCGACAGAAAGGTTGACAAGTTCGTCAAGATTTTTGGCAACGGTTACACTGGGAGCTTTATTTACCAATTCTTTGAACTCAGTGGGGAGGTCAAAGTTGAAAACAAGTTTTGCTGATTGATTCATAATTTCAAACCCTTATATTGTTGCCCGTGTTGACTGGCCTGTCGGCTGAGAACTGCCCAGCCAGGACTCCAGTTGCAGACCTCGTGGTCTATCAACGGAGAGTGAATTGCCGATGAGCACTTTTAAGCATAAAATTCGGAGCAGAATGTAATGGGCAATAATATTTCGATATTGGCATCCGATTCTCGGTGAATTAGCAATCCCCTTACTTTAGGAAGGGGAGGACTCAAAAAGGTAGGGCTTTAATGTTAAAGGTAGGGCTTTAATGTTAAAGCCTCATTAAGTTAATATTAAAAAATTATTAATTTACAAGGATGTGCTTTTGTCCAAGGAGCCTGTTAAGTCCCAATGGTAGACCCTGCTAATCAGCGGCAAAGTAGCCTATGTGGCCGCAATCAGCCTACAGGGCAACCGATTACCCACATCTTTCACCCCTTATACCAGGATCGTCGAAATGCCCCACCGCCTGGAGCGCCTCGACATAGTTCATGATAACGCCGTAACCGTTCGCCCCAGCTCCTGCGCCAGCTCTGTAACGAAGGACTCCAGCGGCGAGCGATTACCCCACTGCCGCTTGATCAAGATCACCCCTCGCTGCCAAAAGCATCCTGATATCCTAGTCGCCTAGGGGGGTGAACGCTTACAACATGAGTGGGTTGAAAAAGAACGAGAACGCGCCGCAAAAGAGCATGAAAAGGCGGAAACAGAACAGGCACAAGCAGCCTTAGAGCAAGAACGTGCTGAAAAAGCACAGGCTCAGGCGACTTTAGAGCAAGAACGCGCCAAACAACAACGCTTAGCGGACAAATTACGGCGTATGGGCATCGATCCTGATGCGGATGAATGACCGATAACATTTATTTTGGTCAACAACCGTGTCATTCTGCCCATCCC
>PWJA01000180.1 GCA_003560975.1 Gammaproteobacteria bacterium
CATGAAGTGCCGGCGCCCACCCTCGAAAGCGATCGCCAGACCGCCAAGGATTGCGAGCAGGACCCCGGGATAGGCCGGCATCAGCGCCGTTCGGGACCCGGAGAAGAGGAAAGCGCCAACGCCGAGGGCGATCAGCAGTGCGGCAAAGACGAGGGTTTGTTTTGGCATCGGTGCAGGTTCCAGGCTGGCGGTGAGGAAGCCACTAGGTTACAGAAAGATCGGTGAATCCGAACACCCCCGACGACCGAATTCTGATTGAGTACAAACCCCACTCGGGGTTACAGCAAGTCGGTGCCGATCTGAAACACTCCAGCTTGCGGGGGGACGTCAAATGCATCCGGATGGATTCAGCATCGACGTTGTCTCATGCCCACTCCTCCGCTGCATCACAAATAAAGGCAGCCGGCATGTGCCGGCTGCATGCCCCCTTCGAGGCATCTCCCACTGCCTTGAGAGTCTGTTCAAGAATCGAAACGAGCACCGACCAGAAAAGCCGCAGGCCATCAGCCCTGGGATTCGTCAAGCATTTCCGGCATGTATTTCCGAATCGCCTGCTCGCGTCCCTTTCCGTATTCCTCCTCGGAAATCAGCCCGCCGGCGAGGATGTTGCCCCAGACTGCACCTCCGACCGACTTCACGATCGGAACCGACGCGGGAGCGTAACCAGTCTTTTCCAGCGTGATCAGGTGGTCATCCTTCCGACGCAACTCCAGTTGCGCGGGCGCCAATTCCGGTCAGTCAATCACTGCCAAGGGTTCTACCGTATCAACGCCCGGCGACAGAACGTGTCGTTCGAAACGAATAAAACGTTCCAGGTGCTACCGCGAGTACCGATGATGCAGCGACGCGAACTGCTGACGCAGGGTTTCGCGCAGCGATTCGGGTTTGACCACTTCAACCTTGTCCCCGAAGCCCATCAGCCACCACTGCAGTTGCTGGCTATCGAGCACCGTGGCGCGCACCTCGACCCAACCTCCATCAAGCCCTCGGCTCGTCTGATCGTCTGCCAGGGGCGACTCCTGCAGATGCTGCGCCGTATAGGCATCGAAGCGCGCCACAAGCTCGATGTAACTGCCCTGCGGATAGAGGAACCCGCCCTGTTCGATATAACGGTCCAGGTCAAAGCCGGCCGGCTCCCGAACCGGGTCCGGCAGGATCTCGGCCCGGCTGAACCGGTGCAGGGCCATCTGGATGACATCGGTATAGTCATTCGCCGTACCGATCAGGTAATAGACCGATTCACGAATCACCAGCCCGAGCGGATGAATCCGGAGCATCTTCGACGTGCTGGCCCGACGGGCCAGGTATTCGACCTCGAGCTGGCGGGCTTCGAGCAACGCGGAGTGCACCGCGTCCAGAACGCTTCCCTCGATTTCGGGTGGCTTCATCGGAAGACCCCGCGGCAAAAGACGTACGCGCCGGCGCCAGCGTCTGGCCTGATGTGCACAGGAGGCCTTGAGAACGGTTCGAGCCGCACGAAACTGCCCCTCGGCCTCGCGCTTGATCGTCAATGGAAGCACCGGGTCGAGGTATTGCTCGATCAACTGCCAGGTCAGGGCCGAATGCGGATCCTGCGAGGGAATGGTCAGATCCGCCGCTCCCGGCGGCCAGAACCAGCGCGGCGGCGTT
The DNA here is from genome assembly GCA_003560975.1 of Gammaproteobacteria bacterium. Classification (GTDB taxonomy): domain Bacteria; phylum Pseudomonadota; class Gammaproteobacteria; order Xanthomonadales; family Wenzhouxiangellaceae; genus Wenzhouxiangella. The sequence goes on from PWJA01000180.1 coordinate 1,630, forward strand.
CCTTCATCGCTGGTGAAGCCGAAGCGGGCCGAGAGCCGGTCGAGATCCCGCTGAACGGAACGCAAGTGAATGGAAAAACCGCGATCGTGCAGCTTGTCCCTGAGTTCCACGGAAGTCAGCCCCGGCAGGCGGCGGGGCAACAACTGCAGCAACGTGATCTGGCGCATCGTGGCGTCAGCCACGGGAGTCTCCTGCGAACCAGAGGAACCCGGCTCCAGAAAATGGACTGAGCGTTTGTTTCATGGAACTCCCCTCCCCTGAACCCACTATCCTGCATCGCGCCAACGACAGGCTTTGTCGCCCAAGACCCTATCACGATCTCGACGCTGCCTAGAACTGGACCGGGCCAGATTCCACGGCAGCGGCGACCGGCCGAATTGACTGCAGTGGTCAGGTTACCGACAGGCCTGATTGGACCGGCAACAGTTTTGAGTCATCGCCGAAAGGCCGGGCTTGCCAGGATGTTCAGGGCATCGCAGCGAGGGCTTGACGGAAAGGTCGGGCCAGTTCGCTGGATTTCTCGGGGCCCGGGCGTTCCTCCAGTGATGCCAACTCGGCCCCATCCTCCGGCACCGTGACCCGGACACTTCCCGCTTCGGCAAGGATCGCGAGCAGGTCCTCCTGTGCTTCGGTCTTCTCTCCTCCGGCCAGGCACAGATCATCCAGCGCCAGGATCAGTTCGATGATGGCCTCGTTGCTTTTGCCGGCAAACAGCGCTGTTGCCGCGAGCCACGTCCAGGCCATCTGGTCCAGCGGTTCCAGGTCGGCCGTCGATGCGCTCCCGACCTCGCGCGCGGCGACCAGATCGGCCAGCCCGTCCTCTTCAGGTGACCCAGAAGGCAGGCCGGCACGCAACAGCAGGTTGGCCAATAACTCGTAGCGGGACCGATCGTCCGGGATCACCTCCGGTAGCGCGAACCTGGCTTCCAATTCTCCAGCACGGATCTCGATGCGCTCCAGCAGCATCCGAAAACCGCGCTCCTCGCGCCAGATCCGCCAGCGATCCACAAGCGCTCGCGCAGCTGCGACCAGCGCCGCACCCAGCCAGATCAGCACCCGGACCGTCACGATCACCGCCAGCACCGCGAACTGGATCAGAGCGACGACCAGCGAGACCAGCATGGCGGCGAGGTTCATGTAGGCCGCCTTCTGACCTCTCACCTGCACCCCGAACAGCCTGGCCGAGGAGCGGCCGGGGTGGGACAGGTTCAGCCGGCCAATATCGCTGGCCAGCGAAGCGGACATCCCGGACTTGGACAGGTTGAACTTGACCGGGCCGGTGCCGTAGCGCCCGCGCAGGATGAATCGACCGTTCTGTGTGGCCACCTGGGTGCCCCTGCCCATGGCGCTGGACAGGCGCAGGCCGCGGGAGGTGTTGGCGGCCAGCCCCAGGCGGCCCGCCCGCACGGCCTGGCGCAGCGAGAAGCCGCCCGTGCGGCTGATGCGCAGGTTGCGGCCGCGGTGCTCGATCCGCACCTGCCGGCCCGCGCGATCCTTGTTGCCGAGATTGCCTATCATTGGATTCCCAGTCCGCCCAATACGCCCGGTGTCAGGCTACCGGAACCGGCGGTGGGAAGGAACCGCCCAGGTCTGATCGGCGCTTTTCAGCCTTTCTCGGCTTTTGAGAAAGTGCCCATGCAGAATGCAAGCCGTAGGAGAAACCATTGGAGGTGCAAGCCCGTGGCTCAATTCG
>PWJA01000272.1 GCA_003560975.1 Gammaproteobacteria bacterium
AAGCAACACCTGTTCTGTAAATTTCCCTATCCTTCCATCGGGACTATTGCTCCATCGTGAGGTAGGCCCGGCCGGTCTCCCACTTGTCGGAGATTTCCATGGCAACTGCCGAGACCAGCCTGGGGCAGCTGGCTTCATTCGGGAACAGTGTTGCCACCCGTGTTCGCCGCTTCAGCTCCTTAGTTTATGCGCTCGACCATGTTGCTGGTTCGGATGCGTCGACGATGGGCTTCAGCGAAGGCGAACACCGTCAAGACTTCCGGCACACCGGGGGGCCTTATCGATCGGCGCTCATGGCCCCGGCGGTGTGACGATCGGGCGGGAGGGGTGGAACCGGGGATAGACAACGAGTGCATCGTAGCGCAGGGCGGCCTCTTGCAGGTCCGCAAGCGCTTCGGTCTTTTCGGCCTTTTGGGTCAACAGCGCGCGGAGCGGTCTCAAGTCGAACACCATGGGGCTGTCTTCGGTGACCCGATCCAGGGCGGGCGCGAGGTGCGGCAGGCGTTCGCGCCAACTGTGGAACGTTCCGTCGGCGTGCACCGCGCCCGCAGCCAGGACCAGTACGTGGAACGATTCACCGCCCTGGGCGAACGCCAGCTCGGCCGCGAAATTCCCGATGTCGTACACGTGCATCGGCGTTCGGCCGCGGCCGGCGTGCACGGAACCCATCTTGATGAGTGCGCGCCGCTCCGGAAGCTGTCCGTCCGGTCCCTGCAGCTGGCGGAGGAAGTTTCGCTTGATCAGTTCGACCCGGGTGGCGTTGTTTTGGTAGTAGCGCCGTTCGGCGAACGCGCGGTAGATCTCGGCGCTGTGGCGGAGCTGGCTGACGATCCGGGCGCCCTCGCTGTCCGGCTTGGGGAAGGTTGCCGCCAGGGCGGCAAAATCATCCGCCGACGCGGAAAGCAGGAAGGCGCCTGATTGGTCGCCGGTTTGCAGGAAGCGCTCGAGAGCGGCTTTCTCGCGATTCATCAGGTCATCCATCCGGGCCCGCTCGTCCGGTTCGGAAGACAACTGGGAAAGGCGGTGCAGCAGCAGAAGAGGGCTGCCCAGAAACTCCTGATCGACGCCCCACACTTCGTAGCCCAGGTCCAGAGCGGCGGCGGCAGTGTGCAGCTCGTCTTTCTGGTCGAGAAACGCGATGCTGAACGGGAACTGCCGCAGCAACGAGACCCCGGCGTCGACATCGTCCTGCGCTACCGCCTCCATCAGCAGGCGGGTCGATTCAGGGCCGGATTCGACCACGTAGGCCGAATAGCCCGAAGGCTGCAGCGCGTGCAGCAGCGCCGCGGTGAGAAGCGGGGTCTCCGCGTTGTGGTGGCTCTCACCGATCAGGGTGAACCGCGCCGCCCCGGCGTGCTCGACCAACCACTGCCAGCCGGGCCCGTGCAGCCTGCCTTCCTCAACGGCAAAGGGACGGCCTTGCCCTTCCAGCACCGCCGCGACTTCGTCCGGTTCGGCGGCCAGGCCGAACGCCACACTCCAGCCGATCGCGGCGATGCTGACGAGCGCGAGGGTCTTTTGCAGACCGACCCACATCATCCGTTGTTTTCGATCACCTTCCCGAACCTTCGGCATCCCTTCTCTCCCTGCGCCGGCGATTTCCCTGGACGCCCACCAGCTTAGCGTCGCACGATGATATACGGATCGCGCGCCGGGCGGCCGGGGTTGGTCGAGTCGATGATGATGTACTTGCAGCCCGGTTCTTCGGTGCACGCGTTGTCGTCGGCCACGCGCAGCGCGGTCTCGGCGGAGTCGTCGACTTCGAACTGAAAGATCGGGTTGCCGCGCTCGTCGATGAACGGGGTCTGGCCGGTGAAAATAACTCTTGAGCGCACGTTGGTGGCAAAGCGGACGGTTTCGCCGACCTTGACTTCCAGCGTTTCGGGCGCGGAGCCGGGCTCTTGGCGCCGGTTCTGGGGCACCTCGATGCGCACGCCGCACAGGGGCGGGCAGGCCTCGCGCGAGGGGGTTTGATCCAGGTCATCGGCTCCGGGGCGCGGCTGGGCGTTGGCTGGTCCGGCAAGAATACAGGCCAGCAGGCCCAGAACGGCCAGGGCCGGGTTTTTGATTGTGTTGTTCAACTGCTTTCTCCTTGGGTAGTGGGGTGGGCGTTCTGGTGCCGGGCGGCCAGGGCGGCAAAATCAGCGTCGTTCCACGCTGCGGTCAGCCGTGGATCGGCTTGCAGCAGGCTAAACGGCAGGCCCTTGCCAATGGCCAGATCGAAGGCCTGGATGGCAAGCATTTTCTGTCCGAGCAGGTAGTGGGCAAAACCGGTGGTCAAGAGCACGTTTTCATCCAGACCGCCGTAGTCGTCCAGGCCGTCCAGCGCGGCCCTGGCGGCGATCTCGTGGTCCAGCGCGGCCAGGTGCAGCGCCAGCGCGGACCGGGCTTCGTTGTCCTGCACGTTGATGGCCAGGCGCTCGGTGGCGGTGCGCACCACCGTCCAGTGGTAGGGCTCGGCGTCGGCCTCGCGTCCGGGCTGGGCGCGGATCGACCAGGCCAGGAACCCCACGGGACGGGGGTCGCCCGGGGCCAGCTCGACGGCGCGCTGAAACATTGCTTCGGCGCGGGCGAATTCGTTGGCGAAAAAGTAGTTGGTGCCGGCGTTGGAATAGGCCACCGAGTTGGGTTCGTGCCGAATGGACTGGGCGAAGGCGTCGCCGGCTTTCAGAAACTCGGCCCGGGCAAAATAGATGGCGCCAAGCAGGTTGAACGGGTCGGGGTGGTTGGGGTTCAGGCGGATGGCCTGTTGCACGGCGGCAAAGGCCGGCTCGAAGCGACCGTCAAAGTAAAGAATGGTGGCCAGCTGGGCGTGGTATCGCCAGTAGGCCGGGTCCAGCTCGATGGCGCGCCGGGTTTGCTGCGCGGCGGCGGCCAGATCGTCGCGACGCAGCAGCGTCATGGCCAGTCCGGCGTGGGCTTCGGCGTTGTTGGTCTCGCGCGTCAGCGCGTTGCGGAACGCCTGCTCGGCCAGATCGGGTTCGCCCGTGCCCAGCAGCAGCGAACCGATGGCGATCTGGGTTTCGGCCAGATCGGGGAAGCGCTGCTCGGTGGTTCGGCAGTGGGCCATTGCGGTTTCGGCCAGCTGCGGATCGCGCAATAGTTCGTACTGCTCCCAACGTGCCCGGCACAAGCCGGCCGCGGCCAGGGCAAAATTCGGGTCGGCCTGCAGCGCGTTCTGGAAGTACTCCACGGCCTGGTTCAGGTTTTGCGTCGAACCGGCCCGGCGCAGCTGATCGCGACCACGCAGGTACTGGTCGTAGGCTTGCGTATTGTTCGTGGCGACGGCCTGGATGCCCGGCAGCTTGAGCTGCACTTCCATCATGCCGGCGATCGCGCGCGAGATCTGATCCTGCAGCTCGAATACGTCCGTGAGCGCGCCGTCGAAGGTTTCGCTCCAGACCTGGGTGCCGGAGCGGCCGTCGATCAGGCGGGCGCTGATCCGCAGGCGCGAGCCGGAGCGACGCACGCTGCCTTCCAGCAGCGACTCCACGCCCAGGCGCTGCGCGGTATCGCGGGCGTCAAGCCCGGCATCGCGCAGCGAGAAACTGGACGTGCGCGCAGCCAGCTGGATCCCGGCGATCTGGGCGAGGCGATCCATGATGGCCTCGGAGATGCCGTCGGCAAAGTACTGGTTGTTCTGCTCGGCGCTCAGATCGCTGAACGGCAGCACCGCGATGCTCGACCCCACGACGGGCAGCTGGCGGTCGCGCTGCAGCAGGACGAAGGCCAGGATCAGGGCCAGCGCGGCGATGATCACGTAGTCGACCCAGCGCCCGCCGACTACCTGCGCGGGCGCGGCGTCGGTGCCCGCGGCTTCGGTCTTGCGGACGCCTTCGGTGGTCAGGTCGTAAAACCAGGCCAGGGCGAACACCACCGGGGCGCCGAGGATGCCGATGGCGATCAAGACCAGCATGACCCATGCGGGAGCCCCCAGCGGCGCCAGGGTCACGTCACCCACCTGCAAGACGACCCAGAAACTGACCAGATAGCCACCCATCACGCGGAACACGTGGCGGCGCTGGAGTTCACGCACCAGCTCGTTCAGCCCGTAGCTGAGTTTGGTCATGCCTGGCTGCTCCCGAGAGCAATCGATGCGGCTGCAGTCCCCCGCCCCGCAGTACTGGGCCGAGACCGACCGGCAACCGCCGATTGGGCCCGCTTCAGCGCAGTATACCGGTGGCCCCGGGAATGTGAAAGACAGCGCTTTCGGTCACCGTCTTCTTGAGGGCCATCAAGCTACGGTCGCTGCCTTTTCGGCAATTCCGAACTATCGGCCCAGTTCGGTCGGCAAGGGCGGCGGTTCGCGGTGGATGTCGTCGCTCCAGTTTTCCAGCATCTCCAGGATTTCGGAGATCGCCGCCTCGAGCTGGGTATCACGACCTTCGTTGGTGGCGACCGGATCGAGCAGCACTTCGATATCCGGGGCCACGCCTTCGTTTTCGATCGACCAGTGGTTGTCGGTATCCACGAAGCGGAAGTGCGGCACGGTCATGACGCCGCCATCGATCAGCGGGGGATTTTTGAAGATGCCGATCAGGCCGCCCCAGGTGCGCGTGCCCAGCAGCGGGCCGATGCCCAGTTCGCGGAAGGCATAGGGCAGGTAATCGCCACCGGAACCGGCGTCCTGGTCGATCATCATGACTTTCGGACCGTGCAGGGCGCCCATGGGCGTGGTCGCCATCAGTCCGTCGCGGTACACCCAGTTCGACAGGTGCGGGCGCGACAACACCTCGACGATGTAGTTGGCCGCCTGGCCGCCACCGTTGGCGCGCTCGTCGATGATGACCGCCTCGCGGTCGAGCTGGGCGTAGAACATGCGGTTGAAGAAGGTGTAGCCCGGCCCGGCGGTGTTGGGCAGGTAGATGTAGCCGACGCGCCCGTCGGTGGCCTCGTCCACGGCCTGACGGTTGGCCTCGATCCAGGCCCACAGGCGCAGGCCGTTTTCGCTGTCGGTCGGCTCGACCAGCACGTCACGCGCGTCTCCACCGTCCGCGCGCGGACCGATGGTCAGGGTGATCTGCTCATCGACCGTGTTGTGCAGATGCCGGAACAGGTTGTCCTCGGCAGTCAGTTCGCGACCGTTGACGGCCAGGATGTATTCACCGGCTTGGGCTTTTGAACCCGGGCGGGCCAGCGGGCCGTGGATGAACGGATTCCAGGCCTCGCCGGAGTAGATGCGGGCAATGCGCCAGCGGTTCTGGTCGATCTCGAAGTTGGCACCCAGCAGGCCCACGCCGGGGCCGGACTCGCGGTGAACATCGCCGCCGCCGACCCGGTTGTGGCCGGCGTGCAGCTCGGCGATCATCTGCACCATCAGGTCGTTGAGGTCTTCGCGCCGGCCGACGTGGGCCAGCAGCGGCCGGTACTGCTGGTAGACCGCGTCCCAGTCCAGCCCGTGCAGGTTGGCGGCGTAGAAGAACTCGCGCTGGAAGCGCCAGCCTTCGTCGAAGATCTGGGCCCACTCGCGCGCCGGATCGATGTCCATGCGCAGATCGGACAGGTCCAGGTTTTCCGGTGACAGGCTCGCGCCCACCTCGGCCACGGCCAGGGCGCCGGAGTCACGCTGGATCAGCAGATGCCGCCGACCGGCGGCCATCAGGTACCCGTTCAGTCCGCTCAGCACCGCCGCGGCCTCGCGCTTTTCCAGGTCAAAGCGCTTGAGCTCGTTGTGGCGTGCGACGGGCTCGCCCGGCTGCTCGACGGTGGCGCCGGGCTGGACGCGATGCATGTAGAACAGGCTGCCGTCATGGGCGACAAAAAGATCGCCGTAATTGCCCTTGGCGACGGGCAGGGCGATCTTGCGCGCCATCAGGCCGTCGAAGTCGATCGGCGGGGCGACCGTTTCCTCGTCGTTGCCGTTGCTGTCGCCGTTGGTTTCATCGGCACCGTTGTCGTCGCCGTTCGCGCCGACTTCCTCGTCTCCGGTCCGCGGCGCCAGGGGCGATGCGCCGTCGGCCTGGAGCACCAACGCGTACAAGCCGGCCCGGAACGGGCGCTCCTGGCTGGTCATGTCAAGGCCAAACCGGGTCGGGCCGGCGTTGGTCGAGGCGGCAAAGTACAGGTAGTCCCCGTCCGGGCTGAAGGCCGGGGCGGCCGCGTCGGCCATGCCGTCGCTGACCGTGTGCGCCTGGCCGCTATCGAAATCATGGATGATGAGGTCGCGCAGGTAGTTCGGTCGGCGCAGGGTGTAGGCCAGGTAGCGCCCGTCGGGCGAGAAGGCGACGTCGAAACCGCCCTGACGCGGGCTGCGATCGAGTTCGCTGACCTCGCCGGAGGCCAGCTCGATCACGTGCAGGCGCATGCGGTTGTCTTCGAACACGATGCGGCCCTGCTCGGCATCCCAGGCCTTGAGGGTGTAGAAGTCCGGGCCCAGATCGAACTCGTTCTTCTCACCCAGGCCCGACTGGTCGGTCACCACCAGGCGCTGGCCTTCCAGCGATTCGACGATCCAGGCGACCTGGTCGCCGGCCGGCGACCACAGCGCGGTGTACTCGCGCACCCCGTCGGTTCCGGTCAGATTGCGGGTCGAGCCATGCTCGACCGGCACGGTGAAGACCTCGCCCCGGGCGGTGATGACCGCGCGCTTGCCGTTGGGCGACAGGCCGACGTTCTGGATCTGACCGCGAACATCCTTCCAGCCCGGCCGGCGCTGCGGCAGGTCGGGGTTGAGCGAAATCTCCAGGGTTCGCTGGGTCTGGGTGCCGATATCGAACTCGTGCAGACGCCCGCCCGCCTCGAAGACCACGTGGTTGCCCCGGCGGGCCGCCCAGCGGATGTCCCAGGTTTCCTGGTCGGTCAGGCGCACCAGTTCTTCGGTGTCCGGGTTGAACAGGAACAGGTTGAAGACCTTGTCGTCGCGGTCGGACAAAAACAGCACGTAGTCGCCGAACCACAGCGGGTTGATGTCGTTGACCCGTTCACCCGGGATGGTCTGGACCGCACCGCGGGTCGGATCGAGGATGCGGATCGAAGGCGAGGTGCCGCCGCGATACCCGCGCCAGCCCGCGCTGCCGCCGTAGAGTCCGTTGTAGGCCGGCCCAAAGTCGATGTAGGCCAGACGTTCACCCGACTCGTCCCACTGACCGCGGAAGAAGCGCGCTTCCATCTGCTTGACCGGCGCACCGCCTTCGACCGAGACGTGGTACAGCTGGGCCGAACGGCCGTGATCGGTCTCGCGGCGCGAGGCAAAGGCCACGGCGTCGCCATCGGCGCTCCAGCCCACCGGAATGTCGCTGCCGGGGTGCCAGGTCAGGCGCGTGGGGTTGCCGCCCTCCACGCTGATGACGTACACATTGGTGCTGCCTTCGTAGTCGGCGGCAAAGGCGATCCGACGCCCGTCGGGCGAGAAATGCGGGTTGTTCTCTTCGGCCGGGCTGGTGGTCAGTCGCCGCGGGTTGGCGCCGTCGCGGTCGCTGACCCACAGGTCGCCGGCGTAGACAAAGGCCAGATGGTCGGCCGACACGGCCGGCTGGCGCAGCAGATACGTCGGTTCGGCAGACAGAGCGCCGGCCAGGGACCAAAGCAGCAGGGCGGTCAGGAGGGAGGTCAGTTTCGCGGGCATTGCTTGACTCATCGCTGATTCGAAAGACCTCGGAGAATAACCGATCGCGGTTGCCCCTCGCCCCTGCCGGTGGTCATGGGCATCGAGAGAAAGGCTCCCCATGGAATGCGGTCCGTGCTTGCCAGTCTTGACCCGGAGTGGATAAGCTGGAGACTGAATCCTCCCCGGGTTGATTGCTTTTGAAGCCGACCAGCATTCGCGTCTGGGACCTGCCCCTGCGGCTGTTTCACTGGCTGCTGCTGATCTGTGTCGCGGGTGCGTTGATCTCGGTGCAGATCAAGGCCATGGACTGGCACGGCCGCTTCGGGCTGGCGGTGGTGGGGCTGCTGGCGTTTCGGCTGGTCTGGGGCCTGATCGGCTCGACCCATGCGCGCTTCTGGGCCTTTGCGCCGGGGCCGAAAACTCTCTCCGACTATGTGCGCGGGCGCTGGCACGGCCTGGGCCACAACCCGCTGGGCGCGCTGTCGGTGTTTGCCATTCTCGGCGTGCTGGCGTTCCAGTCGATTACCGGGCTGTTCGCCGATGACGTGATTGCCTACACCGGGCCGCTGCGCCGGGCCGTTTCCGGTGACACCGCCAGCCAGCTGACCGGCTGGCACATGCGCATGGAATACGTGATCTACGGTCTGATCGCGCTGCACCTGGCCGCCATTGCTTTCCACGAACTGATCAAGCGCGAGCGCCTGGTCAAACCGATGATCACCGGGCGCAGGCAGGTCGAAGCGCGCGATGCACGCCACGCCCGCGGCGGCGGCTGGGTTGCCTTCCTCCTCGCCGTACTGATCGCGGCCGGCGCCGTGTGGGTAGCCAACGGGGCACTGCTCTCCCCGCCCCCGCCGCCCCCGCCGGATCTGGGATGGTGATTGGCCCACCGGTCACGACGTGCGCGCTATCCTCTGGTCATGTCAATGTCTCGCCCATCCATCCAGTTCACCCGCCGCACCCCGGAAGAGGACGATCGCCAGCGCCTGGTCTGTGATCGCTGCGGTTTCGTCAATTACGAAAACCCCAAGATCGTGGTCGGCTCGGTGGCCACCTGGGAAGACAGGATTCTGCTGTGCCGGCGCGCGATCGACCCGCGCATCGGCTACTGGACCCTGCCGGCCGGCTACCTGGAACAAAACGAGAGCCCGGAAGCGGGCGCCTTGCGCGAGGCCTGGGAAGAGGCGCGGGCCCGGCTGGAAATCGACCAGCTGCTGGCCACGTACGCCATCACCCGAATCAGCCAGGTGCAGCTGATCTACCGCTCGCGTCTGCTCACGCCCGACATCGAGGCCGGGCCGGAATCACGCGAGGTCGGCCTGTTCACCTGGGACGAGATTCCGTGGGATGAACTGGCGTTTCCGTCCGTGCACTGGGCGCTGGAGCATTTCCGACAAACCGCCGACCAGTCGCATTTCGCGCCGCTTGCGCGCAGCGACCACGGCGAAGGCGGTTTGTAAGAGTCGGAAGGCGCGCGCAACGCGCGCGCCGGTGGCCCGATCTATTCCGAGGCGCGGTAGTTGCGGTGACAGGCGCTGCAGGAATCACCGGTGGCGCGGAACTGGGCCGCGATGGCGTCGATGTCACCGCCTTCGGCCACCTCGGCCAGGGCGGTGGCCTCGCGGATGAAATTGCCGGCGATCTCGCCGACCTTGTCGAGCTCGTCGAAGAACTCCGGCTTCAGACGGGTCGGCTTCCAGCCGGTGCCTTCGACCGAGGCCGGGCTGTACATCGCGCTCATGCCGGAGTTGGCGGTGGCGGCAATGGCGTTGGCCCAGGCGCGTACCTGGTCGGCATTGAATTCGACGTCTTGATCGATCACCTGGGCCCGGATCAGGCTCATGTTCCAGCCCATGAAGGTGTAGGCCGACTGGCGCGCCTTGATCTGGTCTTCCACACTGGGGCTGGCCAGGGCCAGGCCGGTCAGGCCGACGGCCAGGGTCACGATGGCGATCAGCGCGATACGGGTTTTCATGCTTGGGGGTACTCCGCTTGGGTTGAGGTGGAGAAGTGTTACCGCAGGTAGTGAAGGCGTCAAGTGACAAGCGAGGCGGAATCGAGCAGGCGAAGAGGCCGGACAGCAACCAAAAAAAGCCCGGCCACCGAAGTGGCCGGGCCAGATGAGCGTAATTCAGCCTTGAACGATCAGAAGAAGGCCGTCACGCTGGCCGAACAGGTGCTCGTCCCCGCTTCGCAGACCTGGTAAGTCAAGGACCCGCCGCCACGAATGTTGGTGGCATCGGTATAGGCGCCGTTGTTGGCAACCGTGGTCAACAAGCTGCCATCGCGGTAGATGTCGACGTTCGCGCCCTCCGCACCGGACCAGGCCAGGTCCGTGCGCCAGCGACCCTGGACCTTGTAGCCGTCGGCCGTCAGCGTGATATCACCTGGTTCGGGTTCAGGTTCCGGCTCGGGGATCGCCTCGACGGTTACCAGCTTGCTGGTGCTGTCACTGGCTCCCTGATCGTCGGTGACCGTCAGGGTGACTGTGTAGTCGCCATCCGCAGCGTACGTATGGCTGACCATGGATCCGCTACCGCTGCTGCCGTCGCCGAAGCTCCAGCTGTAGGTTTCGACGGTGCCGTCGGAATCGCTGCTGGCGCTGCCGTCGAAGTTGCAGGCCAGTTCGGTGCAGCTGAAGCTGAAGGCGGCGGTCGGCGGCTGGTTCGGCTCCGGTTCTGGCTCCGGCTCCGGTGCGGGATCGCCGCTGTCGATGCCGAGGTAGTCCAGTGCCGCCCTGGCCTGAACCAGCCCGAAGCCAAAGCTGTTGTCCCGTCCGGGATCGCCAAGATCTTCGGCGGTGACCTGGAGAACGGTGCGAATATCGGTCGCGCTCAATTCAGGCACGTAGCTCCAGACCAGCGCAGCGACACCGGCCACGTGCGGAGTTGCCATGGAGGTGCCGTTATAGGTGTCATAGCCGCTCGCCGGCGCAGTCACCGTGGTGGATACCGACGCGGTATTTCCCAGCTCGTTGGCTACCAGGATCTGACCATCTTCCTGCGATAGGGAAACGGCCGGGCCGGAGGAGCAGGCGCGCCAGGACGGACCATTGCAGTCCAGGGTGCCCAGGAAACCGCCTGGCTCATTGTTGTAGATGACCGTCGCGACGGCGCCACCGGCTTCGGCGTTGGCCACCTTCTCGGAAAACGAGATGGACCCTCGTTCACACAGGACGACGCGCCCGGACCAGTTACCTGTGGCATCGCACAGGCCACCATTGACCAGGCTGCCGCTGGCCGAACCGCTGGCCGAACGATCCATCGGGCTGCTGTTGTATTCGCTGCCGGAGACGAGAACGCCCTGGCTACCGTAAGGAACCGTGCTCTCCACGGCCACGCCCGGTGCCGACAACTCGACCTGGTCGTTGCGCTGGGAGAAGCTGGCCAGGTTCTTGTTGCTGTCGATGGCGGCCACCGAAACGACGCCCGGGTAAGACGCCGGGTAGCTGTAGGCAGTGTTGCCGCTGTTGCCGGCGGCGGCGACCGGCAGGACGTTGCGGTTGTTCAGAATGTCGCTCCAGGCGGCATCGGCAGTGGAACTGTAGCTACCGCCGCCCAGGCTCATATTGATGACCGTAGCGCCAGCATCGGCACACTTGTAGCCGGCATCGACAATGTCGGAACTGTAGGTGTAGCTGCAGGATCCACCGGTCCAGTTGTCGTCGCCGAAGGTCTTGACGATGTGCAGGCCAACCAGGCCGCTGGGCAGGACGCCGATCACGCCTTCTCCGTTGGAAAGCGCAACGATCGTGCCGGCGACGTGGGTGCCGTGACCGCAGGAGTCGATGAACGGGTCGCCGCTGCGCGAATCGAAAGTGGCGGTGACGTTGAGGTCCTGGAGATCGCTGTGGCCGATGTGGTAGCCGGAGTCGATGATGCAGACTTTCTGGTTCGAGGCGTTGACATCGCTGACCAGATCCGCCTGGACCATGGGGATCCCGTAGGGGATTCGCTCGGCCATCGGGAAGACGCGGCTGTCCGATTCGATGAGAACCACGTTTGGGTTGTTCTGCAGACCGTTCAGCGCCTGAGCGGGCAAGGTGACGGCCACGGCATTGACGCTGCGATCGGTCAGGTCGACCTTGATCTCGCCGCCGAAGGCCTGGACCGCGGCCTTGCCCTGGCCGGCCGCGCCGGGGGCGAACTGGATGATGTAGCGGTTGTCGTCGGCCAGGGCTGCGGTGCTGCCCAGGGCAACACAGATCGCAGCGGCTGCCGCAGGCAGGAAGTATTTCGTGATCGTCATGGAGTTCCCTCGGTGTGATTGCACGGAATGGGTACTTCGGAACCGGCTGGAATCCTGGTCCGGACTTTTTAACCTGCCGTAACTGACAAGGCAAAGTCAAGTGAAAATCATTTTTTATTCACAATCAGCCCTGCACCTTGGAATTTGTGTTCTCAGACCGTGAAATACATCACAGCTTTGCCGCGCTGCCTCCATTCGATCGCCGAGCGACACGCCCCGACACGGTCGTCTTGACGCATCTGCTAGCTTGAAGCTTGCTTTCTGCGATGTACAGTCCACGATGAACGCGACCGGTCCGCACTTCGACAACAGCTACGCTCGTCTGCCCGATGCATTCCACAGCCGCCAGGCGCCGACGCCGGTCGCGCAGCCGGAGTTGATTGCGCTCAACCGCGGGCTGGCCGAGGAGTTGGGGATCGATCCGGACTGGCTGGCGGGAGAGGACGGCATGGCCATGCTGAGCGGCAATCGTCTGCCGGCCGGAGCGCAACCGATCGCCATGGGCTACGCCGGGCACCAGTTCGGCCACTGGGTCCCGCGCCTGGGCGACGGGCGCGCGCTGCTAATCGGCGAGATCGTCGACCGCGAAGGCACGCGGCGCGACGTCCAGCTGAAGGGCTCCGGACCGACGGCGTTCTCCCGACGCGGCGATGGACGTTCGTCGATCGGCCCGGTGGTGCGCGAATACCTGGCCAGCGAGTTCATGCATGCGCTCGGAATTCCCACCACCCGCGCCCTGGCCGCCGTCGCTACCGGCGAGCGGGTCATGCGCCAGCAGATCGAGCCGGGCGGCATTTTGTGTCGGGTCGCCAACAGCCACGTGCGGGTCGGCACGTTCGAATTCTTCGCCCGCAGCAAGCGGGACGACGAAGTCCGTCTCCTGGCCGACTACGTCATCGAGCGCCACTACCCGGACTGCCGGGACGCCACGAATCCATACGCCTCCCTGCTCTTGCAGGTCATCGACCGCCAGGCCCGGCTGATTGCCGACTGGCTGCGGGTCGGCTTCATCCATGGCGTGATGAACACCGACAATTGTTCGGTCGTCGGCGAAACCATAGACTACGGTCCGTTCGGCTTCCTCGATACCTTCGATCAGGCCACGGTCTACAGCTCCATCGATCAAGGCGGGCGCTATGCCTACAACCAGCAGCCGGCGATCGCTCACTGGAACCTGGCGCGCCTGTGCGAATGCCTGCTGCCCCTGCTCGATCCGAGCCGGGAGAAGTCGGTCGAGATCGCCAACGAGGTGCTGCAGACCTTTCCGGCCCGCTTCGAGTCGTATTTCCATCCCGGGCTGGCGGCCAAGATCGGCCTGGATCCCGACCGGGAGGAAAACGCCCGCCTGGCCCTGGACCTGATGGACGCAATGGCCAGCGGCGCGACCGACATGACCCTGGTCTTCCGCGGTCTGGGCGAACTGCCTGGCGCCGGACCGGACCGGGATGGGCCGGTTCGGGAACTGTTCAGCGACCCCGACCTGTTCGACAGCTGGGCCGCGCGCTGGCGCCAGCGCGTGGCCGCCGAGGGTCGGGGCGATGCCACGCGACAAGCTGCCATGCAGCAGGTCAACCCGGCCTTCATTCTGCGCAACCATCTCGCCCAGCAGGCGGTGGATGCGGCCATCGATCGGCTCGACTTCGAGCCGATGCGGCGCCTGCACAAGGTGCTGTCGCGGCCGTTCGACGATCAGCCGGAAGCCGCCGACCTGGCCCGGCCGCCGCGGCTGGATGAACGCGTATTGACCACCTTCTGCGGTACCTGAATTCCTCGGCAACTCCGCCCGACTGTGGCAGACTGGAGACCCGCCATCCGGCCGATTCTGCAGGAGCTACCCGATGAGAGCCTTCGCGCTACTGGCCGCTTTGCTGATGTTGAGCGCGGCACCGGTAGCAGTCGAGCCAGGCGACCGGGCTGAGCAGATGCAGGAGGTCCTGCACCTGCGCTCCGAACAGCCGGAAGCCGCCCTGGACTTGCTGGATCATGTCCTCGGCCAGGACGATCCTGATCCTGGCGCCGAAACCGACCCGGAAAATCTGGCGGGGCTGTATCGCTTGCGCATCATGCTTTTGCGCGGCCAGGGCAACTATGCCCTGGCCATGACCGATGCCGATCGCCTGGGCCAGTTGGCGCAATGGCTCGGCAACGTGAGACTGGAGGCCCAGGCGCTGTTGATGCGCGGCACCATCGAAGCCGAACAGGGCCACTACGGCATTGCCATGGAGCAATTCCACAGCGCCCGCCAACTGCTGGAGGGCACCGATCATCTCGAGCAGCTGGCCGTTGTCTACAACGCCATCGGCATGACCCACAACTTTGCCGACGACCGGGTTCGGGCGCGCGACTATTTCGAGCTGGCCCTGGCGACCGCCCGACAAGCCGATGACGATTTCCTGATCGCCACCTACAAGGGCAACGTGGCGAACGTGCTGGCCGCCATCGAAGGCCCGGACGCCGCCCTGCCGATGCAGCGCAAAGTGCTGGCGATGGGCGAGCGTCTGGGAGACGTTTCCATTCGCATCCTCGCCTTGGCCAACATCTGCGATCTGCTGGTCGACAGCGGAGACCTGGATGAGGCCGACCGGGCGTGTCCACACGCCATGGCCGAAATCGACTCGTTCGGGGGCAGCCGCCTGCGCGCCGGGATACGGCTTGCTGTGGGTAAACTCAGGTCGGCGCAGGACCGACCGGACGAAGCCCTCGAGGTCTACGAAGATGGCCTTCAGATCGCCCGCGGCGTTGTTCCCACCGTGCATCGCGAGCTGTTGGTGTTGCTGGCCGAAATGCATGACCGTATGGGCCAGCCAGGCGCTGCCGTCGATCGCTACCGCGAGCTGATTTTGCTGCGCGACGAAAATCTTGAGCGCGATCGCCAGGCCATGGTCGAGGAGCTTGAAGTTCGCTACCAGGTCGACCGCAGCGCCGCCGAACTGCAGCTACTTCGCCTCGACGCCGATCTGCAGGCGACCCGGATTCGGCTCCGCAATGCGCTGCTGATCGCCCTGGCCATCGTTTTGATCATCACCTCCGCAGCCGCGGTCGTGGCGCTGCGCGCTCATCGCCTGCAGTCTCGCCTGCGCGAGCAGCTGGCCGCGCGCAACAACGAGCTCGAGCAGGCCGTCACCCGGATCAGCAAGCTGGCGCGGCGGGACCCGCTGACCGGACTGCTCAACCGCCGCGCGTTGGAAGAGATGGCCGATCAGGAACTGGCCCGCAAGCGACGGTACGGGACACCGCTGAGCCTGCTGATTGCCGACATCGATCATTTCAAGCCGATCAATGACCGCCATGGTCACGCCGTCGGCGACGAAATCCTGGAAGGCCTGGGTCGGCGCTTGCGCGAGTCGTTTCGCACATCCGATCTGATTGCCCGCTGGGGCGGCGAGGAGTTTCTCTGCCTGCTTCCCGACACCTCGCTGGAAAGTGCCGCTGCCGCCATCGAACGCCTTCGAGCCGATCTGAAGAAGCACCCCCTCGAGACCGGGGTCGGCCCTCTGCACATCCGCCTGACGTTTGGTCTTGTCGAGGTTGAAAACGAGCTTCACGCGGCGATCCTGCGCGCCGACCAGGCCATGTACGAAGGCAAGGCTGCCGGTCGCGACCGTCTGGTTTCCCGACCCAATCCCGCACAGGAGCCCCATGGATAAGGACGAACAGGAGTGGCCGGAGCTGGACCGGTTCAAGGAACAGCTCCGGGGTTTTGTCGAGCAACGCGACTGGGATCAGTTCCAGTCGCCAAAGAACCTGGTCATGGCGCTGGCCGGGGAGGTGGGCGAGCTGGTCGAGCACTTCCAGTGGCTGACCGAAGAACAGAGCCGGTGCCTCCCGGCGGAAGAACTGGAGGCCGTGGCCATGGAGATGGCCGACATCCAGATCTACCTGGCCAACCTGTCCTCACGCCTGGACATCGCCCTGGGCCCGGCCGTGCAGCGCAAGATGCGGATCAACGCCGACAAGTATCCGGTCGCCAAGGCGAAGGGTCGGGCGACCAAGTACAACCGCCTGGACTAGTGGGCCATGCGGCTAATTAGGGAACCGGGAGGCGGGCAGCTCGATCGTGCGGGCGATGGAAGTCCAGCGCCGGGCCGACCGGAACGATGTAGTGCGGATTGATGGTGTCGTGGCTGCCGTAGTAGTGCATCTTGATCGCGCGCAACTCGACGGTTTCGGCAACGCCCGGCATCTGGTAGAGCTCGCGCAGGTAGTTCGACAGGTTCGGGTAGTCCTCGATGCGCCGGATGTTGCACTTGAAGTGGCCCACGTAGACCGCGTCGAAGCGGATCAGGGTAGTGAACAGACGCCAGTCGGCTTCGGTCAGGCGGTCGCCGCACAGATAACGCCGCGCGGACAGACGCTCTTCCAGCCAGTCCAGGGTCTCGAACAGCGGGATCACCGCTTCCTGGTAGGCCTCCTGGGTGGTCGCAAAGCCTGACTTGTAGACGCCGTTGTTGACGTGGTCGTACACGACCGCGTTGATCTCGTCGATTTCGGCTCTCAGATCCTCGGGATAGTAGTCCCCCGGCGCGGCGCCGACCGCATCGAACGCCGAATTGAACATGCGGATGATGTCGGCCGATTCGTTGCTGACGATGGTGTTGCGCTGTTTGTCCCAGACTACGGGAACGGTCACCCGGCCGGAATAATCGGATTTGGCCGCCGTGTAGACCTGGTGCATGAACTCCGCGCCGTGGGCGGGATCGGGGATGACCTTGTAGCCGGGCCGAAACGTCCAGCCGTGCTCGCGCATGATCGGGTTGACCACGGAAACGCTGATCATGTCTTCGAGCTTTTTCAGCTTGCGAAAGATCAGCGCACGGTGCGCCCACGGGCAGGTATAGGCCACGTACAGGTGATACCGGTCGGGCTCGGCCTTGAAACCGTCGACCCCGTCCGGCCCGGCCTGGCCATCCGCGGTGATCCAGTTGCGGAAGGCCGCGGCCGAACGCTCGAAACGACCGCCAGTGGAGTCGGTGTCGTACCACTGATCCTGCCACTGTCCGTCGACCAGTAATCCCATGATTCGTTTCTCTTGCTTGCGTCCGAATTGGTTACAAGTGTAACAATTTTGACGTCGGCGGCCCGAGCGGATCCCGGATTCAGCCCAACCCCTGCAGCCGGTCGAGTTCCTGCCGGACCTGGCCGACGTAGGACCCGCCAAACAGATTGGCGTGGTTGAGCACGTGGTAGAGCTGGTACCAGGGTCGTCGTTTCTGCCAGCCGTCGGGCAGTGGCCAGGCGCTGACGTAGGCGCGAAAGAAGGCCTCGGAAAAACCGCCGAACAACGCCGCCATGGCCAGGTCGCATTCCCGATCGCCGTAGTGGACGGCCGGATCGAAGATCACCGGCTCATCGGCGGCCAGCGCGGCGGCGTTTCCCGACCACAGATCACCGTGCAGCAGCGCGGTGGCCGGACGGTGTCCGCCCGCCTGGCGTTCCCAGCTTTTCAAGGCGGCGTCCGGATCGCCGCAGGCCTCGGGATGACGCCGCCGCAAAAGATCGATTTGCGGGGCCAGGCGCTGGTCGCGAAAAAAGCGGCACCAGTCCTCGTCGAAACGGTTGGACTGGGGGGTCCGGCCGATGTAGTTGGCGCAATGCCAGCCGAAGGCGGGGCCCGTGGCGCGATGCAGGCTTGCCAGTTGATGACCAAGAGCGGCGTCGGCGACTGCGCTGCGGGCTTGCAGTTCCAGGGATTCCAGGGCCAGCCAGGCCAGTCCGTCGGTCTCGCCGTGGCCCAGGATGGCGGGAACGCGCACCGCTCCAGCGGCATCCAGGGCACCCAGTCCATCGCGTTCGGCGTTCACCAGGCCGGCCTGTTCCGCCGGCAGGGTTTTCACGAACGCTCGCTTCGGTCCGGCCCGAAGGAGGGTCGATCGGGCGATGCTGCCGCCGCCGACCGGGTGGCGTTCGAGCCGGGTCGTTTCCATCCCCAGCTGCGCGGCGATGGTGGCGGCGGTTTCGGGATGCAGGCTCATCGAAAAGGGCTTCGTGGATTATTTGCCGATGCAGAAACCGGAAAAAATCCGGCCCAGCAGCTCGTCGGCACTCATCGTGCCGGTGATTTCGGCCAGGGCGGACGCGGCGGCGCGCAGTTCCTCGGCGAGCAGTTCACCCGATCCGCTGGCGGCCAGCTCGTCGCGGCCGCGGCGGACGCACTCCAGCGCCGCGGCGAGCTGATCGACGTGGCGCTGGCGGGCGGAAAATTCGCCGCCGGATGTTTCGCTCAGGCCCAGCTCGGCCGCGACCTGCTGCTCGAGCAGCGCAAGGCCGTCGCCGGTGGCGGCCGACAACCAGACCTCGCGGCCCCGGCGACGGGCCGGCAGACCGCTGAGGTCGATCTTGTTGTGAATCCGGAACAGCGGCACGCTGGCAGGCAGACCCGGCGGCGGCTGGGCCTGGTCGGCCGCGCTGTCGACGACCCAGAAGATCAGGTCGGCGGCCTGCATTTCACGGCGGGCGCGCTTGACGCCTTCGGCCTCGATCCGGTCGCGGGTCTCGCGCAGGCCGGCGGTGTCGGCCAGGGTCACGGTCAGCCCGGCAATGCTGATCGTTTCCCGCAGCACGTCGCGGGTGGTGCCGGGCGTGGCGGTGACGATGGCGCTGTCGCGCCGGGCCAGGGCGTTGAGCAGGCTGGATTTGCCGGCGTTGGGCGGGCCGATGATGGCAATGCGCACGCCGTTGTTGAGCAGGCGGCCGCTGTCGGCGCGGGCCAGCAACTGCTCGAGGCGCTCGATCAAGCCGTCGGTTCGGGCCAGCACCTGCCCGTCGGCCAGGAAATCCACGTCTTCGTCGGGAAAATCCAGCGCCGCTTCGATCCAGACCCGCAGGTCGACCAGGGCTTCCCCCAGTTCGTCGACGTGCGCGGAAAACTCGCCGTCCAGGCTGCGCCGGGCCGCGCGCGCGGCTTTTTCGGTGCCCGCGGCAATCAGGTCGGCCACGGCTTCGGCCTGGGTCAGATCCATCCGATCGTTCAGGAAGGCGCGCTGGGAAAACTCGCCGGGACCGGCGCGGCGGGCGCCGCGGTCGACGCACGCAGTCATCAGCAGCTCCAGGACCACGGGCGATCCGTGGGCGTGCATCTCGACCACGTCCTCGCCGGTAAACGAGGCCGGCGCCGCGAAACCCAGGATCAGGCCTTCGTCGATGACGCGGCCGGAAGCATCCCGGAACTTGCGCAAGGCGGCCACGCGCACCGGCGGCAAGGACCCGGCCAGGTGCTCGGCGATGGCGAAACTTTCGGGGCCGGACAGGCGGATCACGCCAACCCCGCCGCGGCCGGGCGGGGTGGCGATGGCGCAGATGGTGTCAGCCTTCCCGCTCAAGCCGTTTGAGGATGTACCACTGCTGGGCCAGCGAAACGCCCGCGTTGGTCGCCCAGTACAGCACCAGCCCGGCCGGGAAGAGCGCGAACAGGAACGCGAACACCACCGGCAGCCACATCATGAGCTTGCGCTGCATCGGGTCCATGCCCGCCGTCGGCATCAGGCGCTGGGTGATGATCATGAAGATCCCGTTGAGCACCGGCAGGATGAAGTAGGGATCCGGACGGCTCAGGTCGGGGACCCAGAGGAACGCGGTCTGGCGCAGCTCGACGGATTCCAGCAGAACCCAGTACAGGGAGATGAAGATCGGAATCTGGACGAGGATGGGCAAACAGCCGCCGAGCGGGTTCACCTTTTCCTTCTTGTAGATGTCCATCATCGCCTGGCCGAACTTCTGGCGATCGTCGCCGTAGCGCTCCTTCAGCTGCTGGATGCGCGGCTGCAGCTTGCGCAGTTTGCCCATGGAGCGAAACTGTGCTTCGGTGAGCTTGTAGAAGACCAGTTTGATCAGCAGGGTCAGGACCACGATCGACCAGCCCCAGTGATTGATCACCGAGTGAATCTTGTCCAGCACCCAGAACAAGGGCTGGGACAGCACGCGGAACCAGCGGTAGTCGACGGTCAGCACCAGGCCGTCGGCGACTTCGTTCAGGCGGTTCTGAAGCTTCGGTCCGGCATAGAGACGGGCGGCGAAACTGTGGGAGGTCTGGTCGGCAATCGTGACCTGCGGCGAGGTCGCCGAGACCACGAAGCGCGGCAGGCGGTCATCGGATACGTAGCGAGTCGCGTAGCGGTGGACCTGCTCTTCGGGCGGAATCCAGGCAGCAAGAAAGTAGTGCTGGATGAAGGCCATCCAGCCGGCCTCGAACGTGTCGCTGTGATTGCGCGAGCGAATATCGGAAAATGACAGCTTGCGCATGCCGTCGCCCGGGCTGAACCAAGCCGCGCCGCTGTAGCTGAAACGCTCCGGGTTGGTGAACGCCGGCCCGGCATCGCTGAAATCGGGCTCGGTGCGCTGAAGCTGGATGTAGCGAGCTCCGCGCCATTCCGTGCCGGTGCGGTTGCGGACGTCGAATTCCAGGTCGATGACGTAGTCGCCGCGATGGAAAACCCAGGTCGCCACCACCTCCAGGCCCGACTCGTCGCGCCAGGTCAGCGGTACTTCCAGGCGATCGCTGCCGGCGGCGAGTTCGTAGTGATCGCGCTCGAACTCCCAGCGGCTGGTGTGGTTGGGCGCCGGCAGACCGTCGGCCAGCAGGCCGGCCTGGGCAACGAACAGATCGGGCAACTCCTCAACCAGCAGGACGAACGGCTCATCGGGTCGATCGACCTCGACCGGGAAGTCCTTGAGACGCAGATCGACCAGCGTGCCACCGTTGGCGTCGATGTCCACCGCCAGCACGTCGGTGACGACTTCGATTCGGCGGCTGGCGCGGATTTCCGAAGGAGCCGGCGTGGCGGGCTCGCCCGACGGCGCTTCCTGCAGGGTTGGCAACTCGGGCAGATCAGCGGCCTCTCGGGCGCTGCGTTCGGCGGGCAGGTCGGCGGACTCTTCGATGGCATCACCGCGCGGCGGCGGCGGGGCAACGTATTCGCGCTGCCACTCCAGGAAGAGCATGAAGCCCACGATGCCCAGCATCAGGATGAAAAAGACTCGAGTATTCATGGAGTTGAGTTAAAACGCTGCCATAGTTGTTCCAGCGCCGAGCGCAGGGAGTTTCGGTCGAGTTCGGCGGCAGCCGGGCGGGCCAGAACCACGTAATCCAGCGCCGGAAGCCGAGCGCGTCGATGACGGAACGTTTCGCGGATCTGGCGTCGAATCCGGTTCCGGATCACCGCCCGGGTCGAGACCCTTCGCGACACGGCCATGCCCAGCCTGGGCTGCTCCGACGGTGCCGAATGAATCCGGAAATACGCGTTACCGCAAACCTGGCGTGCCTGGAAAACCCGCTTGAACGCCGGCCCGGTCAGCAGGCGCGCCGAGCGCGGCAGCCCGTGCACGCCGATCCGTCAGCGGCTGTTGCTCGAAGCCAGACGCTTGCGGCCCTTGGCTCGACGCGCGTTGATGATGGCACGGCCGGAAGCAGTGGCCATCCGGGCGCGGAATCCATGACGCCGGGCGCGCTTGATTCGGCTGGGTTGAAAAGTGCGTTTCATGACGATTGTCCTTGGAGCCTTGAGAACTCTACAATGTAAGATTGCAACGATGAAGCGCGCCACCAGCAGCAGGGCGCGACAAACCCGCAACAAAAGACGTCAAGCATAGCGTTTCGGCTGGGATCAAGTCAATGCTTTTGACGCCTGGTCGTTGGGTGGATGGACACCCCGCGGCCCCTGAACTGGAGTGGCATGAGCAATCCGCTAAACCCCGAAACCGATCCCGCCCTGTGGCAGCAGTGCCTGAGCCGCCTGGAACGCCAGGTTCCTCTCGACGAACTCAACACCTGGCTGCGCCCCCTGCGCGTGCTCGAAAGCGGCGGTGAACGCTTTCGCCTGAGCGCGCCAAACGACTTCGTGCGCGACCAGGTCGAAAACCACTACCTGGGCATGATCCGGGATTTCCTCGGCGGCCAGGGCTACGACCGGGCCAAGATCGTCGTCGTCGTCGAGGACGTCCCGAAGCAAGACCGAAAGACCCGGCCGCAGACGGCCAGCGGCGAACGCGTCGGGCTGGATGATCGCTACCAGTTCGACAATTTCGTCCTCGGCAAATCCAACGAACTCGCCTTTGCTGCGGCCCGCCAGGTGGCCAAGAACCCCGGCACCGTCTACAACCCGCTCCTGCTGTACGGCTCTACCGGGCTGGGCAAGACCCACCTGCTTCATGCAGCCGGTCAGTTCATCGCCGAAGCCAATCCCTCGGCACGGATTTTGTATCTGCACTCGGAAAAGTTCGTCTCGGAGATGATCCAGGCCCTGCGCCGGGACAGCATCGACCAGTTCAAGCGGCGCTATCGCTCGGTCGACACGCTGCTGATCGACGACATCCAGTTTTTCGCCGGCAAGGATCGCTCCCAGGAAGAATTCTTCCACACGTTCAACAGTCTGTTGGAATCGCGCCAGCAGATCATCCTGACCTGCGACCGCTACCCGAAGGAAGTGGACGGTATCGAATCGCGCCTGCGCTCCCGGTTCGGCTGGGGATTGACGGTATCGATCGAACCGCCGGATTTCGAGACGCGGGTAGCGATCCTGCAGAAAAAGGCGGCAGAGCGCGACCTGGATCTGAGCGATCAGGTCGCGTTTCTGATCGCCAAGCGGATGCGCTCGAACGTGCGCGATCTCGAGGGGGCGCTGAATTCCCTGATCGCCAACGCCCGCTTTTCCGGCCGCATGATCGATCTGGAGTACACGCAGGAAATCCTGCGTGACGTGCTCGCCGTCCATGACCGGCTGATCACGATCGAAAACATCCAGAAGACGGTGGCTGATTTTTACAAATTGCGCGTAGCCGACCTGTTGTCCAAACGGCGGACCCGCTCGATTGCCCGACCGCGGCAAATGGCGATGTTTCTGGCCAAGTCGCTGACCGACCACTCGCTGCCGGAAATCGGCAACGCCTTCGGCGGCCGCGACCATACGACGGTGCTGCATGGCTGTCGTAAAATCGAGAGTTTGTGCGAGACTGACGGACGGCTGCGCGAGGAGCGGGCGCGATTGATGCGGGAGTTATCCAGTTAAGGGGGCCGACAAGCGGTGGTCAACTTGTGGATAATCGGGGACGAAGAAGTTATCCACAATCCACTCACAGCATGTCCGGGTGGCTAGTTAGCCAGAAGAAAAACGGTAACCATTTGAATATAAAATGAAAAAGTCGGTTTCCACAGTATCAACAGCCCCTACTGCTACTGATGTTTTTCTTTTTATAAACAAACAACAGAAACGGACGCCGGGTTTTCCCGTCATGAATCAGGACTTGTAAGGAGCCATCATGAAATTCTCGATTCCACGCGAGGCCTTGTTGGCCCCGATCGCCCAGGTCGTCAACGTGGTCGAACGCCGGCAGACCTTGCCGGTACTGGCCAACTTCCTGATCGAGGCGGTAGAGGACGGTCTGCGAATCACCGGGACCGATATGGAAGTCGAGCTGATTGCCAGGGCAAAGGCCGAGGTCGCTCAAACCGGGAGCATCACGGTGCCGGCGCGCAAGCTGGTCGACATCTGTCGGGCCTTGCCGGAAGGGGTGCAGATCAACGTACAGCTCAACCAGGACAAGCTCGCCCTGCACGCCGGGCGCAGCCGGTTCACCCTGGCCACCCTGCCGGCCAGTGAATTCCCGGCCAGCGATCAGGCCGACAGCCTGCAGACCTACCAGATTACCCAGGGCCGTCTGCGCTGGCTGGTGGAGAAGACGAGTTTCGCCATGGCTCACCAGGATGTGCGCCATTATCTCAACGGCCTGTTGCTGGAGTTTCGCGAGGGAGCGGTACGGGCCGTGGCCACGGACGGCCATCGTCTTGCCCTGGCCGAAGCCGAGGCGCCGATCAGCGGCGAGGTGCGCAGCCTGATCGTTCCGCGGAAAGGGGTGCTGGAGCTCAATCGGGTGCTCGAGGACAGCGACGATCCGCTCAACCTGGTCGTGGGCCAGGGTTTTCTGCGGGTCGATCGGGAGCGAATCGTCATGACCACCAAGCTGATCGATGGTCGATTTCCCGATTACGAGGCGGTCATTCCCATGGCGACGGACCAGTCGCTGGTTGCCAATCGGCACACGATCGTCGATGCGCTGCAGCGCGTCGCCATCCTGTCGAACGAGAAGTACCGAGGGGTGCGCCTGGAGATGACGCCGGGGACGCTGCGCATCGTGGCCCACAATCCCCAGCAGGAAGAGGCGACCGAAGAGATCGAGGCCGAGCATACCTACGAGAGCCTGAAGGTCGGCTTCAACGTCAATTACCTGCTCGATGCGCTCGGATCCATTGACGGCGAGAAGGTTCGCCTGGCTTTGCGGGATGCCAATAGCTCGTGTCTGGTCACGGCTACCGACAACGAGGCGGTGCGCCAAGTCGTGATGCCGCTCAAGCTCTGACGTTTCCCTTTCCGCAACGCGATGAACGGGGCGGGCCGCGATGAGCCTGGACCGCCTTTCCATCCAGGGTGTCCGTAACCTGGACCCGGTTGAACTGGACCCGGGGCCCGGGCTGAACTGGCTGGTGGGCGCCAATGGAGCGGGCAAGACCAGCGTGCTGGAAGCGCTCTACGTGCTGGCCCGGGGCCGATCCTTTCGTACGCAGCGCGTGGCTTCGGTCATTCAGCACGGAGCCTCGTCCCTACGCGTTGTGGCGCGCCGGGCGGAGGATCAGCGGCGCCTGGGCATGGAGCGTTCCGCCGATCGCTGGCGGGGTCGGATCGACGGCAGGGACTGCCAGCGACTGAGTGAATTCGCCGCGGCCCTCCCGCTGGTGTTGATGGAGCCGGACAGCCACCGCCTGATCGACGGCGGGCCGGAGTACCGGCGTCAGCTGCTCGACTGGCAGCTGTTTCACGTGGAACCTTCGTATCTGGAGATCTGGCGGCGGTACGCGCGTTTTCTTCGGCAGCGCAACGCGGCCCTGAAAGGCGGTGCGCCGGACAAGCTCATCGATGCGCTGGATGGACCGATGATTGAGGCTGGAGAGCGGCTCAACCGCTGGCGGGAAGGGCAGGTGGCGGCGATTGCTGAGGCGATCGGTCGGCTTTCCACGGAGCTGGGTTTTCGATTGCCCGGGCGAATCGAGCTGGCGTATCGTCCCGGACATCCCGCGGATCAGGGGCTGGCCGAAAGCGTGGCGGCCTTTCGTCAGCGCGATCGCGAGCTGGGATTCACGCGGCGCGGCCCCCATCGGGCCGACCTGGTGTTGACCAGCGGCGGTCGCGCGGCCGCCCAGGAGCTTTCCCGTGGTCAGCAGAAACTGCTGGCGTTGCTGCTTCTGCTCGCCCAGCTGGAGCTCGTGGCCGCGCAAGGCGAACGGCCCCCGATGCTGTTGCTCGACGACCCGGTCTCCGAGCTGGACGGCGGGCATCTGGCGCAGCTCCTGGACTGGTTGAGCGTGCAGGCCGTTCAGGTCTGGGTCACGGCCACTTCGGACTGTCCGCGCCGGGCGACCTTGTTCCACGTGGAACAGGGCCGGATTGGCCCAATGGTATAATCAGGGACTTGTTCAAGGCGCGTTACTCATGACGGAAGAAACCTACGGCTCCGGCAGCATCAAGGTCCTGAAAGGCCTCGACGCGGTTCGCAAGCGGCCCGGCATGTACATCGGCGATACCGATGACGGCACGGGACTGCACCACATGGTTTTCGAGGTGGTCGACAACTCCATCGACGAGGCGCTGGCGGGCCACTGCGACGAAATCGATGTGATCCTGCACGACGATGGAACGGTCAGTGTGACCGACAACGGCCGCGGAATTCCGGTGGATCTGCACGAGGACGAAGGCCGCTCGGCCGCCGAGGTCATCATGACCGTCCTGCACGCCGGCGGGAAGTTCGATGACAACTCCTACAAGGTCTCGGGCGGACTGCACGGCGTGGGCGTTTCCGTGGTCAACGCGCTGTCCGAACGCCTGGTTCTGGAAATCCACCGCCAGGGGCGGCGCTGGTACCAGGAATACCGACACGGGGTGCCGACCGCACCGCTGGAGACCACGGGTCCCAGCGAAAAAACCGGAACGATGATCCGGTTTCTCCCCAGCCGGGAGACGTTCACCGACGTCGAGTTCCATTACGACATCCTCGCCAAGCGTCTGCGTGAGCTGAGTTTTCTCAACTCCGGGATCGCGATCAACCTGACCGATGAGCTCAGCGGCAAGCAGGACCGGTTCCGCTACGAAGGCGGCATCCGTTCGTTCGTCCAGCATCTGAGCGCCAAGAAAACACCGCTCCACCCGAACACGCTGCATTTGCAGGCTGACTACGATGGGATCACGGTCGAGGCCGCGCTGCAGTGGACCGATGCCTACCAGGAAAGCGTGTTCTGTTTCACCAACACCATTCCCCAGCGTGATGGCGGCACCCACCTGGCTGGTTTTCGCGCCGCGCTGACCCGGACGCTCAATACCTACATCGAAGAATCGGGCATTGCCAGGAAATCGAAGGTCCAGACCACCGGAGACGACTGTCGCGAGGGGTTGATTGCCGTCTTGTCGGTCAAGGTGCCCGATCCGAAATTCTCTTCCCAGACCAAGGACAAGCTGGTTTCTTCGGACGTCAAGCACGCAGTCGAGTCGGTGGTGGCCGAACGCCTGCGCGACTTCCTGCTCGAAAATCCGTCCGATGCAAAGGTCATCACCGGCAAGGTGGTCGACGCGGCCCGGGCTCGCGAGGCGGCCCGCAAGGCGCGCGACATGACCCGGCGCAAGGGCGTGCTCGACGTGGCCGGCCTGCCCGGCAAGCTGGCCGACTGCCAGGAAAAGGATCCGGCCCTGTCGGAGCTGTTCATCGTGGAGGGCGATTCCGCCGGCGGATCGGCCAAGCAGGGGCGCAATCGAAAGAACCAGGCGATCCTGCCGCTCAAGGGCAAGATCCTCAACGTGGAAAAAGCCCGCTTCGACAAAATGCTGGGTTCGGCCGAGGTCGGGACCTTGATCACGGCGCTCGGCACCGGAATCGGCCGTGACGAATTCAACCCGGACAAGCTGCGCTATCACCGGATCATCATCATGACCGACGCCGACGTCGACGGCTCGCACATCCGCACGCTGCTGCTGACTTTCTTTTACCGGCAGATGCCCGAACTGATCGAGCGTGGTCACGTGTACATCGCCCAACCGCCCTTGTACAAGATCAAGCAGGGCAAGCAGGAGTGGTATCTCAAGGACGAGGCCGAGATGAACCGCTACATGCTGGATCGGGCGCTGGACGGTGCGCGCCTGTATCCGAGCGAGGACACGCCCGCGCTGCAGGACAGCGCCCTGGCCGAACTCCTGCGAAATTTCCAGCAGGCAGACCAGGTCAGCGATCGACTGATGCTTCGCCATGACCGAGATGTGATTGGTCAAATCATTGATTTCGAAGCGTTTTCATTAGATCCTTCGTTCGATGTGGCCGGCTGGAGCGAACGCCTGCGGCAACGCCTGGAGAACGCGACCCCGGCCGGCGTGATCTGGCATATCAAGCCGCTGGGCGGTGGTGGCGTGGTGATCTCCCGCCATGCCCAGGGGGTTGTCCAGGATACGATTCTCGACGAGGCGTTCTTCCGTTCGCCCGAGTATCGCCACCTGGCCCGAGTCGGTGGCGTGGTCGGCGACCTGTTTGGTCCGGGTGCTCGCGTCGAGCGCGGCAACCAGTCGACCCGGGTTACTCGCTTCGCCGAGGCCTATCGGTGGCTGATGGCCGAGTCGCGCAAGGGGCGCAGTTTCCAGCGCTTCAAGGGGCTGGGCGAAATGAACCCCGATCAGCTCTGGGATACCACCGTCAATCCGGAAACCCGCCGACTGCTCAGGGTGACGATCGAGGACGCGGTCGCCGCGGATTCCATCTTCGCCACCCTGATGGGCAACGAAGTCGAACCGAGACGGGTCTTCATCGAATCCAATGCCTTGCAGGTGGCCAACCTCGACGTGTGACGGCGTTCCGGGCCGCGCGCCCGGCGGCTTCTTCGGCGCGGGGTCAGGATTTCCTGATGGCCGCGAAGCAGGCGAAGTTGAGGCACTGAAACCAGTCGATCACCTGGTCGAAGCCAGCTGACTTCAGGCGCTGGTGGTGGGTTTGGCGATCATCGGCGATCAATACCTTGTCCAGCGCCTGGCGCTTGCGCGCGATTTCCAGATCCGAATAGCCCTCGGCCCGTTTGAAGGCGTGATGATGGCGATCCAGCCAGTCCTGTTCCGGCGCCGCAAACGCCAGTTTTTCGGCCAGCAGCAAGACCCCGCCCGGCCGCAGCCCGTCGGCGATGCGCCGGAGCAATGCGTCGCGCCGTTTGGGGTCGACGAACTGCAGGGTGAAATACATCAGGACCAGCGATGCATTCTCGATCGGGATCGTGCAGACGTCTTCCTCGATCACCCGAACGGGCACGATTGAGTTGTCTTCAGCTACGATCGTCTTGCATCGTGCAACCATTTGCGGTGAATTGTCAACGGCCAGAATCTCCACGTCCGGCACCTGAACGGCGCGTCGCGCAGCCAGCGTGGCGGCCCCCAGCGAGCAGCCGAGGTCGTAGACGCGGCTGTTCGCCACGACCGCATCGCGCACCATCAGCGGGGTCAGTTCCAGCAGCAAGCGGTATCCCGGAACCGACCGTTCGATCATGTCGGGAAAGACCCGCACCACCGGCTCGGAAAACTCGAACGGCTGTACTTCCGCCGGGCTTTCCGCGTAGATTTGGTCACGTTCCTCCATAGAATTCATTTTATGCCGTGAAGACCGAGCCGCGCACCGCAGCTTCGATGTTGCTGAGTCTCGGGCTGTTTGCTCTGGGCTTCGGGATGGCGTGGCTCAACGACTGGCGATTGCACGACGTGATCTGGGGATTCTGGATTACCTCCCTGGCGGTCGGGTACTTGATGATCATCGGCATCCTGATTCACCAGGCCCGCCACCAGCAGCGCGATCTGGGCATGAGTATCGGTCAGGTCTGGGGAGGTGCGCTGTTTCTGCTGGCCTTCTTCAGCTTCCATTTCGGCTTTTTTCACTGGGGCCATGCGCAGTTCCTGACCGCTTTTCTGGACTGGCCGCCGGTGTCCGAGTTTTCTCTTGCGCTGATCCCCGAAATCCTGGCGCGTTACTGGCCGATCGTGCTCGCGGGACTGCTGTTTCGACTGTCCAATCTTGGCAAGTACATGAAACAGGGCTTCGAGGGTTTGAGCCGCAAGCAGGACGTGGGGCGCGCAGCCGGCGACGCCATGATGTTGCCCTATGCGGGGGTCATTCGCCTGCACCTGGCCATCTTCGGCCTGTTCGCCGGGGCCATGATCGGTTTGCCGGAACTGCTGATGTTCGCGCTGGCCTACGCCTGGTTCTTCCTGCCGTTCGATCTATCCGCCGGCAAGGCGGCGGATCGAGGAACTCAGCAGGTCTGACAGGTCGATCTCGGATTCGCTGGTTGGCACGCTGTTGGTGCAGACCAGCCGGACCACGCCGGCCTGGCGCAAGCGGTCGCGGGCCTGATCGTCATGCAAACCGTGGACCCCGATGACAATCGGCGCGGCCAGGCCCGCTTCGTTCAGGTGGCGCGCCGCCTGGACGATGGTGGACCCCGAGGAAATGATGTCGTCGACCACAACCGGCTGACGCCCCGAGATTGGCTCCAGATCGGGCAGTACCATGCTGACCTCGCGGTCACCGTGGCGCGTTTTGCTGAACACTCGCCAGGGCCAGCCGTGCGTCCCGGCGACGGCTCGGATCCACTGCTCGCTCTCCGCGTCCGGTCCGATCAGCACCGGCGCCTCGACGTGGGCCTCGATCCAGGCGGCGATCGCCGGAGCCGCACTCACCACCGACGATTCGAGGTCGTAAATCTCGTCCAGAGTGGCGTAGCGGTGAAGATGCGGATCCACGGTGACCATCCAGTCGAAATGGCCCGATAACCAGCGCGCAAAGCTGCGCGAGGTCAGGGCTTCCCCGGGGCGGAAGCGCTGATCCTGGCGCATGTAGCAAAGATAGGGACAGACCAGTCCGACCCGGGTGGCACCCAGGTCGCGGGCCAGGTCGGCGGCAAACAGGACCGCCGGGATGCGCGCATCGGGGTCGTTGAGGGTGGCAACGAGGATCGCGCTCGTGCCGTGCAGGTCGGAATCGATGCGCAGGTAGCTTTCGCCGTCGGGGAAACGCCGGTACACCAGCGCCTCCCAGGGCAGGTTCAGCCCTTTGCCCAGCCGCGCGGCCAGGTCTTCGTTGCCCGGCAGAGCGATCAGTCTCCCGGCACGCCTCACGGCGCTTCCTCCCCGTCCGCCGCAATCGTGATGATGTCGCCGTTGCTGCCGGCGAATTCACGCGCGTAGTTGAGCTCGCCCACGGTCTCGGCGTGAATGGTGTAGAGCGGTTGGCCGATCTCGACCGGGTCGCCCAGGTGTACATGCAGGTCCAGCCCGGCCGCGGCTGCGGCCGGCGCCCCGGCCAGTTTGGCGATGCGGGCCAGGCGGCGATTGTCGAACCGTCGCACCTGTCCCCTGCGAGCTGCCTCCACGACCACCTGCTGACAAGAAAGCGGAGGCTGGCTGAAGCGACCCTGGGCTTCGCAGATTGCGACGAACTTGGCCAGAGCCCGCCCGCTGTCGAGCGAACCTGCGGCGAGCGTCTTTCCACGGCCGGGTTCGGCCGCACCGCACAGCTCGAGCAGGGCCCCGGCGAGTTCGATCGAACGCTCGCGCAGATCGAGCGGCACGTTGGCGGAGTTGTCGAGTACGGCCAGGATATCGCGGGCTTCCAGGGCCGGTCCGATTCCGTTCCCGACCGGCTGGCTGCCGTCGGTCAGCAGAATCCGGGTCTCGACGCCGAACGCGTTCGCCACGGCCGCCAGCCGTCCGGCCAGTCGCTCGCCGTCGGCCCGGCTGCGGATCTTGGCGGTGGCTCCGACCGGAACATCCAGGACCAGGTGGCTGGAGCCGGCGGCAATTTTCTTCGACAGCACCGAGGCCACGAGCTGGCCTTCGGCATCGAGATCCATTACCCGCGAAATCCGGATCAACACGTCGTCGACCGGGCTCAGGCGCACCGCGCCGCCCCACACCAGGCAGCCGTTTTCCTGTTCGACCACGCGCTGCATGTCGTCGAGGTTGAGGTCGACCCGGGTCAGGGTTTCCATGGTGTCGGCCGTGCCGGCCGGGGACGTGATGGCGCGGGAGGAGGTTTTGGGCATCCACAGCCCGTTGGCGGCCACCATGGCAACGACCAGGGGCGTGGTGCGATGGCCGGGGAGGCCGCCGACGCAGTGCTTGTCGGCAATCGGCGAGCGTTTCCAGCGAAGACGATCCCCGACCTCGATCATGGCTTCGGTCAGATGCACCAGCTCGGCATCGTCGAGCGGCTGCGTCGCCATGATGGTCAGCAGCATGGCCAGGTGAATGTCGGCGTAGCGCCCGGCCGCGACGTCTTCGATGATCGCCCGCATGCTATCGCGGCTGAAGCGCTCACCGAAGATGCGTCCCCGCAGTCCGCCGATGGACTGCAGGGGCAGCGGATGGCGCAGATGAATGAGCTCGCCCTCCTCGACACCGAGCAGCTCCCAGGCCGAATCCGACAGGGCGGCCTCGTCGGCTTCCAGCAGATCGGAGTCGATCTGGTACAGCGTGGCGATGATCTGGCGGTCGCGCGCCTCGAGCTGCACCCGGGCGTGGGCGCTGAAGCCCTCGGAACGGCAGACCGGGCAGTCGCGACGGGTGATGATCACCGGTTCCTGGTGGGTATCCAGCGCGATCCGGCGCGCCTTGAGATTGTTCGAGGTGCGCGGACCGTTGCCGTTGTCTTCGGCTCCGGTCATGCCAGCTCGTACTCCTGCTCGGGGTCCGGCAGAATGGCCGGCCAGCGCAGCTCCTGTTGAACGCGCTCGGCCAGCGCGGCGGCGGCACTGCTCTCGCCGTGGACCACGAACACGGCCTTGGGCGCGCGCGGCAGCTGCCCCAGCCATTCCAGCAGCTCGTCGCTGTCGGCGTGGGCCGAGAGCATGTCCAGGTTTTCCACACTGGCTCGGACCGGCCAGTCCTCGCCGTGGATCCGAACCTGCTCGGCGCCGTTGAGCAGTTGCTCGCCGCGCGTGCCCCCGGCCTGGTAACCGGAAAACAGGATCGTGTGGCGGGGATCACCGAGATAGACTTTCAGGTGGTGCAGTACCCGACCTCCGGTTGCCATGCCGCTACCGGCGATGATGATCTTGGGCATGGGGTCGTGATCGAGACGGCGCGAGGCCTCGGCGTCGTGCACGTACCGCGGCAGCGCGCAGGCCGCCTCGGCCTCGGCCGGGCTGAGGTGGTGATCTTCCGGATGGTTGGCGAACACTTCCGTGGCGTTGATGGCCAGCGGGCTGTCCAGAAACACCGGCACCCTGGGAATCCGGCGCGCGTGCTGCAGGCGGCGAAGGTGGTGCAGGAGGAGCTGGGTCCGGCCCACCGCGAAGGCCGGAACGATGACGGTCCCTCCGCGGCTGACCGTCTCGCGAATGATTCGGGCCAGACGCTCTTCCGGATCCTCGCGCGAACGCCGCCGATCGCCGTAGGTGGATTCGATGACCACGTAGTCGGCTTCGGGTGGCGCTTGGGGCGGGGCCATGGTGGCGCTGTCGGACTGGCCCAGATCACCGCTGAACAACACCCGGCTCGATTGGCATTGGACCAGGATGCTGGCCGCACCGAGGATGTGCCCGGCGCGGCTGAAGGTGGCCGTGATGCCCTCGGCCAGCGCCAGCGGCTGCCCGAACGGGCAGCTCTGGAACTGTTCCAGACAACGGTTGGCGTCGGCCTGGGTATACAAGGGGCGGGCGGGATGGTGCCGGGTATAGCCGTACCGGTTGGCGCGCGCCGCATCCTTTTCCTGGATGAAGCCCGAATCGGGCAACAGGTAGCGACACAACTCACGCGTGGCCCGGGTTGCGTGAATGGGCCCGGTATAGCCATCTCGGCACAAGACCGGCAGAAAGCCGGAATGATCGAGGTGCGCATGGGTCAGGAGCACGCCGGACAGCGCGCCGGGATCGAAGCCGGGTTCGGCCCAGTTGCGCAGGCGGAGGTGCTTGAAACCCTGAAAGAGCCCGCAATCGATCAGGACGCGCCGATCACCGGCGCGCAGCAGGAACCGCGACCCGGTGACGGTGTCGACGGCGCCGTGAAACCTCAATCGCAGCCCGGGGGAGTCCGACATCCTTCAGCTGCCCGCCCGGTCGGCCTGCTCGACCAGCTCGGCGAAGCGCTGCATGACCTGCTTGCCTTCCGGCGTCGGTCGCAGCGATTCCAGCACCCGGTCGGCGTAGATTCCTTCACCGGTCAGCACCGAGCGCCGCGAGCGGATGTAGCAGTCCATGATGTCGACGTCGAACTCCGGATGAAACTGCAAGCCCCAGCTGCGATTGCCGAAGTACAGGGCGTGATGATCATCACCCTGCCCACGAGCAATGACCCGCGCTTCCTTCGGCGGCGCCAGCACGGCTTCCACGTGGGTGGTCTGGAAATACCCACCCGGCGTGAACGGGCCCAGCAGGGCATCGTTGTGGTCGACGATTTCGACTTCCAGCGAACCCATGCGGCGGCCATGGGGGTTGGGGCCGACCGTTCCGCCCAGGGCATGGGCCAGCAGCTGATGGCCATAGCAGACGCCGAGCATGGGCAGACCAACCGCGTGCGCGTCGGCCAGCCAGGCGGCGCTTTGTTCCGACCACTCGTGGCGGTGCGAGACCATGGCCGGAGAGCCGGTGATGATGGCCCCGGCCAGCCCGTCGCGGGTTGCCGGGAGTCGTTCACCCTGGTGAACGCTGACGACGCGAAAATCAAATCGATCCGAACCGATGCTGTTGATGAACCACTGGTCGAAGTCGCCAAAGCGCTCGCCGGCCTCTCGGACGCTCGAACCGGTCTTGATGATCAGCAGCGAAGATCTTTGCATGCGCCCATGATATTCGCCTGGCCGGCAAAAAAGGGCCCGCAGCGCCGGGTCCCCCGGGCCGATGCGCGTCGGCCATGCCCGTTATACTGCCGGCTGGTCTCGTCGAAAGCGCTGCAGCGCGAAAACTCTCGTGAATTTTCAGGACTTCATTCGCACCCTGGACCGGTACTGGGCAGACCAGGGCTGCGTTTTGACCGCGCCGCTGGATCTGGAAGTCGGCGCCGGCACGTTTCACCCGGCGACGTTTCTTCGATCGATCGGTCCGGAACCGTGGAACGCCGCCTACATCCAGCCGTGTCGACGGCCCACGGATGGTCGCTACGGCGAAAACCCGAACCGCCTGCAGCATTACTACCAGTACCAGGTGGTGATGAAACCCTCGCCGCTGAATTTTCAGGAGCTTTATCTGGGCTCGCTGGACGCGGTCGGAATCGACCCCAAGGTCCACGATGTCCGTTTTGTCGAAGACAACTGGGAGTCGCCTACCCTGGGCGCCTGGGGCCTGGGCTGGGAAGTCTGGCTCAACGGCATGGAAGTGACCCAGTTCACCTATTTCCAGCAGGCCGGCGGGCTGGAATGCAAGCCGGTCATGGGCGAGATCACCTACGGCCTGGAACGCCTGGCTATGTACCTGCAGGGCGTGGAAAGCGTGTTCGACCTGGTCTGGACCGATGGGCCGTTCGGGACGGTCACGTATCGCGACGTCTACCATCAAAACGAGGTCGAGCAGTCGACCTACAATTTCGAGCGCGCCGACATCGAAAGCCTGTTTTCCTGGTTCGACACCTGCGAGGCGCAGGCCCGGTCATTGGTCGAGGCCGACCTGCCGTTGCCGGCCTACGACCAGGTCCTCAAGGCATCGCATACGTTCAACCTGCTCGATGCCCGCCAGGCGATTTCGGTGACCGAACGCCAGCGCTTCATCCTGCGCGTGCGGGATCTGTCGCGGCTGGTGGCCGAGGCCTATTTCGCTCGGCGCGAGACGCTCGGCTTCCCCGGGCTGAAGCGGGCGGAGGACGCGGCATGACCGCCACCACCCAAACAGCCAAACCGCTGCTCGTCGAACTGGGTTGCGAGGAGTTGCCGGCGCGTCAGCTCGGCCATCAGCTCGAGCTGCTGGGCGAGGGCCTGCACAGTCGCCTCAAAGACGCCGAGCTGCTGGTCGATGACGAAAAACCGCCGACCCTGCTGGGCACGCCGCGACGATTGGCCGTCATCATCGATGGCGTGTTGCCGGGACAGGCCGACCGCGAGCTGGAGCGCAAGGGCCCCGCCGAACGGGCCGCGTTCGACGCCGATGGTCGCCCGACCCGCGCAGCCGAGGGCTTTGCGCGCAGCGTCGGCGTGCCGGTCGATCAGCTCGAGCGGCTGGAAAACGAGCAGGGCCGATGGTTGTTTGCCAGAATCCGGCAGCCCGGCCAGGCGCTGAGCGAATTGCTGCCCGACATGCTCGATGCCACGGTCAAGGCCATGGCCGGGGCCCGCAGCATGCGCTGGTCGGACCGCGCCGAGCGCTTTCTGCGGCCGGTTCGCTGGCTGGTGGTTCTGCACGGGGAAGACGTGGTGCCGGTCAGCGCCTTCGGGCTGGAGTCCGGCCGCGAGACCCAGGGCCACCGGATACACGCCGCGGGCACGCACTCGGTGCCGGACGTCCACGCCTACGCCGGGACGCTGAAGCAGGCCTACGTGCAGGTCGATCCGAACAAGCGCCGGCGCGCGATCCGCGCCGGCGCCGAAACCCTGGCCCGCAGCGCCGGTCTGGAAGCGGAAATCGACGAAGCCCTGCTCGACGAGGTGGCGGGCTTGACCGAGTGGCCGGTTCCGGTCATCGGCAGTTTTGACGAGCGTTTTCTCGAGGTCCCCGCCGAGGCGCTGATTTCGTCCATGGAACAGCACCAGAAATGCTTTCCGATGCGCCACGCAGATGGTCGGCTGGCGGCGCGCTTCATCGCCGTAGCCAACATCGAAAGCCGGAATATGGCCGCGATGACGGCCGGTTTCGAGCGGGTCATCCGGCCGCGCCTGGCCGACGCGCGTTTTTTCTTTGAACAGGACCGGCGCGAAACGCTGGAAGCCCGCTTGCCGCGCCTGGACCGAATCAAGTTCCAGGAAAAGCTGGGTTCGGTTGGAGCCAAGTCCCGGCGGCTGCAGGCGCTTGCCGCAGATTACGCCGGCTTGCTCGGAGCCGACTTCTCCGTGACCGCGCGTGCCGCGCTGTTGAGCAAGTGCGACCTGGTCACCGAGATGGTCGGCGAGTTTCCGGAGCTGCAGGGCATCATGGGGCGCTACTACGCCCTGGCCGATGGTGAGCCGGAAGCCGTCGCGGCCGCGATCGAAAGCCACTATTTGCCGCGCCACGCCGGCGATGCCCTGCCGACCGATGCGGCCGGCCGGGCATTGGCTCTGGCCGACCGGCTCGACACCCTGGTCGGGGTCTTTTCCGCCGGTCAGAAACCCAAGGGCGGCAAGGATCCATTCGCGCTGCGGCGCGCCGCGCTGGGGGTGATCCGCATTCTCGAAGACGCCGGGGCTCGGGTTTCGCTGAGCAAGCTGATCGAGCTGGCCGCCGACCATCTGGCCGCCGACCTGGCCGACGAGGTTTCGGTCGAACTCGCGTTGCTCAATGAAGTCGAGGAATTCCTGCTCGAACGCCTGCGCTCGCACGCGGCAGAATCCGGCATCGAAATCAATACCGCTGCCGCCGTTCTGGCCGTGCAGAGCCGGGTCGTCGCCGACTTCCTCGATCGTGCCCGGGCCGTGCAGGACTTTGCCGACGACCCGATGGCCGACAGCCTCATTGCCGCCAACAAGCGCATCGCGAACCTGTTGAAGCAGGCCGATGCGGACGTCCCGGGCGAACTGAACCACGCGGCTCTGGTCGAGGCGGCAGAGCGGGACCTCGCTCGAGCCGTGGAGGACGCCGTCAGCGATCTGGATGCGGCCCTGGAGCAGAGCGACTACCCGCAGGCCCTGGCCCGGCTGGCGGCCCTGCGTGAGCCGGTCGATCGCTTCTTCGACGAGGTCATGGTGATGTGCGACGACGAGCAGCTGCGTCGCCATCGCCTGAGTCTGCTCAAGACCCTGCGCGGCCAGTTTCTGCGCGTGGCTGACGTTGCCAGACTGGGTCGCTGATGACCGGCCGGGGCGCGCCGGTTCTCATCCAGCGCGGACTGTTGCTGGATGCCCAGCGGCGGCTGCCCGACGATGACCGCATCGGCGAGCTGGTGGCCTTCCAGCGCGGGGGTCGGCGCGTACTGGTGCTGGCGCGCCAACCGGCGCGCTGGCGGCCGACCCGGAATTCGATGGACCAGGATCTCGGCCTGCAGCAGGCCCTGCACCAGGCCGTAGGCCGGGCCGGCGCCGAGCTCGACGGCATCCTCTACGTCACCGTCGGCCTGTTCGCCCGACGCCAGGCCCGCCTCGATGAGCTGGTCGAACTGGCCCGGCGCTACCAGATCAAGCCGGCCGAGTTGATCGTGGTGGGCGCCGATCCCACCCTGCTCGAAAGCGTGATTCAGTGCGGCGGTCGGGCCCTGGCCGTCGCGGACCACGCGCCGGACGGGGCCAGTCGCCATGACTCGCTGAAATCCGCGTTGACGGCCCTGGCCTGATCGCCGCGGGCCGGGATGCAATCGTCATCGGCCGCGCCGTGGGCTGATCTGGAGTCGGCGCTGGCGCGGGCCTTCGACCCCCAGGCCGCACGCCTGGCCGTAGCCGAGCACGTTCGCCACCTGACCCGGCACGGCGATTTCGTCCGCTGGAGTCGGGCTCTGGACGCCCTGCCTGCCACGACGACCGGCTGGTCCATCGAACACGGCTGGCTCCGGGCCGGCGCCGGCCAGCCGGACGTCGCTGCCTTGACCGAAACCCTGAAGGTGCTGAGCCCCTGGCGCAAGGGACCCGTCTGCCTGGACGGAGTGAAGGTGGATACCGAGTGGCGTTCTGACTGGAAATGGGACCGCATCGCGCCGCACGTGGATCTGGACGGAGCCCGGGTGCTCGATGTCGGGGCCGGA
The DNA here is from genome assembly GCA_003560975.1 of Gammaproteobacteria bacterium. GTDB lineage: Bacteria > Pseudomonadota > Gammaproteobacteria > Xanthomonadales > Wenzhouxiangellaceae > Wenzhouxiangella. The sequence goes on from PWJA01000272.1 coordinate 37,642, forward strand.
AACGGGTATTTCGGCTGGCGCATGCTGGACGCGGGCGCGGAGTTCGTGCTCGGGTGCGATCCGACCCAGCTTTTCGTTCTCCAGCACGCGATGATCCGCCACTTTGCCGGGGCGGCTGCAAACCACCTGCTGGCCCTGCGCCTGGAACAGATGCCGCCCGGTCTGGGCGACTTCGATGCGGTCTTTTCCATGGGAGTGCTCTATCACCGTCGCGATCCGGCCAGCCATCTGGCCGAACTGGCCGCGCGCCTGCGCCCGGACGGTTTGCTGGTGCTGGAGACGCTGGTTGTTCCCGGCGACGGCGAGGAAGTGCTCGTCCCGGCCGGGCGGTACGCCGGCATGCGCAACGTGCACGCGCTGCCAAGCCTGCCGAGCCTGGTGGCGTGGCTGGAGCAGGCCGGGTTCGCCAGCGCGCGCTGCCTGGATGTTTCCGTGACCACCACCGAAGAGCAACGAACAACCGATTGGATGCCGTTCCATTCCCTGGCCGACGTGCTCGACCGCACTTGTCCCGATCGGACCATTGAGGGCCTGCCCCGGCCGCGTCGCGCGGCGCTGATCGCGCGCCGCTGATGCGCCGACCGGCGCGCCTTGCTGCTATCCTCCACAGCGCATGCTGAGAGAACTCCTGATCACTGTGCTCGTTGCGGGTATCGTCATCGTGGTGGCGCGCATCAAGCGTGCACGCTCGGTTGCCCGCGCGCAGCAACCGCAACAGCGCGTCGAAGAGGAGGCCTGGTACCGCTCCTCGACCGCGATCGTCGGCTTTATCTTTGCCGGCATCGTCATCCTGTCCACGGCCGGAGTGACCTGGTTCCGCTACCAGCATGCCAACGAGATTCTGCGCGTCGAGGTGGTCGACCCGGCCTCCGGCTCGCGCACCGTCTATCAGGTGCGCCGCAAGCACCTCGGCGATCGCGAATTTCGCACGGTGGACGGCCGGCGCATCTCGCTGGGTTCCGGTGACCGCGTCGAGCGGGTCGATTGATTCGGGCCGAACCGTCCCTGATCAGAAAAAGCCCAGGATGCTGCCCATGACGATCACGATCAGCAGCGGCGTCACGATCCGGGTGAGCCACAGCCAGGCCTTGAAGGCCCAGTCGTGCATCTTGTCGTCCAGTTCTTCC
>PWJA01000083.1 GCA_003560975.1 Gammaproteobacteria bacterium
CGCCACGATCAAAATGATCTCGAGGTGCAGTTTGTCGGGTTGAAGTTTGCCGATCCCCAGCGGGTTCGCTACGCGTTCAAATTGAGCGGCCTGGATGGCGATTGGATCGACGCCGGCACCCGGCGGCAGGCGCGCTATGCCAGTCTGCGACCGGGTCGTTACTCGTTTCACGTTCGCGCCGTCAACAGCGATGGAGTCTGGTCGGAGGATACGGAGTTATTGACCGCGACGGTGGCCGCGCCGCCCTGGGCAACGCCCTGGGCCCTGGCCGCGTACGGATTGCTGTTCATGCTGGTTGCCGCGGTGGTGTATGCGGAAAATGTCCGCCGCCGGCGCGCGCTGGAGTCGCAGGTGGCTGCGCGCACGGCGGCGCTGACCGAACAGCAGGCCCTGGTCGAGCGCCAGGCCCGTGATCTGGAGCAGGCGCTGGAGGCCCGGACCGTCCTGTTTGCCAACGTTTCGCATGAGTTCAGGACGCCCCTGACGCTGATCAAGACCAGCCTCGATCGCCTGGAGCGCGAGGGCAGCAATCCCGACGCGGTGACGCTCGGGCGCCGCTACCTGCGCCGCCTGCTCAAGCTGGTCGATCAGTTGATGGACTTTTCGCGCCTGAGCTACGAGCAGTGCGAGACCGGGCGCAAACCCTGGCCGCTGGGGCGCATGGTGCGCATGACCGTGGACGCATTCGGCGCCGTGGCCGAGGAGCGGGGAATCGAGTTGATCGTGGAGGTGGAGCACGGCTGGCGAACGCGGTGTCACCAGGAACAGATCGAGAAGATCCTTCTGAATCTGCTGACCAATGCGCTGAAGTTCACGCCGGCCGGCGGCCAGGTGCGGGTGCGGCTCGAGGCGGAAGAGGACGGTGTCCGTCTGAGCGTGGCCGACTCCGGCCGCGGCATCCCCGACCAGGATCTCGAAACCATCTTCGAACGTTTCTACCGGATACCTGCCGTCGAGCAGGAGGACGTCTCCGGTGCCGGCATCGGCCTGGCCCTGGTGTGGGAAGCCGCCCGCGCGAACGGCGGAAGGGTCAGCGTCACCAGCCGGGTCGGCGAGGGCAGCTGTTTCTCGGTCTTTCTTCCAGCCTGGCGCGAGCCACATGCTGCCGCTCCGATGGTCCTGCTGACCGAGCACGAACATGCGCGCGACATCGAAGCGCTCAAGCCGATCGTGCATCACGGCCACCAGGACGAACCGGCAGGCGATTCCAGCCGGCCCACGGTGCTGTTGATCGAGGACAACGCCGACATGCGCGCTCACTTGCGGGAGTTGCTCCTGAAGCACTGGCGGGTGCTGGAGGCAGCCGACGGCAACGCGGGTCGGGCGACGGCGCGCTCGGAAATACCGGACGTGATCGTCAGCGACGTCATGATGCCCGGATTGAACGGCCTGGAACTGCTGGAATCGCTGCGTTCCGACATCAAGACCAGTCACATCCCGATCATGCTTCTGACCGCGCGCCACGATCACGACACGCGCGTCCAGGCCTTCACGTTGCAGGCCGACGATTTTCTGCCCAAGCCGTTCGAGGACGACGAATTCTGCGTTCGCCTGACCTCGATGATGGAGTCCCGGCGCCGTTTGCGCGAAAGACTGCGGCGCGAGCTCGGTGCTGGCGACCCGCGGCACACGGCGGGCCATCGGGACGCGCTCGATCTCGGCCAGCGCGACCGCGAACTGCTGGAACGACTGCATGCCTGGATCGAAAGCCATTATCCGGATCCTGAGATCAAGGTGGCTGATCTGGCCGATGCCGCCCTGGTTGACGTTCGCACGCTGCAGCGCAAGTTGAAATCGCTGCTGGATCGCACACCGGCGGTCTATTTGCAGGAAGTGCGCCTGCACAAGGCGCGGGAAATGCTGGCCGACAGCAATCGCTCGGTCAAGGATATCGCCGCGAGCTGCGGGTTCTCGACACCCCAGGCCTTCAGCAAGATTTTTACCCAGGTCGAGGGACTTCCGCCGAGTCGCTGGCGAAAACGCCTGAACGGAGACGCCAATCCGGAGTGATTCGGCGGCAACCGTCGAATTGTCGCGATTTGACACGCGCTTGTCGCCTGGCGATAACACCGGATTTTCAGGGTCGATACACTGGCTTCCGTCTTGACCGCTGCGCGTCAGCGAACTGATGAGGGGGCTTGTCAGTATCGACCGGCGGACTGCAGGGAGACGCAAAGTGGGGCGTGGGCCGGTCTTCTGTTTCCAGAGGCCGGCCCTTTTTATTTCCCTTTTCGATTCCTCCCTGCGATGGCGGCTGCGTTCGGCCGACCGGCCCGATGGATCAGCCCTGCGCTGCTGTTTCCGCGAGAGGTCTATAATCGGGAAACGATGAACGCGCGTTCCCGAGACAACCAGACCGACCCGCATACGATCGTGCTGTCGTCGACGGCGGATTTCCCGTCGGTCCAGGTCGCCAGCCTTGTGGTGATTCGCGGAGAGCGTCTGGGTGCGCGCATCGATCTGAGTGCCGGCTCCGTGCTGCTGGGCCGTGGCAGCGATACCGACTTCCGCATTGGAGAGCGCAGCGTGTCGCGCGCGCACTGCCGCATCTTCCAGCGCGGCGGCAGCTACTGGGTGGAAGATCTTGGCTCGACCAACCACACCTTCGTCAACGACGAGAAGGTTGGGGCCTGCAAGCTGGCCGACGGCGATCAGCTGCGCGTGGGGAAGACCGTCCTGAAATTTCTCGATGTCGGAAATTCCGAGTCTGCTTACCTGGCCAAGCTTCACGACCATGCCGTCCGCGACGGGCTGACCGGTCTCTACAATCGCCGCCACGCGATGGCCGTGCTGGCCGAGGAGTTCCGGCGCTGTCAGCGCGTCGAAGGCGCCCAGCTGGTGCTGGCGATCATCGATATCGACTGGTTCAAGCAGATCAACGACGAGATCGGTCACCTGGCCGGAGATGCCGTGCTGATTCAGCTCGCCCGTGTCCTCGACGAGGCCTTGCGTGCCGGCGATACCCTGGCCCGCATCGGCGGAGAGGAGTTTGTGCTGATCATGCCCGACACCAGCCTGGCCGAAGCCCATCGCGCTTGCGATCGCCTCAGGCAGCGGGTTGCCGAGCAGGAGTTTCGCGTCGATACCGGACAGCGCATCGAGGTGACGATCAGCATCGGCCTGGCCGAAGCCGATGCGGCCAAGGACGACTACCGCAAGCTGATGGGGGAAGCCGACGCCCATCTGTACGACGCCAAGACCGCCGGCCGCAACAGCGTTCGTTCGCACGGAGCCCGATAGTGGCCTACTAGTTTCGTCGGCGAATGCCGATGCGGTCAGGCGGGATATGGATCTCTTCGCCGTTGGCGCTGCGCATGGGCTGACCCGGCTGCGGTGCCCAGCTCGAGGCCGAGACGATTTCCCAGGTGGACCGGATCCGTCCGGAAGCATCGGTCAGCGGTTCGCTTTGCTGGCGCACGGCCTCGATCAGATCCCGGGCGCCGGGATCCGGCAGCAGCGCCGAGCCGCCCAGGTCGTCCAGCAGCGCCTCGGCGTTGCCGTGCAGCGTCGTGATCCAGTCGGTGTCCAGCACCGGCTCGGCAAAGCCGGCCCGGACCAGGTTCGCGCCCAGCTGCTGGACGTCGGGTAGAAAAATGCCGCTGATCGAATGTCGACCCAGTGCCCCACGCCATTCGCGCAGCGTATCGGGGCCGAACAGGGATACCAAAACCAGTCCATCCGGGCGCAGCACGCGGCGCAGTTCCGCCAGCGCTCGCTCCGGCTCCGGAATCCAGCTCAAGCTCAAGTTGGCATAGACCAGATCCATGCATCCGTCGGCCAGCGGCAGGCGCGCGCCATCGCCCTGGATCAGCTCATACCGTTTCTTCCACCAGCCCCGGCCGCTGCGGGCCCGGTTCAGCATGCCCGGACTGAAGTCCAGCCCGACCACCCGGGCGCCGGGGAAGCGCTGTTTGAGCGCCTGGCACTGGCGTCCGTCGGCACAGCCGACTTCGAGGATCGCCCGGGGCTGAAAACGCAGACCGTCGAGGCGCTCCAGAAGACGTTTTGCCGCCTCGGTCTGGACCGCAGCGTGCTGGACGTATCTGCGCGCAATGCGATCGAACTGCTGAGCCGAGACGGCGGGCGGGATGGGCATGGTGTTTCTTCAATACGGGGGCATCCAGGGCCATTGATGATAGCGCCTGGTGCGCCGGACCAGGTCAATCCGGCCCTTGCACTAGGCTATGCTCTGTCACTGGCAGGGCAGTTTTCCTAGCGATGAAAGTCAGCGTTGGCCTGGGTCTGGGCGATTTCGGGCGTCGCCTCCGAACGGTTCTGTTTCCGCCGGTCTGCATGGTGTGCGGTCAGGACGGTCGGCCGGAAATCGATTGCTGCACGGGCTGCGAGGCCGATTTGCCCGCACTGCTCCACCAGTGCGCGCGCTGTGGTCTGGAGATGGAGCGCAGCGTGGCCCTGTGCGGGCGCTGTTCCATGGCCTTGCCGGCCTTTCACAGCACCTGGCCGGGGTTTTCCTACCAGGGCGTGATCGAGCGCCTCATCACCCGCTTCAAGTTCCAGGGGGATCTGGCCGCGGGCCGCCTGCTGGCCGACCTGCTGGCCCGGCGCCTGGTCGCCCTCGGGGCCGCGCGACCGGATCTGATCGTGCCGGTGCCGCTTCACGTTCGCCGTCGCCTGCAGCGCGGCTTCAACCAGTCGGCGTTGATCTGCCGCGATCTGTCCATGGGGTTCGGCCGCCTGCCGTGGGCGGACGTACTGCGCCGCCACCGGGCCACCGCCCGGCAGTCCGATCTGCCGGCCGATCGACGCACCGGCAACGTTCGCGGTGCGTTCGGCGTGCAGCGGCTGCCGCCGGGGGTGCGCCACGTGGCCCTGGTCGACGATGTCATGACGACCGGCTCGACCCTCGACGAGTGCGCCCGGGTCTTGCTCCGGGCCGGCGTGGAGCGGGTGGATGTTTGGGTGATTGCGCGGGCCTGAGCCGGGTCGCTACCGCAACGCGAACGAAACGGCGATGCCGATAAACAGGATCAGGCCGATCCAGTGGTTGCTCAGAAACGCCTGGAAGCAGGCCTCGGGCCGGCGATCCCGGATTCGCCACAGCTGAATCTGGAACAGCAAGAACACCAGCGTTACCGCCGTAAACCAGGCCGGCGAAGGCAGGTACTGCAGCCCGATCAGAACCAGCAGCGCCGTCATCAGCCCCATCAGTCCGGCGATGATCGGCACGTCCAGGCGTCCGAACGCAATCGCGGTCGACTTCACCCCGACCTCGAGATCGTCTTCCCGATCGGCCATGGCGTACTGGGTGTCATAGATCACCGTCCAGATCAGATTGGCCGCGAAAAGCCACCAGGCCGGGGCCGCGATGTCGCCGGTTTCGGCGGCATAGGCCATCAGAATGGCCCAGCTGAATGCCGTGCCCAGGCCAATCTGCGGAAAATGCGTGAACCGCTTCAGGAACGGATAGGTGCCGGCCAGCATCGCTCCGCCGATGGCCAGCAGCACGGTCAGCCGATTGGTCATCAACACCAGGCCCAGGGCAATCAGCATCAGCAGGAAAAACAACCCCAGCGCCTGCTGCGGACGAATCTCGCCGCGCGCGATCGGGCGCTGTCGGGTGCGTGCGACCTTCGGATCCAGGTCGCGGTCGGCGTAATCGTTGATGACGCAGCCGGCCGCACGCATCACCACCACGCCCAGGGTAAAGATGATCAGGTTCTTGATCTGCGGGACCCCGCCGGCGGCAAACCACAGTCCCCACCAGGTCGGCCACAGCAACAGCGCCAGCCCGATCGGACGATCGAAGCGCATCAGCCGCAGCCACGGTCCGGCGGGCCCGGAAAAAATGCTGGCCGAAGATCGAAACTCCATCAGGGCGCGCTCTCGTCCGTCGCGAAACAGGGGATGGCGCGGTGCTGGGCGCCGGGCGCGGCTTCGATGATGAATCGCCAGGCCGAGTCCACGCCGGGTTCGGCTTCGTAGTCGACCCAGAACTGGGGGACCGACTCCCGGCGGATTTCGAGCTGCGCATCGAAACCGGCCGCGCGCACCTGGCGCTGGCGCGCGCGGGCATTGTCGATCCGCTCGTACAAGCCGACCGAGACCACGTTTTCCATATCGCCGCGGGTGACCACGAAAAAATCCTCCAGCCCCTGTTCGGCCAGGTTGCGGGTCAGGCGCAGGGCTTCCGAACGGCTACCCGCGGGGAGGTACACCCACCAGCCACGGTCGCGATCGGTCACGGTCTGGCGACTGCGAATCCGCCGCGCCGCCGGTCGCAGTCGATCCTCGGCGCGCTGCTGCGCCAGCAGGGTCGGGAGCGGCCCCAGCATGAAGCACTCACCGGCGCGACCGAAGGTCGGGCGCTCGCTGACCAGGGTCAGCCCCGGAAGGCTCGGATCCAGTGGAGGTATTTCGGGTTGTTGCGGCGCCTGCACCACGTCGCCGCGGATGTGGATCACGGCCAGCCCGATGTTGAGCATGAGCAGCAAGGCCACGGCCCAGCGCCAGAATCCCGGGCTCATGGCAGCTTCGCCACGGATGGAATCCGGCCACGAAATGCGCCGCAAACAGCGAAGGGAAGGAACTCGATGATCATCGCCGCAAAGGATAACCTGCGGCGTGTGCGGCCGTGGTGGTATCAGGTGCCGTGGGTGCGGATCCTCTGGCTGACTTCACCGCTGCGCACGATTCGCCGGCCCTGATCGGTTTCGACAACCAGGCCCCCGTGCGCATCGACGCCGGCGCCGCGACCGTCCAGGTTCGCCTGTCCGGGCTTGATCAGAACCAGGTCGCGCCCGAACAGGACGTCGCGTCCGCGCCAGCGCTCTGCGACTGCGGCGAAGCCGGCCTGGTTGAACCGGTCCAGCTCCCGATCGAGCCCCTGGATCAGGTCGGCGGCGAGCCGGTTACGATCGATGCGGCCGGCGTGCGCCGCCAAGTCGGTCCAGGGCTGGTCGGGCCCGTCCAGGCCGCGGAAATCGACGTTGATGCCGATGCCGATGATGGCGTTGGTCGCGCCGTTCCGGCCCGTGGCCAGATCGACCAGGCAACCGCCCAGTTTGCGGCCGTCGATCTGCAGATCGTTCGGCCATTTCAGGCCGACGCGGACCGCAACCTGCCGCTCGATGGCCTCGGCGGCCGCCAGTCCGGCGGTCAGCGACAGGGCGCCGAGTTCGCGTGGCGGTTGCTGGAAGGACCATGCCATCGACAGGTACAGGCCGCGCCCGGGCGGCGACAGCCAGCGCCGACCGTGGCGACCGCGCCCGGCCGACTGGTGCTCGGCGAGCAGGATCCGCACCGGCTCGCCGGCCTCGCGGCAGCGGGCCAGGCGCGAATTGGTGGAGTCGACGGCCGCTTCGACCCGGATCACTCCGTTCGCCAAGCCGGCTGCCGCCGCGATCCGGTGTTCGTCCAGCACGACCCGTCCCGCCTTTAGTGGCCCGGCAGGGGCCCGATGCCGGCGGTCATGGCGGCGCCGAGGGTCCGCGACGGCGCCGCATCAGACGGGCTTTCTCGAAGCGGTTCTCGGAACCGTCCCGCAGCCGGGCGAGGTTGCTGCGGTGGGTCCACACGAGCAACACGGCCAGGGTGATCGCCAGCCAGCCCAGGGCCGGCGGCAGCGGATCCGGCCCGAGCGTCCACATGGCCGGCACCAGGCTCAGTCCGGCCAGGATGGTGGCCAGCCCGACGTAGCCGGTGCCGACGATGGTGATGATCCAGACCAGCAGCAGGGGCAGGATGCACCAGGGGGCGAGTGCGGCAATCACGCCCACCGCCGTGCCCGCTCCCTTGCCGCCGCGGAAGCGAAAATACAGCGGCCAGATGTGCCCGATCACCGCGGCGAAACCGGCCACCGAAGCCACGGTGACCGGGGCGGGCGTGTCCGCAAACACGGCACCGGTCAGTCCCGGCGCCAGCAGGGCGGCCAGCGCGCCCTTGCCCAGGTCGATGGCCACGACCGCCAGGGCGAAGCGCCAGCCCAGGGCGCGCAGGGCGTTGGTGCCACCGGCGTTGCCCGAGCCGGTGGCGCGGATGTCGATCCCGCGGAAGCGCCCGAGCACCAGGCTGCCGGACAGCGAGCCCAGCAGGTAGCCCAGGACGGCGGCGAGGGCCAGCGACAGCACGGTCATCGGTGGCGGTCTTCGGGTGCCTGCCAGGGATGAAACCCGCACATCAGGGCGCCGGGACCGGCGTGGCAGCCGATGGCCGGGCTGGCATCCTCCAGCCAGCAGGCCGCCACCTCCGGATGCCCGCTCAACAGCAGCTTGCGCAGGGCGCGGGCATCGTCGAGGGCATCGGTGTGACTGATGATCACCCGGTAGACTCGCTCAGGATCCATCTTCTTCAGGATGAAGCGGGCGAAGCGGCGAACCGCGTTGCGCCGACCGGGCAGAACGCCGCAGGGCCCCAGGCGGCCCTCCCGGGTATTGCCCAGCACCAGGTTCAGGTGCAGCCGGCGCGAGATGGTTTCCATCCACGGCTTGATCCGGCCGCCGCGCACGCCCCACGACAGATCGCGCACCAGGCACAGGGTTCGAAACTCCGCGCGCGTCTCCTCCAGACGGTCGGCGATGGCCGGGTTCGACCAACCCCGGGCGGCGGCCTCGGCGGCCCAGAGCGTCATCAGGCCCTGGCCGGTCGCGCCGTTGAGCGTGTCGAAGACGCGGATGGCGCTGGCGTCGAAGCGGCTGGCGGCCTGCTCGGCGGCCTGCAAGGTGCCGCTCAAGGCGCCGGAGATCTGCAGCGCCAGCACCTGCAGCCCGTGCGAGGTGAGCAGGTCGAACTGGCGCCGGAAATCGCCCGGCGGCGGCTGCGAGGTCTGCGGCACCGTGCTGCTTTCGGCCAGGCGCCGATAGAACTCCGGCGGCGTGATGGTCAGCTTGTCGAGAAACTCCTCGTCGCCGAAATTCAGGCGCACGGGAACGACGTGAATGCCGAGGCGATCGACTTCCTCTGCGGGCAGATCGGCCGCCGAGTCGGTCACGATCGCGATCTTCCCGCGCTGATTCATGAGGCCGTGCTGGCGCGTCATGTCGTCGGCTTTCTGCTGGCGGATTTCGCCGTGGTCCGCGCAGACCCGGAATACGTCGCCGGGAGAGTCGGTGTGAATGTGGACCCGCGCCCGGCGCGCGCCGCCGGCAACGACCAGCGAGCTGGCGTCCAGTGCTTCGAGCTGCCGGCGCATCCGTTCCACGTCCAGCGCGTCGCCGGCAACCAGGCATTCGGTGCAGAAACGATGCTGGTCCGGTGCCGATCCGTGCGCGGCATGGTGGGTGTTGTCGGGTGCTGTGGTCAGGCCGGCGACCATGGCTGGAATTCGGCCGCTGCGCATGTAGCGCCAGACTCCCTCGAGCAGATCGACGAAGCCCTGGGCGCCGGCATCGACGACACCGGCTTCGCGCAGCACGGCCAGCTTGTCCGGGGTTTCGGCCAGCGACTTTCGCGCTCGTTCCAGACCGCGCCGGAACAGGGCGCGGATGTCGTCCACGCCGTTGCCGGTCAGCTGCGTGAGCTCATCGGCGAAGTCTTCCAGCACCGTCGGCAGGGTTCCGGGGACGGGGTTGGACATGGCCCCCCAGGCCGAGCGGGCCGCCGATTGCGAGATCCGGGCCAGTCTCGGCCCATCGAGCACCTGGTATTCGCGACCGGACTCGCTCAAGCCCTGGAAGTACTGCGCCATGATGGCGCCGGAGTTGCCGCGCGCCCCGTCCAGGGCGGCTTCCGCCACCTGCTCCAGCAGCTCGGGCAGGCTGCGTCGGTCCGGCCGTTCGATGACCGAGCGCACGCTGGCCAGGGTAAAGGCCAGGTTGGTGCCGGTATCGCCGTCCGGTACGGGGAAGACGTTGATTTCGTTGATGTGGTCGCGCTGCCTGAGCACGTTGGCAATACCGGCCAGCAGCGCTTGCTCCAGCCCGGGGGCATCAATATGGGTGATTGCCAGCGCGTTGCTAGCCATCCATCAGGTCCCGAACCTGGGATGCGGTGAACGGCCAGGACAGCTTTTCGCCGGTGGACTCGCGCATCAGCACCGGAATCTGGTCGCCGTAGCGTTCGGTCAGTGCGGCGTCATCGTCAATGAATACCTTGCTGACTTCACCGCCGAACCCGGCTTCGGCCAGCAGGTGTTCGGCCTTGGTGCACAGCTCGCAGTCGTTTCCGGTGTAGAGGATCAGGCTCATGAGTACGGATGGTCTGGTCAGAAGGACGAGTGTAGCGTCCGCCCGGCAAGGCGATCAAGGTGCACGTGCGTCGTGCTCGATTCGCTCGCCGAGGGCGAGGATCACCGATCGACGGGCTGGATCGGAAAGAACGCAAAGGCCGGTCGGCCGGCGCGGCTTTTGGATACACTGCGCGCATGGCTGTCAGCATTTTCGACCTGTTCAAGATCGGCATCGGTCCATCGAGTTCGCACACGGTGGGGCCGATGCGTGCGGCCGGGATTTTTGTGCGCCGCCTGCACGAGCGCGATCTGCTGGAGCGGGTCCACAGGGTGCGGGTGGAGTTGTTCGGCTCGCTGGGTCATACGGGTCGTGGCCACGGGACCGATCGAGCCGTGCTGATGGGGCTGGAGGGCGAGGCGCCCGACCAGATCGATCCGGACGCGATGGGTCCGCGCGTGGCCGCGATCGGCGAGCAGGGTCGCCTGCGCCTGGCCGGTCGGCACGAGGCGCGGATCAACCTGCGCGAGGACCTGGTCTTTCACAAGCGCCAGACCCTGCCGCATCATCCCAACGGGATGCGCTTCATCGCCCTTGACGCCGCCGGCGCCGAACTGCTGCGGCGCGACTATTACTCGGTTGGCGGTGGTTTCGTGGTCAACGCCGACGAGGCCGCTTCGGACCGCATCGTGGCCGACTCCACGAAGCTTCGCTATCCCTATACCAGCGGCGATGAGTTGCTCGCCATCTGCGAAAACGAAGGCCTGCGCATCAGCGACGTGATGCGGGCCAACGAGCAGGCCTGGCGCACGAAGGCCGAGGTTCGCGCGGGCCTGCTCGCCATCTGGCAAGCCATGCAGGAGTGCGTAGAGCGCGGCCTGGAGCAGACCGGCTACCTGCCCGGCGGACTCAAGGTGGCGCGGCGTGCCCCGACCCTGTTTCGCAAGCTCAAGCACCGCGAAAAGCAGGACAACCTCGACCAGCTCGACTGGATCAACCTGTACGCCCTGGCCGTCAATGAAGAAAACGCCGCCGGCGGCCGGGTGGTCACCGCGCCGACCAACGGCGCCGCCGGCATCATTCCGGCCGTACTCCACTATTACCGCCGTTTCGTCGCCGGCGCGGACGAGGACGGGGTGATCGAGTTCCTGCTGACCGCCGGTGCCATCGGCATCCTGTACAAGGAAAATGCCTCGATCTCCGGCGCCGAGGTCGGCTGCCAGGGCGAGGTCGGTGTGGCCTGCTCGATGGCCGCCGGCGGCCTGACCGCCGCTTTGGGCGGCACCACGGACCAGGTCGAGAACGCCGCTGAAATCGGCATGGAGCACAACCTGGGCCTGACCTGCGATCCCGTAGCCGGCCTGGTCCAGATCCCCTGCATCGAGCGCAACGCCATGGGCGCGGTCAAGGCGGTCAACGCCACCCGCATGGCCATGGCCGGCGACGGCAAGCACCGGGTCAGCCTGGACAAGGTCATCAAGACCATGCGCGACACCGGACGCGACATGAAGACCAAGTACAAGGAGACTTCGCGCGGGGGGCTGGCCGTGAACGTGATTGAATGTTGATTTTTGGCAAGGGTTCAGGGTTCAGGTTTCGGGTTTCAGGCGAACTTGCCGCCTGGTTGCTGCTTGGGGTGCTCGTCGGGGTTTCCGGTGGCGCGGTTGCGCAGACGATTTACATCTGGACCGACGAGGACGGGGTCACTCACTTTACCGATCGTGCGCCGCAGACCGATCGGGAGGTCACGATACAGAAGGCCATCGCCGAGCCGGAGTCGGCGCTGGTTGTGCGTCAGACCGGGCCGGATGATGCACCCGTCTGGTGGTTCCGCAATCGCCTGTCCGGCCCGCTGGCGGTGCGCGTGAGCCTGGCCGAGGCCGACAACGTGCTCACCGAGCCGGAACTGCCGCGGGTCTTCGTCCTGCCGCCGGACAGCGAGCGCGAACTGGTCACGATTGGCCCTCTGGATCGGCACAAGTCCTGGCGCTACCGCTTTCAGACCGAGGCCGTGGTCGGCAGTACCGGGGTGACCCATCGGCCGGAGCAGCCCTACCGCCCGCCGTTTGCATCGGGGGCCGAGTTCACCATCGGCCAGGCCTGGGGTGGTGAGTTCAGCCATACCGAGCCGCACTCCTATCATGCCGTCGACATCGCCATGCCGATCGGCACGCCCGTCCATGCCGCCCGTGCCGGCGTGGTCATGGACAGCGCACGCTGGTTCCACCGTTCCGGCGAGGACCGCGAGCGCTACGGCGCCCGCGCCAACTTCATCCGCATCCTCCACGACGACGGCACCATGGCCGTCTACGCCCACCTCGACTACGCCGGCGTACGCGTCCACCCCGGCGAGCGCGTCGCGCGCGGCCAGTACATCGGCCGCTCCGGCAACACCGGCTTTTCCTCCGGCCCGCACCTGCACTTCGTCATCCAGAAGAACCGCGACATGCAGCTGGTGTCGGTGCCGTTCGAGTTCGAGGATGCCCAGGGCAGAGCAGTCACACCGCGCGAGCGGCTGCGTTTGCGGGCAGAGTGATGCCCTGATCGGACGCCGGAGCCAGCGCCGCTGCGCTTATCGTTCGATCAGCTGCCAGCCAATGATGGTGACGACGGTCTGATGGTAACAGTTTCCGTCGACGCAAACGGTCACCGTTTCGATTCTGTAGATCGGGACCAGAACCTGA
>PWJA01000128.1 GCA_003560975.1 Gammaproteobacteria bacterium
AGGACTATCGATAATGGCTATGCATAATCCCCCTCATCCCGGAGAATTCATCCGTGAGGTGTACCTGGAGCCTCATTCCATGACCGGACGTCAGCTGGCCTCGAAGCTTGGTGTTTCGCCGTCTACCTTGAATCGCATCTTGCAGGGGCGAAGTGGAATTAGCCCGGAAATGGCGCTTCGTCTATCCAAAGCTCTTGGCCGTTCGCCCGAAAGCTGGTTGCTGATGCAAGACAACTACGAGCTCTGGCATGCTCGACAAACTGTAGATCTGGGATCCGTCGAAAAAGTTGAGTTCCGTACAGCCTAGCCAAGGGTTCAACCGGTCGCCGGTAAGCTCCGGGCTGGCAATGCCGGGCAAGCTCAGTGGCGGCGCCGGTTAACCCAAACGTTATACGCTCCAGGAGAAATATGCACGTTGTCTGCTTCGACATAGACGGAACGCTTGTTGCATCTGCCGGTTTTGATGGGGAGCTGTACCAGCAAGCTGTGCAGGACGTTCTAGGCGTTAATCTCAATCCAGATTGGTCTCAGTACAAGAACGTAACGGATAGTGGCATCCTTGAAGAGATTCTGGAGAGCATCCCAGATGTCGAAGAACGAACTCGTCTTGGACGCCGGGTCAAGTCTGAGTTTGTAAATAGCACCAAGCAGTATTTCGAAAGGAATCCCCGCCTCATCAGGGAGATCCCAGGGGCAAAGGCATTGGTGACAACGCTGAGAGAGTTTCCGAACGTGAGTATCTGCATTGCCACTGGAGGCTGGGCCGAAACGGCAACAGTGAAGTTGCGTGCGATCGGAATAGACCCAACCAAAATACCTATGGCGACTTCCTCAGATGCGGTGAGGCGCACTGATATTATGCGGTTAGCTGAGTCAAGGGCAATAAGGGGTCCGGTAACAAGGCGCACCTATTTTGGCGATGGCCAATGGGATAAAAAAGCAGCCGCGGAGCTTGGTTATGATTTCGTGGCAATCGGAGGCTGTGTGGATCACCACGTTGCTTTCCAGGATCTACAGGACCTCGAGGCGATTCTCGGGCAACTACGCGTATAACAGATCGCTCAAATTCGTTCCGCGCTTCGCGCTCCACCAGAAGCGGCTAATGCCGCGTCGCTTGGCTTAAACGTTATGCGGCTCAAGAATCAGGTCGATGAAAACAACCAAGCATTTTTAAGCCACACGCTCCCGTCCGGACCGAGCCAGGATCAAGGACGAATGGATTCTCCGGGCAGTCGCACATCCAGAGCACGAGCATGTCCAAGAAGCTGGTCGGGTACGGAGGTGGGCCCGAATTCCGGAGGCGGGGGATAGGTATTTACGGGTTGTTTTGCTTCCGGAGCGGGAGACCGTCCATAATGCCTTTTGTGATCCAGGTTTCAGGCTATGAAAGTAAAGTACTTCGAGGACACGGACACCTTGTACATCGAGTTCCAGGGCCGGGAAATATCGGAAACCCGAGATCTGGATGAAAACACCCTTCTTGACCTGGATTCGGAGGGAAATGTATGCGCAATCACCCTTGAGCATGCGGGTAAGCGCACAGATGTCAGTCGCCTGCATGTAGAAGGCATAGTCGCATAACAATTTATTCAACTCGGACGCCGGCAAAGTCGGTGCCGGTTAACCCAAAGGTTGCGTGTCACGGGGGACTTGACGGGGTAATACCTGAGTGATACTTTTGGCTCATGAAAGTCGCAATTTCCGTCCCGGATCCGGTATTCCAAGCCGCTGAGCGCTTTGCTAAGGAGCGAGGTATTCCTCGAAGCCAGCTTTTTGCAGAGGCGCTGGAGGAGTACCTGGCTCATCATGGCCCCGATGCGATTACCGCTCAACTGGATCGGGTTTATGACTCCGAACGATCAGAGCTCGATGAGCAATTCATCCGAGCTCAATCAGCCATGTTGAAAGATGAAGCGTGGTGAGATTTGGTGGGTCTCGTTGCCTGCGCCCACCGGCTCTGGACCTGGTTTTCGACGCCCAGTGCTAGTTGTCCAATCCAATCCCTTCAATTCCAGTCGAATTGCAACGGTTGTTGTGGCAGCCATCACTTCCAACCTGCGGCTTTCGGCGGCGCCGGGCAACGTTGAAATCGTGAAGAGGGAATCCGGCCTTGGAAAAACTTCCGTAGTCAATGTCAGTCAAGTCCTCACCCTAGATCGCAAACTTTTAACCGAACAGGTCCGACGGCTATCTGATAAGAAAATGATCGCAGTAGATCAAGGCCTTCGGGCAGTCCTCGGGCTGTGACACCCAACAAAATGCTCAAGCGGACGAGGGGTGACGTTCGGGACGGCAAAGCCGGGCTGGGTCTGTGGCGGCGCGGGTTAACCCAAAGGTTATGTGAATGATGGATACTGTTTGCTTCATCAACCTCGAAGAGAACGACAAGGATCTGATTCTCTCGTTCGCCCTGGACGACGGTGATGGCTGCGTACGCAGCTTAATACTTCATCGTGCGCTTTTTTTCGAGAGAATCATGCCGGAAGAGGAGCGAGGTACGAAAGTTAGCCTTGAGGGAGAAGAACTCGAGAATGAACAGGAGCACCTCAACATCTTGGAAGAATTTCAATTTGATGGCGACATTCTTCGAATAAAGTCAAAATTTCGACTTTACGAAGTCGATGCTAGGAAGCTTGATTCAGAAGATTTCAAGGTCATCAAACAGGCTCTAGCGCGGCAGAATACTGATGCGCGTTTTCAGGTCAAATTCACATAGCAAGTCGATCAAGTTTGTTCCAGCCTTCGGCCTCCACAGGATGGGCTAAAGGGCGCCGCTTAGCTAATTCGTTGGGCGCCACATGAAGCTTTCGACCTATTGCGAGTCTGATCGAGAGGAAATAGAGGCCCTATTTACCCGAACGTTCTCTGATTCGGAAGGCCAGTCCGAGGGAAAGCTGATTGGCCAATTGGCGCATGACCTGATGATCGGGTGCGAAACCAATGAGATGTTCGGATTCATCGCCGCCGAGAAAGAGCAGATAGTTGGCTGCATCTTCTTCACTCGCTTGTCGTTCCCTTCCGCTGCGAAGGCTTTTCTGTTGGCACCAGTAGCAATAGATACAGCCTATCAAGGCCAAGGCGTTGGCCAAAAACTGATTACGTTTGGAATTAAGTGCCTGAATGCATTGGGTGTTGAGCTCATTTTCACCTATGGTGATCCCAACTACTATTCGAAAGTGGGTTTCAGGCAGGTACTTCAAGAGGTTGCGGCAGCACCATTTGAACCAGCTCATCCAGAGGGTTGGCTGGGGCAGTCATTGGAC
>PWJA01000027.1 GCA_003560975.1 Gammaproteobacteria bacterium
AGCTTCAGCCCGTTGACTGGCTGCGCTACATGGGGTTCATGGTCTGGCTGCTGGCGGCCGTCCCGCTGCTGATCCTGCCGCTGGTCGCCCTGGAGCCGCCGCGCCCGGGCGCGATTGCCGGTTGGTGGGCCGGGGCGGTGCTGTTTCTGCTGGCGTTCGTGCATCCGGCCGTGCGCCTGCAGACGCGTTCGCCGTTCTGGAAGCGAGTGGCCTTGTTGTTGGTCATGTCGCTGGCAGCGTTCGCGGTCGCCTACTTCACCCGATCCGGCATCGGCAGCCTGCTGGCGATGGTGGTTGCCGCGCTGCTGCCGTGGATGCTGCCGGCCCTATTGGGCATGGCCTGGGTTGCGAGTCTGGCGCTGATCTTCGGGATCTGGGTGATCTTCCTGCCCGAGGGCTCCTGGCTGCTGGCGCTGATTTTCGTGCTGATGAACCTGGGTCTGACGCTGTTTCCGTTCATTGCCTCGCTGCTGGCCCTGCAGCAGGTCCAGGCCCGGTCCGATCTGCGCCGGGTCAATTCCGAACTGCTGGCGACCCAGTCGCTGCTGGCCGAAAACACCCGGATCGCCGAACGGGTCCGGATTTCGCGCGATCTGCACGATCTGGTCGGTCACCATCTGACCGCGCTCACGCTCAATCTCGAAGTGGCCAGCCATCTCACCGGCGGCAAGGGCAAGGAACACGTCGACAAGGCCTCGTCCGTGGCCCGGCTGCTGCTGGCCGACGTGCGCGAAGTGGTCGGCGATCTGCGTCGCGACGACCAGGTCAATCTCCGCGAAGCCCTGCAGATGCTGGCCGAAGGCGTGCCCGAACTGAGCATCCACCTGGAGATCCCCGAGCACCTGTCGCAGACCGATCCGCGCCACGCCCAGATTCTGCTGCGCTGCGCCCAGGAGGTCATTACCAACGCGGTCCGGCATGCCCATGCCTCGAACCTCTGGATTACCCTGGAGTCCGGCCGCGATGGCGTGGCCCTGCGCGCCCGCGATGACGGTCGCGGGGCCGCCGAGCTGATGCCCGGCAATGGTCTGAACGGCATGCGCGAGCGCCTGCGCGAACTCGGCGGCCGGCTGGAGATCTCGACCGGACCGGGCGCCGGGTTCCAGGTGCGGGCGTGGATGCCGATGGAGAAGATGGCATGATTCGGGTCATGCTGGTCGACGACCAGACCCTGGTCCGCCAGGGGGTGCGCTCGCTGCTCGAGCTGTCCGACGACATCGAGGTCATCGGCGAGGCCGCCGACGGTGACAGCGCGATTGCGAGCGTGCCCGAACGGGCCCCGGATGTGTTGCTGCTGGACATGCGCATGCCCGGCAAGAACGGGCTCGACGTGCTCCAGACCCTGTCGGCCGCCGGCCAGCTGCCGCCGACCATCATTCTGACCACCTTCGATGACGAAGAACTGGTCCTGGCCGGCATTCGGGCCGGGGCGCGCGGCTACCTGCTCAAGGATGTGGCCCTGGAAGACCTGCTCGAGGCGGTGCGTTCGGTCGCTGCCGGCAAGACCCTGGTCAAGCCGGCCGTCACGCAGCGCCTGCTCAAGGGCCTGGGCCAGCTCAACACGGGCTTTTCCGCGCTCGAACAGCCCGACCCCCTGACCGAGCGCGAAACCGAGATCCTGCGCCTGATGGCCGGCGGCTATTCGAACAAGGAAATCGCCAGCGCCCTGAACGTGGCCGAAGGCACGGTCAAGAACCACGTTTCCAACATCCTGTCCAAGATGGGCGTGCGCGACCGCACCCGGGCGGTGCTCAAGGCGTTCGAAGGCGGGTTGATCTGAATGCAGCCCAACCGTCTAACGAGCGCAGGGATACCGCTGCCCGGAGTACTATCCCAATGTAGACAAGGCAACCCAGACGGCATGAACCGACAGCGAGATATCCAGATGAAACCCTTTTGTTCGCTTTCCGCGCTTTTCGCCACGCTCTTTGTGGGCTCTGCGGCCGTGGCCGATCTGCCGCCGGTACCCGGTGACGGCATCGACCCGGAACGCTACGGGCAGCACGTGGCCACGCTGGCATCCGACGAATTCGAAGGCCGCGCGCCCGGCACCCGCGGCGAGCGCCTGACGGTCAACTACCTGGTCGCCGAGTTTGCCGCGCTGGGCCTCAAGCCCGGCTACGGCGACAGCTACCTGCAGCCGGTGCCCATGGTCGAGATGACCAACGAGGAGCGCTCGCCGCTGACCCTGCAGCGCGAGGACGAACGCTGGGAGATGACGTTCCCCGACGAAATGATCACCTGGAGTCGGCGCGGCGGCGGCGATCGGCACGCCATTGAAGAATCGGAGCTGGTCTTCGTCGGCTATGGCGCGGTGGCCCCGGAGTACGACTGGAACGACTACGCCGGCCTGGACGTGGCCGGCAAGACCGTGGTCATCCTGGTCAACGATCCGGGATTTGCCACCGGCGATGACGAGCTGTTCAACGGCCGCGCCATGACCTATTACGGTCGCTGGACCTACAAATACGAAGAAGCGGCCCGCCAGGGTGCGGCCGGGGCATTGATCGTCCACGACACCGAGCCGGCCTCGTATCCCTGGGAGGTGGTGACCAACTCCTGGTCGCAGGCCCAGTTCGAGCTCGGCGATACCGGTGAAGAGCCGCTGATGGCCATCGAGGGCTGGATCACGCTGGCCGGCGCGCAAGAGCTGTTTGCCCGCAGCGGGCAGGACTTCGATGCCTTGATGAACCAGGCCAGCGCGCCCGGATTCGAGCCGGTGCCGCTCCAGACCGTCGTTTCGGCCAGCGTGCGCCAGAGCGTGCGCGAGGGCGTGTCCTACAACGTGCTGGCCGCCATCCCCGGCAAAGAGCGGCCCGACGAGGCGGTCATCTACCTGGCCCACTGGGATCACCTGGGGCGCAACCTGGCCATTCCCGGTTCGGCCGGCATCTACAACGGGGCCATCGACAACGCCTCGGGCACGGCCGGGCTGCTGGAGATCGCCCGGCTGTACCAGGCCGCCGGCGCGCCGGACCGGACCGTCCTGTTCCTGGCCGTCACCCTGGAAGAATACGGCCTGCTGGGCTCACGCCATTACGCCAACCACCCGGTGTTCCCGCCGGCCAGAACCGTGGCCGGAATCAACATGGACGCCCTGAGCCTGATCGGTCCGACCCACGATGTGGTCGTGGTCGGACACGGCTCATCGGAACTGGAAGACATCCTCCACCGGGCCGTGGCCGACCAGGGTCGGCGAATGGTGCCCGAGCCGAGTCCGGAGGCCGGTTTCTACTATCGCTCCGACCACTTCAATTTCGCCC
>PWJA01000112.1 GCA_003560975.1 Gammaproteobacteria bacterium
TCCAACTGGCACCGCTCATCGCCCTGATCGCGGGCATACTGATTCTGCTGGTGCCGAAGCTGCTCAACTACATCGTTGCCGGCTACCTGATCTTCATCGGCATCATCGGCTTGTTCAACCTCCAGATTTGAGATTCGCACGACCGCTCGGCCGAGCGGTCTCGGGACCACTGACAGGAGTGTTTCGGCTCGTTCGAAGATCAAAGCGGAGGTACACTGTCGCTGGAATTATCTGCATCGCTCCCCTGTCATGAAAATCCCACCGCGCCTGCGGCCGCTGGCCGATGACGGCCTGATCGACGAGGTCCTCCGCCAGGTCAAAAGCGGCAAGGAGGCCGACGTTTTCGTCGTCCGCTGTGGCGACACGCGCCGCTGCGCGAAAGTATTCAAGGAGGCCAACCAGCGCAGCTTCCGGCAGGCGGCCATCTACCAGGAAGGCCGCAAGGAACGCAGCACCCGGCGCGCTCGGGCCATGTCCGGGCGCACCCGCTTCGGCCGCAAGGAGCAGGAGAAAAGCTGGATCAACGCCGAAGTCGATGCCCTCTACACCCTGTCGGCAGCGGGCGTGCGCGTACCCCGTCCGCTGGCCTTCGTCGAGGGGGTCTTGCTGATGGAACTGATCACCGACAGGGACGGTCACGTCGCTCCCCGGCTGGGAGAGGTGGTCCTGGACGCCGACACCGCGCGCGACTACCACGGGCGCCTGATCGCGGAGGTGGTTCGCATGCTGATGGCCGGGCTGATTCACGGCGACCTGTCGGAGTTCAATATCCTGGTTGACGAGCACGGACCGGTGATCATCGACCTGCCCCAGGCGGTCAATGCCGCCGCCAACCTGTCGGCCGGCATGCTGCTGGTGCGTGACGTCGACCGGCTGCGGCGCTGCCTCGGGCGGTTTGCACCGGATCTGCTCGACACCGACTACGGCAAGGAAATGTGGGCGCTGTACGCCGGCGGCCAGCTGCACGCCGACAGCGTACTGACCGGCCACTACGAGCCCGCACATACCGACGTGAATCTGGCCGAGCTCATGGGCATCATCGACGCGGCTCGGGAGGAGGAAATGGAGCGCCGCGAACGCCTGCGCGAAAGCGAGGATGAGGAGACATGAGCCGGTCGGTGCTCCTGTCCGAGGCCGCCATTCCCGACACGAAGCAGTCCCTTCTCCTGTACGAACACAAAGACAAGTTCTCCATGGTCATTCCGGGCCGCGGGGAATTGATGAACAGTCGCGTGCACGGATCGGAGAAGGCTCTGGCCGATCTGGCCTGCGCGCGCATGGGCCGACCAGCACGACCGCGCATCCTGGTCGGCGGTCTGGGCATGGGGTTTACCCACGCCGCTGCGCTGGCTGCGGCCGGCCCGAATGCCGAGGTCGTGGTCGCCGAACTGGTCCCGGAAGTGGTGGAATGGAACCGCGAATGGATCGGTGGACCAGCCGGACACCCGCTATCGGACCCGCGCAGCACCGTGTTCATCGGCGACGTGGCCAAACTCATGCGCGCCGAACCGAACGGCTTCAACGCCATCCTGCTCGACGTCGACAACGGCCCTCAGGCCGTGATCCGGCGGGAAAACGACTGGCTCTATGGTCTGGAAGGCCTGGCCGTTGCGCGCGCCGCCCTGCGTCCGGAGGGCGTTCTCGCGATCTGGTCGGCGGGCCCGGATGCGCAGTTCACTACCCGCCTGAAGCGCGCCGGCTTTCGCTCGGAAATGGTCATCGTGCGCCCCCATCGCCGCGGCAAGGGCGCGCGCCACTACATCTGGCTGGCAAAATAGCCGGCGGCCAGGCCGTGGAGCACAGGGTCCCGGGTTAGGCGTTGTTCAGCCGCCCGCGCTTGCAGACTCTGGCTCAACCCAACGCTTTCGCCGGGCTCAACAAACGACCCTCGGCATGGAAATTCTCCAGGCACCGCAACCAGGGGTCGAGGCAGAACCCCTTCTCGGCCAGCCACTCGTCGTTGTAGAAGGTGTTGAGGTACCGATCGCCGGTATCGCACAGCATGCTGACCACGCTGCCCCGCCGTCCCTCGGCCATCATTTGATCGATCAATTGAAAACAGGCATAGAGGTTGGTGCCGGTCGACCCGCCGGCCTTGCGCCCGAGAATTCCTTCCAGGAAGTGAATGGTGGCGATGCTGCCCGCATCGGGAACCTGGATCATGTGGTCGATCACGTCGGGCACGAACGACGGCTCTACCCGCGGCCGACCGATCCCCTCGATCACCGACATGTGCTCGCTGGTCAGGCTGCGATCCCGTTTCTTCCAGAACTCGAAAAAAACCGAGTTTTCCGGATCCGCCACGCACAGCCGGGTGGCGTGACAACGGTAACGAATGTAGCGGCCGATGGTGGCCGGCGTGCCGCCGGTGCCGGCGCTGACCACGATCCAGTCCGGAATCGGGAAACGCTCGCGCTGCATCTGCTCGAAGATGGACTGGGCGATGTTGTTATTGCCGCGCCAGTCGGTCACGCGCTCGGCGTTGGTGAACTGGTCCATGTAGTGCCCATCCACCGACCGGGCGATCTCGGCCGCAGCCGTGTAGATTTCCTGGGGGGCAACCATGCGACATTCGCCGCCGTAGAACTCGATCTCGCGCACCTTGCGCTCGGAGGTATCGGCCGGCATCACGGCGATGAACGGCAGGCCCAGCAAGCGGGCGAAGTAGGCCTCCGACACGGCGGTATTGCCGGAAGAAGACTCGATGATCGGCGTACCCTCCTCGATCCACCCATTGGCCAGACCGTACAGAAACAAAGAGCGAGCCAGGCGGTGCTTGAGACTTCCGGTCGGGTGGGTCGACTCGTCCTTGAGATAGAGATCGATACCGTCGAGCGCCGGCAGATCCAGCTTGATCAGGTGGGTATCGGCCGAACGCTGGAAATCCGACTCGATCCGGCCGATGGCCCAGTGAACCCAGGTCTGATGCTGAACATTCATTTGATTTGGAGGACTTCGTCTCAAGCTCGACTGCCGATTATCCCAGAAACTGCCGCCATGAGCCGCCCGGCGCTCCTGCTCCGGATTGTGCAGGCAGCAAACCCATCAGGCGTGTTAAGTTCCCAGACGATCCTCCATTCGAACCGCCAAGGCTGTACATGGGTGCTTTGTTTGAATACTTCCTCATCGCCGTGGTCGGCATGTTCGTGATCGTGAACCCGTTGACCACGGCCTTCGTGTTCGCCTCCCTGACCACCGATGCCGAGGATGACGAACGCGAAGAAATCGCGCGCAAGGCGGTGCTGACGTCCACCGCCATGCTGTTCGTTTTCGCCCTGCTGGGGTCGGTGATCTTCCAGCTTTTCGGGATCACGCTGGCCGCTTTCCGCATTGCCGGCGGCATGATTCTG
This sequence comes from Gammaproteobacteria bacterium, assembly GCA_003560975.1. Lineage (GTDB taxonomy): Bacteria > Pseudomonadota > Gammaproteobacteria > Xanthomonadales > Wenzhouxiangellaceae > Wenzhouxiangella. The sequence continues at coordinate 3,351 of PWJA01000112.1, forward strand.
TTCGGCATCGCCATGGGCATGCTCAACAAGAGCGAAGCGCCGGATCATGACAAGGCCGACGCGCGCAAGTCGCGCGCGGTGATCGCCCAGGACATCAGCATCGTACCGCTGGCCATCCCGTTCATCAGCGGCCCGGGCGCGATCGCCACCGCCATGATTCTGACCAGTGAGGCGCCGGGTTTCTGGTACACCATCCTGGTCTACTTCGCCATCTCCGCAACCACGGTGTCGTGCTACTTCACCATGGTCTATTCCAGGCACGTCATTCGCTGGATCGGCCAGAGCGGAAGACGCATCATGACCAAGGTGTTCGGCCTGATCCTGGCCGTGATCGCGGTTCAGTTCGTACTCAACGGCATCGGCGATGCGATCACCGACTTCCTGGCCGGACTGAACGGCTTCACGGTGCAGCCGTCACCGGACTGAGGCCGGCCCGCGCGATCTCCGAGGGCGAGGCATTCCAGATCTGCCCTGCCAGCCCCCGCAAATGCTCGAACACCCGTTCAAGTTGGCCGATGCGGTGCGGCTGGCCGATCACCCAGGGATGGATGTTAAGGGCCAGCAGGCGACCGCCGCGCTGGTGAGCTTCGGCCAGCAGGAAGTCGGCTGCATCGATCAGCTGGTCGGCATATTCGACTTCGCTGTGCAGGTTGTCGCCGATGATGAAGCGGTCCTCGAGTTCCAGCGACAGCGGCAGGTTGACCAGGTCGCCCTGGCCGGTACGGAAGGCATACGGCAGATCATCGTTGATCCAGTCGGCGCACCAGGCCAGACCGGCTTCGGCCAGCAGCTCCGGCGTTCGCTGCGACTGCGAACGCGCAGGCCCCAGCCAGCCGCGAATCGGTGCGCCCGCCAAGCGACCGAGAACGGCCAGGGTATCGGTAATCCAGCGCCGTTCGGTCGCCTCATCCATGCCGGAAGCATGCGCGCAGTCCATGTTCCAGCCGTGGGCCAGGAACTCGCTGCCCGTTTCAGCCAGGCGCTGGACCAGGTAGGGATAGCGCTCGGCCACCTCGCCATTGACCGCGAAGCTGGCCTTCAGCCCGTATCGCTTCAGAGCCTGAAGAATGCGAAAGATGCCGACCCGGTTGCCGTAGTCGCGCAGGCTGTAGTGACGCAGGTCCGGATACGGCATGGTCATGTTGCCCGGCGCCTTGAAGCCCTGGCTTTGCGGGTTGAGCGGAAAGTGCTCGACACAGACGTTGATCCAGAGCGCCAGGGGCGCATCCCTGGGCCAGGCAATCGGCTCGCGGCGCTCGAGCATGGACCAGGCGTAGCGGTCATGGTCCATGCCGTGGCGCAGGTTTTCGTACGCCAGGAATTTCGGGTCCAGGCTCATGCCGCCTCCTCCTCGATCCGCCGGATGGTCGCCACCGCATCGTCGTAGTGATGGTCCAGGTAGTGACGGGCGATCTCGCGCCCGGTCGCCAGCCAGACTCCGTGGTGGCTGCATACGTAGTCCAGCGCGCGCTGAAAGGCAGCCAGCCGGTGCGGATGACCCACCTGGTAGGCGTGCAGCGGCAGGCACAGCACCGTGCCGGAGCGCTCGCCTTCGGCGTACAGACGGTCAAAGGCCCGGCAGATCATCTCGCCGTAGCGGCGCGGCTCGATCTTGTTGACCACGTAGACGATGGTGTCGTTGAGTTCCAGCGAGTACGGCACGGATACGAAGCGCTTGCCCGAACGCGTGATCACCGGCGTGGGCTGGTCGTCGTGGAACAGGTCGCAGGTGTAGGTCCCGCCAGCCTCGGCGAACAGGTCGATGGTGTGCTCGGAGTGCGACAGCGCCGGAGCCAGGTAGCCGTCGCAGTGCTGGCCGGAGTAGTCGCTGATGCGCTGCATGGCGTCTGCGATCATCTCGCGCTCCTGGTCTTCACTCAGGCCATACGTGTAGCGGGTGTTGTAGATGCCGTGGCTGAACAGCTCCCAGTCGCGCTCGAGCACCAGATCAATGATCTCGGGATGATGGGTCAGCATGGCCGTGGACAGTGATACCGAGCCGCGGATGCCGAACTGGTCGAGCACGCGCATCATGCGCAGGTGGCCGACGCGGTTGCCGTAGTCGCGGGTGGCGTAACCGGTCACGTCCGGTACGGGTCGCGGCCAGGGCTTGCGCTGCGGATTGACCGGCGGGTCAAGCTCGTAGAACTCGATGTTGGGCGCCACCCAGACCGCAACACGGGCGCCGTCGGGCCAGCGGATCTCGGGGCGCCGGTCCCAGGGAAGGTAGCCGTACAGGCCGGGGTCGGATTTCATTACCGTACTCCTTTGCTGATCGCCGCGGCGGAATTGCGCGCAGGGGCTCGGGGCCGGCGGCGATGGCCCTCGACGCCGCCGAGAAGCGCAGCTGCAGACGGATCAGGACCGCCGCTTGTCTGAGCGCAGGTCGCGTAGCGGCCGGAGCGAGTTTGCGGCGGGCCCCGTCTGCGGCGAGCATCGCAGGGGATCGCAGCGGCGCCAGCCGCTGCGACAAGTCGCCGGGCCATCGCCGCCGGCCCCGAGCCCCGTTCAGCCATCACTTCGCCAAGGAATCCAGATACGTCCGGACCGTCTCCACCGACTCTACATCAGCGTACTTGAGCAGCATGTCGGCCAGGTTGGAGAAGTGTGGGATCTCGTGCTTGTCGGCCACGCATTCCTCGATCACCGTCGTGCGGTACCCGTGCGACAGCGAATCGACCACGGCGGCGCGCACGCAACCCGACGTCGAGCCGCCGGTGATCAGGACGGTATCGATCCCGTGCCAGGTCAGAAGCGACGGCAGATGCGTCTCGAAAAACGGGCTGGGCATGCGCTTGTGGATGACGACATCGCGCGCGTCGGTCTGCAGGCGCGGGTCGAGCTGGGCGCGCTCCGAGCCATGCTTGATGTTTTGCAGCGAGTCGGGCGTGTCCGTGCGCGTACCCCAGACCCCGGCGTCTGCGGCCGAGTCCAGGTACGCCACATAGGTCCAGACCACCGGCGCGCCGACTGCGCGCATGAGCGCCGAAAGCTGATTGACGTAGTCGATCTGCTTCGGGTCGGTTTGGTACGCCGTCTTGAAGGCGTCGAGATCGGTGTAGGCGCGCTGCAGGTCGATGTTGATCAGCGCCGGCCGCCGGCCGAAACCGAATTTGGCCCGGTGGGGATTGGACTTGACCTGCTCCCAGTACTGGCGAGGGGTCAGGTCGGAGATCTGCATTACGGGCATGATCGAAGACTCCGCGGAAATAAATGTCCGGACATTTTACTCAGCCTCGGCTCCGGGCGCAAAATTTTCGCTCAGCCGAGATCGAGCGAGTCGAGAAATTCGACGACAAGACGGGTCATGGCCTCGGGATGCTCGGTGGGAATCCAGTGCAGGGCATCCACCCGCTCCACGCGCACTCTGGGCATGGCCTGAAGCAGGCGCCCGCTGATCGTCGGATCGGCCAGCAGCGCGCCGCCGGAGAGCAGCGCCAATGCCGGCGCCTGGATCCGCTCGATCGGACCCACGTCGCGCAGCACCTGGTACAGCGCCTGCAGATACATGGCGACCGGCATGTAGGCCATGTCCTTGTTCGGCCGGGCATAGCGAGCCAGCATGGCGCGCGGATCGCCGTGTGCGTCGACGGCGCGGCGCGACGCACGATCGAGCTCGGTCAGGTCCAGCACCGGCAGCTCACGCCGGTGCAAGCCCAGCGCGTTCAGCGCCCGAATCGGCCAGGCCAGGCCCGGCAGCGCCCAGCGCACCGGGCGCAGATAGCGGAGACCACCGCGCAGGGCCGCCGGCAGCATCGGTTCGACCAGAACCAGAGCGCGGACCCGGTCGGGGTGGGTCAGGGCCAGGCGCAGGGCCAGGTTGGCGCCCAGGCAGTGCCCGCCGACCACGGCCTGCTCGCAGCCCACCCGGTCCAGCAGACCGATCAAGTCCTCCATCCATTCGCGCGCCGTCAGCCGGCCGCGACAGCTGGAATGGCCATGACCTCGCAGATCAGGGCACAGGATCTGCCAGTCGCAGCGTGCCTGCGCGCTTTCGGCGAACTCGCGCCAGCGCGTGCCGTTGCTGGCCAGGCCGTGGAACATCACCAGCGTGCGCTCCTTCGGACCGGGCCAGCGGCGGTAGAAAAGACGCGTTCCGGCGCGCTCGAAGCGGTGTTCTTCCATTCACCCGGCCTGATCGATTGGCATCTCCGTCACTATAACGAGCCGCTCGATCCGCCGCATTCGCCGCGCCGAAACGAACGCCTTCACCGACGGCTCTGATCGCTCGCCGTGGCAACGCCGTTGCGGCCGTCGCGAGCGATCCGGTCGGCTTGGTATAGTGCTGGTGTACCCCGCCATCTTCCGCCGTTGCCGCCGCCTGGATGTACTGCCATGAGCGCTCCGCCTCCCCCGCTATCCTGGCTTGTCGCCCATCGTGGCTGGCCGGAGCGCTATCCGGAAAACAGCCTGGTCGGGATGCAGGCCGTGCTCGAGGCCGGCGCGCGCTGGGTTGAATTCGACGTCCAGATCACCGCCGATGGTCATGCCGTGGTCATTCATGATGACGATCTGCGGCGGTTGACCGGGCGGCGTGCTCGGGTCACGGCGCTGACCTTGTCCGATCTGCAGACCCTTGCCGACGCTTCGACGGCGGACGCGAAAACGCTGGCCCCGACGCTGGCGGCTATGCTGTCGCTGGTCAAGCGTTATCCAGGGGTGACTGCGTTTGTCGAACTCAAGCGCCAGAGCATCCGGCGCCATGGCCTTCAGGCCAGCGTAGGAACGGTGCTGGATCAGATCGAGGCCTCGGCCTGCCCGGTCGTATTTCTGTCGTTCCGCTGGCGCGCCGTTCGCCTGGCGCGAAAGCTCGGCAAGCTTCCGGTCGGCTGGGCGTTTCGCCCGTGGTCGCCGCTGGCACAGTGGCTTTCGCGCTGGCTTGAACCGGAGTATCTGTTCGTGCGCGCCGACCGCGTGCCGCGCCGGACTCACCCGTTCTGGGCCGGGCCCTGGCGTTGGGTGATCTACGGCGTTGCCGACCCGGCAAGCGCGAAGGAGCTGAGAGCCCGCGGCGCCGACCTGATCGAAGTCGACAACCTGCCCGGCATGCTGGGCGATCTCGACCGCTCGGGCCGGGACGAGCCCGCCGGTACATCCGTCGACCCGGAACGCTGATTGCGTTTGGCGACGCGCAAATTCTTGACCCGTTCACGTTCAGGGCATACAATTTGTCCGGACAACTTCGGCACTCGTTTGCCGGCCATCCATTTTTCCGGATCGAGGAGGCTTTCATGACCACCATCGTCGTACTGTTCAACCTGAAAAGCGGCGCCGATGCCGCCCGATACGAGCAGTGGGCGCGCGAACGCGATCTGCCCACGGTCAACGGCCTGGCCTCGGTGGATCAGTTCGAAGTCCTGCGCAGCGCCGGCCTTTTGATGAGCGACGCCGAACCTCCCTACGCCTATGTCGAGCTGATTCGGGTCAACGACATGGAGAAATTCGGTGCCGACGTATCCAGCGAGGCGGTCCAGAACGTCGCCGCCGAGTTCGGCGAGTTCGCCGACAACCCGCTGTTCATCCTGACCGAGGCGCTGTAGGCCATGTACCCGGAACTCAAGGGCAAGGTGGTCGTCATCACCGGTTCCGGTCGCTCCGAAGGCCTGGGCGCGGCCATGGCCCGCCGCCTGGCCGAAGAGGGCTGTCGAATCGTCATTTCCGACATCGGCCAGTCAGCCGGGCCGGAGACGCCACCCGAGGCGATCGGGGCCAGCGACGAGATGAACGCCCTGGTGGAAGAACTCCGGGCACTCGGCGCGGAAGCAACCGCCATCGCCTGCAACGTGATGGAAGAAGACCAGGTCCAGGCCCTGATCGACCGCACGGTCGAGCACTTCGGTCGAATCGACGTCCTGGTCAACAACGCCGGCATCGGTTACATCATGAAGCCCATCGTCGAAATGGAGGTCGGCGACTGGGACGCGGTGCTCGGCGTGAACCTGCGCGGGGCCTTCCTGTGCACCCGCGCCGCGGCGCGCCAGATGATCCACCAGGGGCATGGCGGTCGAATCATCAACATCGCCAGCCAGGCGGCCAAGTCCGGCTTTCCCTTTGCCGCCGGTTACTGCTCGTCCAAGCACGGCATGGTCGGCCTGACCCGGGTTTCGGCGATCGAGATGGGCCAGCACGGCATCAACGTCAACGCGATCTGCCCCAACCACGTCACCACCGGGCTGGGCGCCTGGCAGAACGAGTATTTCTCCAACGCGCTGGGGATGAGCCTGGAGGACTACATGGCGGCGATGAAGAGCCGAATTCCGCTGGGCCGGCCCGGCCTGCAGGAAGACACCGCCAAGGCCTGCGCTTTCCTGTGTTCGGACCAGGCCACCTACATTTCCGGTGAAGCGATGAACGTATCCGGCGGCGAGGAGTATCACTGAGCGCATGAGCAAGCCCGGAACAAGCTGGACCTGGCCCGAAGGCAAGCGTCTTGCCCTTTCGGTGGTGGTCAACGTGGAGGAAGGCTCCGAGTATTCGCTGGCCGACGGCGACAGCATCACCGAGCCGGTCGACGAGCTCGGCGTGGCCCTGAAAAAGCCGGTGCGCAACTACGGCAACGAATCGAACTATCGCTATGGCCTCGGCCCGGGCTTCCGGCGCATCGCAGGGCTGCTGGACGAGTACGGCATTCCGGCCACCTTCACCGCTGCCGCGCTGGCGCTGGAGCGCGCCCCGCACATCGCCCGCTACATCGCCGAGGGCCCGCACGAGACCTGCTCGCACGGTTGGCGCTGGATTCACCAGTTTCGTCTCGACGAGGCGCAGGAGCGCGAATTCATCCGCAAGGCCGCCGACAGCATCGAGGCGACCACCGGCAAGCGGCCGGTGGGCTGGCTGTCGCGCTACCTGCACACCGAGCACACCCGGCGCCTTCTGGCCGAAGAAGGCTTCGCCTACCACATGGACGATTATTCCGGCGACAGTCCGTTCTGGGACACCGACTGCGGCCGACCCATGGTCATCCTGCCCTATGCCCTCGATTCCAACGACATGAAGTTCTGGATCGACCCGTCGCTGACCCCGCAGCAGTGGCTGCAGTACGCCATCGACACCTTCGACTGGCTGTACGAGGAACGGGCCGAGGCACCGCAGTACATGTCGCTGGGTCTGCATCTGCGCATCATCGGCCGGCCCGGTCGGATCGCGGCCCTGCAGGGTTTCCTGCGCCACGTACGTTCCCACAAGGACGTCTGGATCACCACGCGCGAACAGATCGCGGCCCGTTTCGCCAGCCAGGTGCCGGCGGCATGACCCAGCCGCTGCCCATGCGCTGCCTGCTGTTCGTGCCCGGCAACCGGCCGGAGCGCTTTGAAAAAGCCGCGGCCAGCGGTGTCGATCGGGTGTGTATCGACCTGGAGGATGCGGTTGCGGTTTCGTCCAAGCAGCAGGCGCGCAAAATGGCCATCGACGCTCTCGCCGATCAACCCGGCGGACATCCGTTCGGGCTGCGCATCAACCCGCCCGGAACCGAGCTCGGCCAGGCGGACCTGGAGGCCCTGGCCACAAGCCGGGCGCAGCCGCGTTTTCTGATCGTGCCCAAGTTCGAAACGCGCAAGCAGACCGACCTGATCCGGGAGATTCTGGGCCGCGACTGCCCGGATCTGATCGTGCTGATCGAAAGCGCACGCGGTCTGCTCGACCTGGATTTCGAGCTCGATGACTCCGGACCCGTGCGGGCCGTGATGTTCGGCGGCTACGACTACAGCGTCGATGCCGGCTGCGAGTTTTCCTGGGAGCCGCTGCTGTATGCGCGCTCGCACCTGATCACGGTGGCCCGGGCCCACGAACTCGACAGCATCGACGTTCCCTTTATCGACATCAAGGACGAAGCCGGCCTGGTCGGCGAAACGCGCGCTGCGCGCGCCCTGGGATTTACCGCCAAGGCTGCGATTCATCCGGCCCAGGTGAGCCCGATCCAGGATCAGTTCGTGCCAACCGAAAGCGAGATCGCCCGGGCCAAGGCCGTGATCGCCGCCGCCGAGGCCAGCGGCGGCGAAGCCGTACAGGTCGACGGCCGCCTGGTCGATGCACCGGTCATCGCCGCGGCTCGACGCATTCTTGCCCGGCTGTCGGCGCGCAAGTGAATGGAATCAACGTCTCATCTCACATCAACGGAAACCATCGAAATGGTGCAAAACGCCAAGGAGGTCGGACCGAACCGCTACCGCGAACAGTTCGGTCGTTTTTATGAGGATTTCAGGGTCGGTGATGTTTACGAGCACCGCCCGGGCCGAACGATCAGCGAGACCGACAACACCTGGTTCACGCTGCTGACCATGAACACCCACCCGATGCACTTTGACAAGGAATACGCCGCCAAGAGCGAGTTTGGCCGCTGCATCGTCTGCTCGCCGTTCACGGTTGCCCTGATGGTGGGCATGAGCGTGACCGACGTCAGCCAGAAGGCCATCGCCAACCTGGGCTGGACCGACATCAAGCTGACGCATCCGCTGTATGCCGGCGACACCCTGACCTGCGAGTCGGAAGTGCTGGACAAGCGCGAATCGAAATCGCGTCCGGGTGCCGGCATCGTCACCGTCAAGACCAACGGCTACAACCAGGACGGCAAGATGGTCTGCACCTTCAGCCGCACCATGTTGATCGCCCGCCGCGGCCACAGCATTGAAGACCAAGTCGGATATTAAGCGGCGTAGGCCGGCCCTACGTGGCCGGCGGCGAAGCCCGGACACTATCGCCAAGCGATCGTTTTGACGATCCGCCAGATTCGAAACAGGATAAAGACTTAGATGAGTGCACAAATTCAGGAGCAGTGGAGCGCCGAGGACGAGCAGGCGCTGTTCGACGCCATCGACCGCTGGGTGGAAGAAGCGGTCAAGCCGATCGCCCGGCACCATGACCAGGCCGACGAGTATCCGCACGATCTGGTCGAGCAGATGAAGGATCTCGGCTTGTTCGGGGCCACCATCGGTCAGCGCTACGGCGGGCTCGGACTGTCGGCCAGCGCGTACGCCCGGATCGTGATCAAGGTCTCGGCGGCCTGGATGGCGCCGGTCGGGATTTTCAATTCGCACCTGATCCTGGCCTCGGCCATCGAGCGCTGCGGCACCGAGGAACAAAAGGAAAACTACCTGCCGCGCCTGGCCACCGGCGAGCTCAGAGGCGGCATTGCCCTGACCGAGCCGAATGCCGGCTCCGACCTGCAGGCCATTCGCACGGTCGCGCGCAAGGACGGCGACGACTACGTGATCAACGGCTCCAAGACCTGGATCACCAACTCGCTCAACGGCAACGTGCTGCTGCTGCTGGCCAAGACCGACCCCGACGCCGAACCGCGCCACAAGGGCATGAGCCTGTTCATCGCCGA
>PWJA01000046.1 GCA_003560975.1 Gammaproteobacteria bacterium
AAGGTCACTGACCGATGGCAGGGCATCAAGGGAGAAAGCTTTGCCGGCGAGCCGGTTCCGGAATAGGCTCGGACTGGCGCGGAGATCGCGCGTGGCGGGGCTCTTGTCGAAACTACCGGCGCGCCCCGGCCACTCGATCCACCGGTGCCGGGGTTCCGACCGGATCCTCACCAGGGCGCTCAGCACAGCATGAATCCCGGCATCGTCGCGACCACCCTGGTGCTGTACATGGGCGCACTCGTGGTGGTCGGCGTTTGGGCCTCCAGACGCACGCACGACGAGACCGACTTCTTTCTCGGTGGCCGCGGACTGGGGCCGTTTGTTGCAGCACTCAGCTATTCGGCCAGCGCGGCCTCGGCCTGGACCCTGCTGGGTCTGAGTGGCGCGGCCTGGGTGCTGGGCGTGTCCGCATTGTGGATCGCTGCGGGCGCCACCATGACCATGCTGGTGGCCTGGTTCTGGATTGCGCCGCGGCTGATGCGCTGGACGCGCGATCGCGACCAGATCACCCTGACCGACTTCCTGATCGATGATGCCGGCGGTCCGGCCCGGCCCGGACTGGTCGGTCTGATCTCGCTGATCATCCTGGTCTCGTTCACGATGTACGTGGCCGCGCAGTTCCAGGGCGCCGGCCAGACCTTTGCGGCGACCTTCGGCTGGTCCGTCCAAGGCTCGATTGCCATCGGCGCCGCAATCATCCTGGGCTACACGCTGATCGGCGGCTTCTGGGCGGTCAGCGTCACCGACAGCATCCAGGGCGCCTTGATGGCGCTGACCGCGATCCTGCTGCCGGTAACTGCACTGGTTGCGGTGGGAGGGCCGAGCGGCTTTGTCGAGGGCCTGCAGGCCGTTGCCACGGAAGAGCAACTCAGCGCGACCGGCGGTCGGGCCGGTCTGATCGGCCTGGGCGTGGTGATCGGTTCGATGGCGATCGGCATCGGAACGTTTGGCCAGCCGCAGCTGCTGGTCCGGTTCATGGCGCTGCGCGACGAACGCGCCCGCCGCCAGGCGGCCTGGCTGACCACCGGCTGGTACGGGCTGGTGTTTTTCGGTATGGTCTTCGTCGGTCTGGCCGGGCGCATCCTGCAGCCGGACCTGGGCAACCCGGAAACCCTGTTCTTCACCCTGACCGAGACCCTGTTTCACCCCGTCTTCGGCGCCATCCTGCTGGCGGCGGTCTTGTCGGCCATCATGTCGACAGCCGACAGCCAGCTGGTCGTCTCGGCCTCGGTGATTTCGCACGATCTGGGCCTGGCCCGGCGCTTTCCGAAGCGTCAGATGCTGATCACGCGCCTGAGCGTGGCTTTGGTGGTCGTGGTCGCGGTCCTGGTCGCAGCCTTCCTGCCCGCCCAGATCTTCGACCGGGTGTTGTCGTCGTGGATCGCCCTCGGTTCGGCATTCGGGCCGCTGGTGTTCGTGCGCCTGAGCGGTCGAAAGATAAAGACCCGCTCAGCGATCGCGTCCATCGTCACCGGCTTCCTTCTTGCCGTCGGCCTGCCGCTGGCGCTGTCCTCGCCCGGAATGATCGTGGAAAGAACCGTACCGTTTCTAGCTGCTTGGGTTGTGTTGCTGGTTGCTCGCACCAGCTCGGTGCGCAGCGAAGGGTGACGGCTCGGCCCTACTGGCCGAAAGGCAGGCCGATGAAGTCGGTACGGAAGATGCGGTCGGCTCCAACATCCACTACGCGCAGTTCGGTCTCGACACTTTCCGTTCCGAGAGATACCTGGAATCCTGGTGCCACCTGTCGATCTACCCTCGCTGCGTTGTCGGGGCTGGCTGCCGGGGGCGGAAGCGGGATGAAGGCCGGCGAGACGCGCGGGATCAGGGTGTAGGTGTCGGGCGGCAAGGCGGTACTTTGGAAACGCCCATCGCGCAGATCTATGGCATAGAGGCCGACCAGGGCATCGTTCCCGTTACGAATTTCGACCTGGCCACGAGTGATCATCTGGCCGCTGGACTGATCGAAAATGCGGCCGCTGATCACCGGGCCGGAAACCACGCGCAGTTCCAGAGGTCCGGCATCGCTCTCGCCGTCGAGTACCAGCGGGTTTCCTGAAGTCGGATCGCAAAGTTGCTCCGAGCAGGGCTCATCGGCGCCCCAGATGCGATCGAAGTAGGCATGCCGAAAAGCCAGCATTCCGGGCCCGTGCGAGGCGGACATGGCGGTGCGCAGGAAATAGCTTCCCTCCGGGAAAGCACCAAAGAAAAACTCGCCGTCCGGCCCTGTCTGCGCCGTGGCAAGGCGCCGGTTTTGCGCATCGACCAACTCAACGATGGCCGGTTCGATGCCTTCGCCGCTTGCGTCGTCGACTACCTCGCCGCCGATGCTGCTGCCGCGCTCCAGGGCAATCTGGATTTCCGTGGTCTCTCCTGCGGTGATCACCACGGTTCCGGCCTGAGGGAGGTCACACGCGATTCCCGCGCAGGCGACATCCGGAAACGCCGCATCAACGTATCCGGGCAGATGCTGGCTCGCACCTGCAGCCTGGCGCGGATCGCCAATCCCTCGTTCATAAAAGGAGTCAAAGGTACGCACAAAGTACTCGCCCGGTGCGATGCCGCCGAACGCGTTGAAGACGACGGTGCTAGTCAGGGCCGAGATGAGACCACCGCCGGCGACAGTGCCGTCCTGGGCGACCAGATTGAAGTACCCGACACTCCCCTCTGCGCTGGCTTCCGGAGACAGGCCGGAGTCGGCATCGATGATCGTGCCGCTCAAGCTGCCTCCGGTCTGCAGGGTAACGTCGATATTGCTGACCGATCCACCGATGGGAACTTCCAGCGGCGCTCCTCTGGCCCGTTCACAGCCGAAAAACGGACAGGTCAGTCCGTTGTGCAACCGACGAATGAGATCGCTGGGGCCGGCGGGCGGGCCCATTTCGATGTAGTAACTGCCGCCGGCCAGACGATCAAGATGCCAGTCGCTGGTCCCTGGCATCAGGGCGAACTGACCAAGCATTACGCCGGCACCATCGAGGATGGTTACGACGCGTAAGACATCGTCCGGCAATAGCGTTCCCGACACCGCGGCCCCGGCTCGCATGGTGAAGTTCACATCGGCAAGGAGCTCGTTTCCGGTGATTTCCAGCGTGTCGGTCGCGGCAATGGCGCATTGGCCGTATTGGCAGACAACTGTGCCGGGGTTTTGCGGGTTCCCTAAGCTTTCAACAAGACCTCCTGCAGTTCCAGTGCGCGAATGTCGGCTTGCGTAT
>PWJA01000261.1 GCA_003560975.1 Gammaproteobacteria bacterium
CACCTACAACCCGACCACGGCCATCTGGATCGACCCCGAGACCGGCGTGATGCATGGGGCGGCCAGTGATTTCGACGAGGACTACGGGATTGCCTGGTAGCCTCGGCGCTTGTTCGGCTTGAGAATATGCGCTGCGGACCAATGTAGACAAGAAGGTACGCAAACATCGATCGCCAAGGAGACCGGAAGCCCATGTCGAACTACGTAGTTGTCGTTGCCGATGCCGCCCGCGCCCGCATCTTTTCGCGGACCAAGAAATTCAGCCCGCTGCAGGAAGAAACTGTGCTGACGCATCCGGAATCGCGTCTACAGCGGCAAGACCTGGTCAGCGATCGGGCCGGCACCGTGCAGGAGTCCCGCACCCATGGCGAGAACGAGGCCGGCGAGCCCACCGATCCGAAGCGCTACGAGGCCGAACAGTTTGCCCGCGAACTCGCCCGTCACCTCCAGAAACTGCGCCACCGGTCTGCCATCGAAGGCATCACCCTGGTCGCCGAACCGCGTTTTCTGGGAATCTTGCGCACGGCCCTGGATGAGGCAACGACCAAAGTCGTCATCAAGGAAGTCGGCGCCAGTCTGACGCGCGAGAATCCCGAGAGCATCCAGGCCCGAATCGACGAATAAACCGCCCCGGTCGCCCTGGCCCGGCCCCAGGGTTCTTTGCACCGCATTCACCGCGCGCGCGATAATGGGGGATTATTCTTCTCGGACAGGCCTGCCCGGCATGAAATCGATTTCCGTTCGCGGTGCGCGAACCCACAACCTGGCCAACATCGATATCGAGCTGCCGCGCGATCGCCTGATCGTGTTCACCGGGCTTTCGGGCTCGGGCAAGTCCTCGCTGGCGTTCGACACCATCTATGCCGAGGGCCAGCGCCGCTACGTCGAATCACTCTCGGCCTACGCCCGGCAGTTCCTGTCGATGATGGAAAAGCCCGACGTGGACCACATCGAGGGCCTGTCGCCGGCGATTTCCATCGAGCAGAAGGCGGCCAGCCACAACCCCCGCTCGACCGTCGGCACGGTCACCGAGATCCACGACTACCTGCGCCTGCTGTTCGCCCGGGTCGGCACACCGCGCTGCCCGGACCACGACGAGGTGCTCGACGCCCAGACCGTCTCGCAGATGGTCGACAGCGTGCTGGGGCTGCCGGAGGGCACGAAGCTGATGCTGCTGGCCCCGATCGTGCGCAGCCGCAAGGGCGAGCACATACAGCTGCTGGAAAACCTGCGCGCCCAGGGCTTCGTGCGCGCCCGGGTCAACGGCCGGGTGATCGACCTGGATGACGAGCTGCCGAAACTCGCCCTGCGCAGAAAGCATTCGATCGAAGCGGTGGTTGACCGCTTCAAGGTCCGGCCGGACATCGACCAGCGCCTGGCCGAAAGCTTCGAGACCGCGCTTCGACTCGCCAACGGCACGGCCATGGTTGCGCCCATGGACCCGGATGAGAATCTGGCCGAACTGCTGTTTTCCTCGCGTTTCGCCTGCCCGGTCTGCGACTACAGCCTGACCGAGCTCGAGCCGCGCATGTTTTCGTTCAACAACCCGAACGGCGCCTGTCCGACCTGCGACGGTCTGGGCGTGACCCAGTTCTTCGATCCCGACCGGGTCGTCGCCAATCGCGAGCTCCCCCTGGCCGGTGGCGCCATCCGCGGCTGGGATCGGCGCAACGCCTATTATTTTCAGCTGATCCAGTCGCTGGCCCGACACTACGGCTTCGACGTCGAGGCACCGTTCCGAAAACTGCCGAAGCAGCTGCAGAACATCATCCTGCACGGCAGCGGCGACGAGGCCATCGCCTTCCGCTACCTGTCCGAGCGCGGTAGCCAGACGCGCAAGCATCCGTTCGTCGGCATCATTCCCAACCTGGAAAAACGCTATCGCGAGACCGACTCGCGCATCGTCCGCGAGGAACTGTCGCGCTACATCTCCACCCAGCCCTGCCCGGACTGTCACGGCCAGCGCCTGAACCGCGAGGCCCGGCACGTGTTCGTCGGCGGCCACAACCTGCCGGAAATCGCCAGCTGGTCGATCGAGAGATCGCTGGGCTTTTTCAATGAACTCACCCTTCCGGGCTGGCGCGGCGAGATCGCCGGCAAGATTCTCAAGGAGGTGCGCGAACGCCTGCAGTTCCTGGTCAACGTCGGTCTGGACTACCTCACCCTGGATCGCCAGGCCGACACCCTCTCCGGCGGCGAATCCCAGCGCATCCGCCTGGCCAGCCAGATCGGCGCCGGACTGGTCGGGGTGATGTACGTGCTCGACGAGCCGTCCATCGGTCTGCATCAGCGCGACAACGACCGCCTGCTGGCCACGCTGACCCGCCTGCGCGATCTCGGCAACACGGTCATCGTGGTCGAGCACGACGAGGACGCCATCCGCAACGCCGACCACGTGGTCGACATCGGCCCCGGGCCCGGCGTGCACGGCGGCCGCATTGTCTACAGCGGCCCCCCTACCGGACTGCTGGAATGCAGGGGCTCGCTGACCGGCGACTACCTTTCCGGACGGCGCGAAATCACCATACCGGTCCGTCGCCACAAGCCGGACAAGAAGCGCCGGTTCCGGATCACCGGAGCCAGCGGCAACAACCTCAGGGATGTCGACCTGGAGATTCCGGCCGGTCTGTTCATCTGCGTGACCGGGGTGTCCGGCTCGGGCAAGTCCACCCTGATCAACGACACGCTCTACCGCCTGCTGGCGCGCGAGCTCAACGGGGCTTCGGAAAACCCGGCCCCGATGAGCGACTTTTCGGGACTGGAGCTGTTTGACAAGGTCGTCGACATCGACCAGAGCCCGATCGGGCGCACGCCGCGCTCCAATCCGGCCACCTACACCGGTTTGTTCACCCCCATCCGCGAGCTGTTCGCCGGGACCCAGGAAGCGCGCCTGCGCGGCTACAAGCCCGGGCGGTTTTCATTCAACGTCAAGGGTGGACGCTGCGAGGCCTGCCAGGGCGACGGCATGATCCGGGTCGAAATGCACTTCCTGCCCGATATCTTCGTGCCCTGCGATGTCTGCCACGGCAAGCGCTACAACCGCGAGACCCTGACCGTGACCTACAAGGGCAAGAACATCCATGAAGTGCTGGAGATGACGGTCGAGGACGCGCTGGAGTTTTTCGAGCCGGTGCCGGTCGTGGCCCGAAAACTGCAGACCATGATGGACGTGGGCTTGAGCTACCTGCAGCTGGGCCAGAGCGC
>PWJA01000130.1 GCA_003560975.1 Gammaproteobacteria bacterium
AACGGCTACCAGGGGCGGGCGCGCGGGTTTTTGAGCGTGGCCGAGGTCCGGCGCCTGGTCACCGCCTTTGCCCAGCTGGGCATCTTCAAGGTGCGTCTGACCGGGGGAGAGCCGAGCGTACGCCGGGATTTTCTCGACATCGTCCGGGCGGTTCGAAACGTGCCCGGCGTCGAGCGCCTGGCCATGACCACCAACGCCTCCCGTCTGGAGCGCGACGCCGAAGCACTCAAGGCGGCCGGGATGGATGCGATCAACATCAGCCTCGACGCGCTGGATGCGCTTCAGTTTGAGCGCATCACCGGGGACCGCCGCTTCGACCGGGTCATGGCCGGCATCGATCGCGCCCTGGCCGTCGGCATCGACCGGATCAAGATCAACACCGTGCTGCTGGGGGGGCTGAACGACCATCAGCTCGGCGATTTCTTCGAGTTCGTGCGCCGACGTCCGATCAGCGTGCGTTTCATCGAACTGATGCGAACCGGCGACAACCAGGCCTATTTCGAGCGCCATCATGTCGGCGGCGAACTGGTTCGCACCCGGCTCAAGCGCGCCGGCTGGCAGCCCTGCGCGCAAGGTCGGGCCGACGGACCGGCGGTGGAATACGCCCATGCCGACTACGCCGGCCGGATCGGCCTCATTGCCCCCTACGCGCCCGGATTCTGCGAGGGCTGCAATCGCCTCCGGGTCACCGCCCGCGGCGGCCTGCGCCTGTGCCTGTTCGGCCATGGCAGTGCGGACCTGAGGCCCCTGCTGGCGCGGGACGATCAGCTCGAAGATCTCAAAAGGCATATCATGTCGGCTCTGTTCGAAAAACGCCCGGCCCATTTTCTCCAGCAGGGCGATTTCGGTGACACCCCACACCTGGCCAGTACCGGAGGGTAAACAATCCACATGAGCGATCGCCGCCATTACCGAATGGTCGACGTCGGGGCCAAGGCCGTGACCCGTCGGCGCGCCGTGGCCACCGGCCGCATTCAGATGAATTCCGACACCTTCGCCATGGTCCGCGACGGCACGCTGCCCAAGGGCGACCCCCTGCGCCTGGCCGAGGTGGCCGGGGTGCTGGCAGCCAAGCGAACCGCCGACCTGATCCCGCTGTGCCATCCGCTCGGCCTGGACCATGTCGCCGTGGCGTTTCGTCCGGATGACAGGCTGCCCGGCGTCCATGTATTCTGTCAGGCGTCGACATCGGCCCGAACCGGTGTCGAGATGGAAGCCCTGGCCGGGGTCCATGCGGCCCTGCTGACCATCTGGGATCTGGCCAAGCAGGTCCAGGCGGACCTGGGCATCGACGGCATCCGCCTGTTGTTGAAAGAGGGCGGCAAATCCGGCCTGTATGTGCATCCGGACGGCCTGCCCGAACTGCCGCCCGGCTTCGAGCCGCCGGCCCATTGATTCGTTGCCCCGAAACCATCGAGGAATTCACGATCATGACTCGACAAGTTCCCGTTCGACTCTTCGGCGCCTTTCGACAAGGTCGCTCCGACAGCACCTTGACCGTCGAGGTAGCACCGAATGCGAACGTCGCCGAACTGCGCCAGGCCATGCACGAGGCCCTGGATACCGACAACGCGCGTTCCCTGCTCAAGGCTTCGGCCTTCGCCACCGATTCCGAGGTCCTCGACGACAGCGATGCGGTCCCGGAGCGCGAAATCTCCATCCTGCCGCCCGTGTGCGGCGGTTGACCGAGGGGACCGCTCATGATTCACGTCGATATCTCCGAATCGGTTCTCGACCCGCTGGTCGCCCTGGACCACTGCGCCGCCGACAGCCACGGCGCCGCCGACCTGTTCATCGGGCGGGTTCGCAATCTCAACGAAGGCCGCCCCGTGACTGCGGTCAGCTACGACCTGCATCCGGTCCTGTGCCGCAACGTCTTCGAAAAAATCTGCAGCGAAGCGCTGGAGCAGTGGGGCGAACACATCCACGTCTTTCTCGCCCACCGCCAGGGCCGCCTGGACGTCGGCGAAGCCAGCGTGATCGCCGCGGTCAGTTCCCCGCATCGCGCCCACAGCTTCGAGGCCTGCCGGTACCTCGTCGAGCAGATGAAAGTGCGCGCGCCGATCTGGAAACAAGAACACTATGTCGACGGCGACAGCGAATGGATCAAGGGCCACGTGCTGCGCAACCCGGCCTGAGCAGGCCCGAGGAGATGAGCCCATGAACGAGCGCTACGCCAAGCAGACCATTCTTCCGGAAATCGGGCCGGCCGGGCAGGCGCGTCTGGGTGCGGCGAGCGTGCTGTGCGTCGGCGCCGGCGGCCTCGGCTGCGCCGCCCTCCCCTACCTGGTCGGCGCCGGCGTGGGCCGGGTCACCATCATCGATGCAGACGTGGTCGACCGGACCAATCTCCAGCGCCAGGTCCTGTTCGGCGAGGCCAGCCTGGGCCAGCCGAAGGCGCTGGCCGCCGCGCAACGTCTCCGGGACCTGAACCCGCTGGTGCACATCGAAGCCATCGAGCAGCGATTCAGCGCCGGCAACGCCGAATAACTGATTCGCGGCCACGATGTGATCGTCGACGGCAGCGACAACTACCCGACCAAGTACTTGCTGGCCGACGCCTGCGTGAAATTCGACCGGCCGCTGGTGTATGGATCGGTCACGGGGATGGAGGCCATGGCCACGGTCTTCCACGCCCGGCGCGGCCCCTGCCTGCGCTGCCTGTTTCCCGAAGCGCCGACCGGCTGGGTTCCCAACTGCGCCGAGGCCGGCGTTCTCGGCCCCCTGGTGGGCATGACCGGCAGCCTGCAGGCGGCCGAGACCGTCAAATTGCTGGCCAGCCCGGACGGCGCCCTGAATTCCCTGATCGGTCGGTTATGGATCATGGACATCAGCGACACCCGCCAGCAGATCATCGCGGTGCGCAAGCGCCCCGACTGTGCGGTTTGTGCCCGGGAAGCTTCTGCCATCGAACTGCCTGGCGACGAACTCGAGCTGCGCGAAATCGGACCCCGCGAGGCGCGCGAGCTGACCGGGTGTTGGCTGTTCGACGTTCGCGAGCCGGACGAATTCGCCGCCGGCCACATCCCCGGAGCGATCAGCCTGCCGCTGTCGACCCTGCAGGAAGGGCATGGCCGAATTCCGTCGGGAGAGCGCTGCCTGATCTACTGCGAGTCGGGGGCCCGCTGCCGCCCGGCCGCCGTGCACTTCAAGGCCGCCGGGTACCGCGAGATCTTCAGCCTGCGCGGCGGTCGCC
>PWJA01000022.1 GCA_003560975.1 Gammaproteobacteria bacterium
GAGTACAAGAGCCTTCAACAGTTCGGGAAACGGTCGGGCACGCATGCGGGAAGCGATGAACCCAGAAATCTGGCAGGGCCGACTGGATACCGAAGACGGCGCGGCCGGCCGGCGCTGGCACCAGATCGTTCAGCCCCTCGATCGGGGTCCGCCCGGCAGCTGTCTGCTCGGCCTGGCCTCGGATCAGGGTGTGGCTCTGAACCAGGGCCGGATCGGTGCGGCCGAAGGGCCCGCGGCCCTGCGTCGCGCGCTTGCCGGTCTCGCCGTGCACGGGGACAGACCGCTCTACGACGCCGGCGACGTGCGCGTCGATGCCGACCTGGCCGCGGCCCAGTCGGCCTATGCCGAAATCGCCGCAGACGTTCTGGCGGAAGGTCATTTCCTGATCGGCCTGGGCGGCGGCCACGAGATTGGCTGGGCGAGTGTTCAGGGCGCGCGGCGTTTTCTTGGCCGGCAGGATCCGGCTCGGCGTCTGGGCATCCTCAATTTTGACGCCCACTTCGACCTGCGCCGTCCGGCGCCGGAGGCCAGCTCGGGAACGCCGTTTTTCCAGGCTGCACAATGGTGCCACGAGTACGGCCTGCCGTTCGACTACGCCTGCATCGGGATCAGCGAAGCGGCCAACACCCGCGCGCTGTTTGCGACCGCGTCCGAGCTCGGCGTGGACTTCCTGAGCGATCGTGCCTGCCGGCTGAGCGCGGCCGAAGACCTGATTGCCCGGCTGGTCCAGCGCGTCGATGCGCTGTACGTCACCGTTTGTCTTGACGTGCTGCCGGCCGCCGTCGCGCCCGGCGTCAGCGCCCCGGCCGCGCTCGGCATTCCTCCAGGGTTCGTCATCAACTGTCTCGACGCCACCGCTCGCACCTGCCGAGAAGTCGAGTGCCGCTGGCTGCTCGCCGACATCGCCGAACTCAACCCGCGCCTCGATCCGGACGGACGAACCGCCCGCACCGCGGCACGGCTGGTGTGGGAAATCGCGCGCCTTCAGGAATGAGAACGGTGGATATACTTTCAGCATGAACCAGGACTTCATCAAACTGCTCGCCGCCTGGGCACTGTTCCACGAAAGCGCCGACGAGGGCTGGAAATCGGCCGTGGCGCGCGGTCAGGCGCAGCAGCCCGGCCGCATGAGCGACGGACCGGAGGCCTTCGTGCAGGGCCTGGCTGCGCTGGTCGATGAAGAAAAGGAACGCCTCAAGGATCGCCTCGCCAAAGGCAGCGATGCTGAAAGCGCCGAGGCCACGAAGGGTCTGAGCGAGCGTCTGGATTCGCTGGCCTTCGAGATCCGCGAGCTGCGCGGCTGCGTGGAGTCGCTGCAGGCCACGGTCGACGGGTTCGTCCAACGAGAACGTGACTGACCGCCAGCGCAGCCGCGGTCGACACCTGCTGCTGGCCGTCCTCGGCAGCCTGATCGGCACGGCCTGGAAAATCCGCTTCGGCCTGATCCGCGGCCACCGGCGTCGCAGCCTGGTCGCCGCCCGAACCCGGCAGCTGTGCGAGCGGCTGGGACCTGCCTTCATCAAGCTCGGCCAGCTCGCCTCCATTCGCCCGGACGTGTTCGCGCCGGAAACGGTGTTCGAACTGGAGCGCCTGCAGGACCGGGTCGCGCCGATCCCGACCGCGGACATCGCCGCGGTGCTGGCTCGTGAGCTGGGCCAGTCGCCGACCCGCCTGTTCGACGAATTCGAGGATCAACCGGTGGCCGCCGGCTCCGTGGCCCAGGTTCATCGGGCCCGTCTGAAACGGGCCTACCGGCCGGTGCACGGGCCCGCGCTCCCGGCCGGAACGCCCGTGGCGATCAAGGTGCAGCGTCCCGGCATCGAAGCGCTGATCGCGGCGGATCTGCTCCTTGCCAGGCGCTGGGCGCGCCGCCTGGCGCGTCTTCCGAAGCTCGGGCGCTGGCGCCCCGTCGAGCTGCTGGACGAGTTCTCCGCCATGCTGGCCCGCGAGCTGGATTTGCGCAACGAGGGCCGCATTGGCGATCGCTTCGGACGCGATTTCGCCGCCGATGCATTCGTGATCGTCCCGCGCGTGGTCTGGCGACACACGACCCGGCGCGTGCTGGTCAGCGAATTCGTCGAAGGCTGGCGCCTGAACGAGATCGGCGAGGCCGAACGCGCCGGCGTGGACGCGCGCAGTCTGGCCGCGCACGGTGCCGAGGTGTTCATGCGCCAGGTTCTGGTGCTGGGCTATTTCCACGCCGACCTGCACCCGGCCAACCTGTTCGTGACCCCGAAGGGCCAGCTCTGCTTCCTCGATTTCGGCATCGTCGGGCGGACCACGCCGGAGCAGCGCGAGGCCATTGCCCAGGTCCTGATCGGGTTGGTGTACGGCGACGCCGATCGGGCCCTGCGCTACTCGCGCGAACTCGGCCTGGTCGTGCCCGACGCGCTGGTCGACGACGTCCGCCGCCGCATCGAAGGGCTCATCCGCGCCTGCCTGCTTGATCCGCCGATCGCCGATGTGCGTGGATTCGCGCTGGCGTTCCTGAGCATGCTGGCCGATTTTCGCATCGTCATTCCATCCGGTTTCGGCCTGCTGGTCAAAGCGCTGGTCACGGTCGAGGGCGTTTCTCACGCGATCTATCCGGACCTCGACCTGATCGAGTCGGCCAAGCCCTTCGCCACCGGTCTGATCGCTGCGCAGCTGGTCCAGCCGGACCGCCTGCGCCGCCGGTTGCCGGCGGCCGGGCGGGCGGCACTGGACGCGTTTCTCGCCTGAGAGCGTCCAATCCAGGCTTCGCGGCTTGCGGGCCGGTGCCGGGGTGTGCGATTCAAGCATCGTCCGTCGGGCGCGTAGACCCGACCTGCATCAATCACCAGCCATTCCGCCCCCGGCACTCACGCCCGTTCTGGCACGTTTTCAGTGGAATTGGCGTTTAGTCAGGTATGGTTTGAATACTTCAGAGGGACGAGCATGCTTGCATTCATCAAAAACACCATGCCCGGCGCTGTTTTCGGTCTCGTTGTGCTGATGCAGTCCGGGTTCGTGCTGGCCGAGGAGACGGCGACGCTGTCGGGCACCATCACGGCCAGCGGCTCGGGTGAGCTGCTCGAGGGCATCACGGTGGTTGTCAGTAATGCCGAGCAACACTTCAGTTTGCCGCCGGTCGCGGAAGCCACGACCAATGCCGCCGGTGAGTGGAGCGTTGAGGTCGAGTTCCCGTTCGACCCGGAAATGGTCGTCGTCGTCGAA
>PWJA01000271.1 GCA_003560975.1 Gammaproteobacteria bacterium
AGCCAGTGCGTAGTTGTCGTCGTTGGCAACTAACTTTGGTACAGCAGGTTTTACGAGGATTGCTGTCTCCTCGGCATGCCCCAGGGTACGTCCGATCCACGTCGAAGCCAGAACGCCCCCGAAGTACTACCTAAGACTATCAGGATGCGCCCAAGTTCCGCAAGGACGTGTGCGACTCGCGTCAGATGTTTTTCATCAGGCGATTTTTCTGACGTTCCCAGTCGCGGTCTTTCTGCGCTCGGCGCTTGTCGTGGGTCTGCTTGCCGCGGGCGATGGCCAGCTCGACCTTGACCTTGCCGCTTTTCCAGTACATGGCCGTTGGCACCACGGTTTGCCCCTTGCGCTCGACCACGCCGATGAGGCGGTCGATTTCGCGGCGGTGGAGCAGCAGCCTCCGATTGCGCATGGGGTCGGCCCTGACGTGGGTCGATGCCGAGGTCAGAGGGGTGATCAGGCATCCGAACAGGAAGGCTTCGCCGTTTTTCAACAGGACGTAACTCTCGCCGAACTGCACTTTGCCGGCTCGCAACGCCTTGACTTCCCAGCCTTCGAGTGCAATGCCCGCCTCGAAGCGCTCGTCGAGGTGATACTCGAAGCGGGCGCGCTTGTTCAGGGCGATGGTGCTGGAGGAAGGCTTGCTCATGCGCTGCGGCGAGACGGCTCGGTGAGAACGGTTGATCACTATAACGCAAGCTTTCCGCGGCCTGACATATGATGGCCGAATGACGGAGACTCGCAGTTTCTCGCCGGGCCCAGGTTTTCCCTATTCCCCTGGAGTGGTTGACCGGGCCCGTGAATGATAGAGCGCTGAAGGTGGAAGTGGCCGCCGGCCTGCCGGATCGGCAACTGGTGATTGCCCTGCGATTGCCCGCCGGTGCGACGGTCAAAGATGCGCTGGCCGCGGCGGCGTTGCCGAGCCGCCTGCCCGACCTGGACCTCCGTCTCGATCGCGTTGGGGTGTTCGGTCGGCGTTGTGGTCCCGATCAGCCGTTGGCCGACGGCGATCGCGTCGAAGTGTATCGACCGCTCAAGGCCGATCCCAGGGAGGTGCGCCGAAAGCTGGCCGAGCTGGAGCGGTCGGCGAAGAAGACGTGAGCCGCTGCGGCCAGAACTCGGTCGCCGGCTCAGTTGTCCCGGCGGATGGTCTCCAGATCCTGAATCGGAGCATCATCGGGTGCCTGCATGTCGCGCAAAGCCTGCGCGGCGATGCTGTCCTGCTCCAGGTAGCTGCCCTCGAGCGAGACCAGGCGGTCTTGTTCGAAATGCAGCGTCAGCACCCGTTTGACCGGATCCCCGCCGCGCCGGGCATAGGTGTTGACGTAATCCCAGCGGTCGGCATGAAAGGGACTCTGAACCGACGGCGTTCCCAGCAGCACCAGCACTTGACGCTTGGTCATGTCGAGTTCGATCTGGGAGACGCTGTCCTCATCGAGGACGTTTCCTTGCTGAATGTCCTGCTTGTAGACCAGGTTGCAGCCGCTCATGGCGAAGAGGGCGAAAACGCACAGGAAGTGGCGCATGAACAAATCAATCCTAGGGGGCGGTCAAGGGACTCAATGATACAATACCCGTGCGGTTCAGAAACGGTTCGGCTTCGATCGGGGTTGTGATGTCAGAAAAAACGATGGAATTGCGCAAGGTCGGACTCAAGGTCACCCATCCGCGACTGCAGATTCTGCGCCTGCTCGAGTCCACCGAGCGGAAACACCTGACTGCGGACGAAATCTATCGGCAGCTCAACGAGCAGGGCGATGAGATTGGTCTGGCGACGGTGTACCGGGTCCTGAGCCAGTTCGAGCAGGCCTGCCTGGTGCGCAAGCACATGTTCGACGATGGCAGTGGCCGCCCGCTCCAGGCATGCTATGAGCTCCATGACGGAGAACACCACGATCACATGGTCTGCATCGAAACCGGGGATGTCGTGGAATTCGTCGATCCCGAAATCGAGAAGCGGCAAAAGGAAATTGCCCACAAGCACGGCTACGAGATCGTCGAGCACTCGCTGGTGATTTACGTCAAGCCCCTGAAAAAATAAGGTTTTCCGGCACCGAGCGACCCGTTCGCGGGGCCGTTCATCGGGTGCCGCGCCGCCGATCCAGTGCCTCTCAGGTGGCCGCGAGCAATTCCTTCGCGTGCGCCAGGCTGCTGGCCGAATCGCGATCACCCAGCATTCTCGCAACTTCCTGTTCCCGTTCCGTATCGCTCAGACGCTTGATCGAGATTGTGGTCTGCCCCGAAGCGGTGCTTTTTTCGACACGAAAATGGTGATCCGCGCGCGCCGCGACCTGGGCCAGGTGGGTCACGCAGAACGCCTGCCCCCCTGCGGCCGCTTCACGCAGGAACTGGCCGACGGCGTGGGCCGTCTCGCCGCCGATCCCGGCGTCGACTTCGTCGAACACGCGCGCCGCGGCGTGGAGGCGCCCGCGTGCGCTGACCATCAGGGCCAGGCTGACCCTCGACAGCTCACCGCCCGAGGCCACTCTCTGCAGCGCCTGCGGCGGCTGGCCGGGGTTGGCGCTGAACCGGATGGCGATGTCGTCCCGCCCGGATGGCGACGGGGCTGCGTCCGGGCGCGGCTCGACGTCGATGACCATGCTCGACTCGGCCATGCCCAGTTTCGAAAGTCGTTCGGACACGCGTTCGACCAGCAGTTCGGCCGCTTTTCGACGCTGCGTGGTAAGACGCGCGGCGGCACCTTGCCAGGCGACAACGGCGCGTTCCAGATCGTCGCGCAGAATTTCCCGGCGCTCGTCCTGGTCGGCGAGTCGCTCCAGCCGCTGGCCCAGGTCGGCCGTCAGCGCGGGCAGCTGCTCGGGTCGAATCCGATGCTTGCGAGCCAGGTCCAGGCACTTTTCCAGGCGCCGATTGGTCCGCTCCAGAGCCCGGGCATCATCGGGCTCGTTGGGCTCGGCGCGTTCGAGTCCGCGAATCGCCTCATCGACGTTGATCCGGGCTTCACCCAGCAATTTGGCCAGTTCGGCCAGCCCCGGATCCAGATCGGCCACCCGGTCCAGCGCCGCGTGCGCCTCCAGCAGGAGTCCGCGCGCGTTGGGCGCGGCTTCGTCGTCGAGGGCTGTTCGGGCCCGCGCCAGGCAGTCGCGAACTTCATCGCTTCGCGCCAGGCGCTCCTGGTCTTGTTCCAGCGACTCGTATTCTCCGGGTTCCAGCGCCAGTGCTTCGAGTTCACGATGCTGAAAAGCCAGCAGTTCCAGCTGGGCCGGGTCGCCGCAGTCGCGTTCGAAATCGTCGATGGCCGCTCTGGCGTCGTGCCACCGCTGATGCGCCAGGCGAACCTCGGCGACCACCTCCGGGTCTACCTGGCGGTCGAGAATCTCGCGCTGAAAAGCCGGGCGCGAGAGCAGTTGATGCTCGTGCTGGCCGTGGATTTCGGCGAGCTGCTCGCCCAGCTCGGCGAGCTGTCGGATGGTCGCGCTGCGTCCGTTGATCCAGGCGCGGGACCCGCCCTCGGTCGAGAGGATCCGCCGCACGATCAAGCCCTCGTCCTCGTCGAGGGCCTGCGCCTGCAGCCAGTCCCGGGCGCCGGGTTGATGGCCAAGATCGAATTCGGCGCTCAGTTCTGCCTGGGTCTGGCCGGCTGCAACCTGTCCGGCGCTGGCGCGGTCGCCCAACAGCAGGCCGAGCGCGTCGATCAGGATGGACTTGCCGGCTCCGGTTTCGCCGCTGATGACCGAAAAGCCTGGCTGAAACTCCAGTTCGGCTGCCTCGATGATGGCGAAATGTCGTATGGAGAGGGCCCGCAGCATGGTGGATATGGTAAACGCAAAAAGACCGCGAAATCCCTGTCACCGGGATCGCCGCAGCCCGCGCCTGCTTGCGGTTGTAATCGCGCCGGCCGAACCCCATTTAGCCGTCGAGCGAAGACAACCAGGATGGTCCAGATGTCAGAGTCAAACGATCGCGAGGACGAGCTTCGGGCGGACGAGCAGGCACCGGAGCCGGATGCTGAATCCGACCCTGTCGAGCCGGCGTCAGAGGGTCTGGCGGAGGGCGAGGTCAGCGCCGCCGAAGAGATCGGCCGCTTGCGCGATGCGCTGCTCCGAACCCGCGCGGAGATGGACAATCTCCAGAAGCGCACCGATCGGGAGCTGGACAAGGCGCGGCGCTTCATCAACGAGGCGCTGATGAAAGACCTGGTGCCGGTTCTCGATACGCTCGATCAGGCACTGGAAAATGCCGGAGCCGACGAGCAGCGCCTGGACGAAGGGCTGCGCTTGATCAAGAAGCAGCTTCTGCAGAGTCTGGAGCGGCATGGTCTGGTGGTGCTCGACCCGATCGGTGAACCCTTCGACCCCGAATGGCACGAAGCGATGAGCATGCAGCCCAGCCAGGAGCATGCCCCCGATACGGTGATGCTGGTGTTGCAGCGCGGCTACAAGCTGCATGGGCGTTTGCTGCGTCCGGCCAGAGTCATCGTGTCGCGCGGCGCCGACGGGTAAAAAAACCGACCGCAACGCCCGGTCTGAATTGAAATTTCGGCTCGCCAGCCCCACTACTTTGGCAACGCAGCCGCAAGGCTTGAACAACGACGAGTCATCGAATTCCTTAGCAAAGGACGGAATGTAGAGCAATGAGCAAGATAATCGGTATCGACTTGGGAACAACCAACTCCTGCGTGGCCCTGATGGAGGGCGGCAAGACGCGAGTGATCGAAAACGCCGAAGGCGATCGAACCACTCCGTCCACGGTGGCTTTTACCAAGGACGGCGAAGTGCTGGTCGGTCAGCCGGCCAAGCGCCAGGCGGTAACTAATCCGGATCGCACCCTGTACGCGGTCAAGCGCCTGATCGGACGCAAGTTCAGCGAGGACGTGGTTCAGAAGGACAAGGGTCTGGTGCCGTTTCGGATCATCGAGGCCGACAACGGCGATGCCTGGGTCCAGGTCGACGACAAGAAGATGGCGCCGCCGGAAATCTCGGCCCGGGTGCTGATGAAAATGAAAAAGACCGCCGAGGACTATCTTGGCGAGGAAGTCACCGAGGCGGTGATCACCGTTCCGGCCTATTTCAACGACTCCCAACGTCAGGCGACCAAGGATGCCGGCAAGATCGCCGGGCTGACGGTTCGCCGGATCATCAACGAGCCGACCGCCGCCGCCCTGGCCTACGGGCTGGACAAGAAGGGTGCTGACCGGAAGGTCGCGGTCTACGACCTGGGCGGTGGCACCTTTGATATTTCCATCATCGAGATTGCCGATGTCGACGGCGAGAAGCAGTTCGAGGTGCTGGCGACCAACGGCGACACGTTCCTGGGTGGTGAGGATTTCGACCTGCGCCTGATCAACTATCTGGCCAGCGAATTCAAGAAGGATCAGGGCGTGAATCTGCACAATGACCCGTTGGCGCTGCAGCGCCTGCGAGAGGCGGCCGAACGGGCCAAGATCGAGCTGTCGTCGGCGGAGCAGACCGAGGTGAACCTGCCCTACATCACGGCCGATGCCTCGGGTCCGAAACACCTGAACATCAAGGTGACGCGCTCGAAGCTCGAGTCGCTGGTCGATGACCTGATCAAGCGCTCGATCGAGCCCTGCCGCACCGCCCTCAACGACGCCGGCCTGAAGGTCGGTGAAGTGGATGAAGTCATCCTGGTTGGTGGCCAGACGCGCATGCCGCAGGTGCAGAAATCCGTTGCCGAATTCTTCGGCCGCGAACCGCGTCGTGACGTCAATCCCGACGAAGCCGTCGCGGTGGGAGCGGCCATTCAGGGGGGCGTGCTGGCCGGTGACGTCAAGGACGTGCTGTTGCTCGACGTCACGCCGCTTTCGCTGGGTATCGAAACCCTGGGCGGCGTATTCACCAAGCTGATCGAAAAGAACACCACGATCCCGACCAAGGCCTCGCAGGTGTTCTCAACCGCCGAAGACAACCAGAGTGCGGTTACCGTCCACGTGCTCCAGGGCGAGCGCGAGATGGCCTCGGCCAACAAGTCGCTGGCGCGCTTTGATCTGACCGGCATCCCGGCCGCTCCGCGCGGCATGCCGCAAATCGAGGTGACCTTCGATATCGACGCCAACGGCATCCTCCACGTTTCGGCCAAGGACCAGGCGACCGGACGCGAGCAGCGCATCGAAATCAAGGCGGGCTCGGGTCTGAGCGAAGACGAGATCGAGAAAATGGTTCAGGACGCCGAGACGCATCGCGAGGAAGACAAGCGGTTCCACGAACTGGTCAGTGCGCGCAATGCCGCAGACGGTGTCGCGCACGCCACGCGAACCAGCCTGGAAGAAAACGCCGAGGCCATCGACGAGGCCACGCGCAAGAAGATCGAGGACGCGCTTGCCAAGGTCGATGAAGCGGTCAAGGGCGACGACAAGGCCGCCATCGATACCGCCGTCAACGAGCTGCAGCAGGCCGGTGCCGAGCTGTATCAGAAGGCCGCTGAAAAAGCGCAGGCCGAAGCCGGGCAGGGCGGTTCCGAAGGGCAGTCCGGAGAAGCGGCCGGCGACGAAGTGGTTGATGCCGAGTTCACCGAGGTCGACGACGACGACAAGAAGTGATGACGGATTGGTCCAACCGGGATCGGCTGCTGCCGCCAAGGATTTGCCATGCCCGCTGATTACTACGAGACGCTGGGCGTGGGCCGCAGCGCCAGCGCCGATGAGCTGAAAAAGGCCTATCGGCGGCTGGCGCGCAAATACCATCCGGATGTCAGTTCCGAGCCCGACGCCGAAAACCGCTTCAAGGAAGTCCAGAAAGCCTACGAAGTGCTCAAGGATGACCAGAAGCGCGCCGCCTATGACCGTTTTGGTCATGCCGGGGTCAACGGAGGCGCTGGCGGAGGGCCGGCCGGCGGTGCCGGCTTCGGCGACATCAACGATATCTTCGGGGATATCTTCGGCGATATTTTCGGCGGCGGTCGGGGCCGGCGCAGGCAGCAGTCCCGACGCGGCCAGGATTTGCGCTACGAGCTCGAGCTGGAGCTGGAAGACGCGGTGCAGGGCTGCAACAAGGAAATCCGCATTCCCACGCTGGGCAAGTGCACCAGCTGCGACGGCACCGGATCCAAAAGCGGCAAGCTCGACGTGTGCTCGACCTGCGGTGGCCAGGGTCAGGTCCGCATGCAGCAGGGGATCTTCTCGGTGCAGCAGACCTGCCCGAGCTGCGGCGGCAGCGGTCGGGTCATCAAGGACCCCTGTGATTCCTGTGGCGGCAGCGGCCAGGTCCGCGAGACTCGAACGCTGCAGGTCAAGATCCCGCCCGGCGTGGACGAAGGCGACCGAATTCGTCTGGGGGGCGAAGGCGCCTCCGGTGCCCAGGGGGGGCAGGCCGGGGATTTGTACGTGGACATCCACGTCCGTCCCCACCCCCTGTTTCGGCGCGACGGCGATGACCTGTTCTGCGAAGTGCCGATTCCGATCACGACCGCGGCCCTGGGTGGCCAACTGAAGGTTCCGACCCTGAACGGCTCGGTGATGCTCAGGATACCGGCCGAAACCCAGCCCGGAAAGCTGTTCCGCCTGCGCGGGAAAGGGGTTCAGTCGGTACGCAGCCGCTCCACCGGAGATCTGCTGTGCCAGGTGTCGGTCGAGACGCCGGTCAACCTGACCCGCGAGCAGAAGGCGATGTTGCGGGAGTTTCAGGAGTCGTTCGAAGACAACTCGCATCACAACCCGCAGTCGAGCAGCTGGACCGACCGAGTCAAGAGTTTTTTCGATCGCATGGGCCTGTAGACCGCAATGCGCGTTCTCGTCAGCGGCAGCAGCGGGGTCATCGGCCGCCATCTGATTGAACTCATTGACGGTGATCCGACTCTGGAGCTGGCCGGAACGGCCAGCTCCGAGCAGTTCTTCGCCGCCGACGCCGACGGCGACGTCCTGATTGATTTTTCCCATCCCGAACTGACCGCGCGCAGTCTCGATCTGGCCTGCCGGCTCGGCATCCCGGCGGTGATCGGGACCACGGGTCTGGACGAAGCCTGCGCGGCCAGACTGGATGCGGCTGGAGAACGGATTGCCCTGTGCGTTGCCGCCAACTTCAGCCTGGGGATCAATTTGATGCTGGCGCTGGTCGCGCGGGCTGCCGCCGCGCTCGACGCGTCGTTTGACATCGAGATCACCGAAACCCATCACCGACGAAAACTCGACGCCCCTTCGGGCACCGCCCTTGCCCTGGGCGAGGCGGCCGCCGCCGCCCGCGGTCTGGATCTGGCGGCCTGTCGGGACGATGAGCGCCAGTCGCGCAGAGCCGCCCGGCCCGCAGATGAAATCGGTTTCCAGACCATCCGGGGGGGAGACGTGGCCGGTGAGCACACGGTCCATTTCCTGGGCAACGGTGAACGCCTGGAGTTGACCCACCGTGCGAGCGAGCGAAGGGTTTTTGCTTCCGGAGCCTTGTTTGCGGCCAGAAAACTCATCGGCCGTCGGCCCGGTCGAGTAGAATTCGGGTCGCTGCTTGTGCCCGGTGACTGATCGCCTCGGCCCTCGGTTCCTGGGGAACCCAAAGTCGTTGACAAGCGGTGCCAAATTGCTACAATGCACGGCTTGATCTGGGGCCATAGCTCAGCTGGGAGAGCGCTACAATGGCATTGTAGAGGTCGGCGGTTCGATCCCGCCTGGCTCCACCAGAATTGACCTAGGCACGATGTTTTACGGTTTAGTCCCCATCGTCTAGAGGCCTAGGACACCGCCCTTTCACGGCGGCGACCGGGGTTCGAATCCCCGTGGGGACGCCAAAACAAAAAAGCCCGCCCTGTGCGGGCTTTTTTGTTTTGACTTCCCCAATGCGGGATCGAGCCCCATGGTTCGACTCGGAGGG
The DNA here is from genome assembly GCA_003560975.1 of Gammaproteobacteria bacterium. GTDB lineage: Bacteria > Pseudomonadota > Gammaproteobacteria > Xanthomonadales > Wenzhouxiangellaceae > Wenzhouxiangella. The sequence goes on from PWJA01000271.1 coordinate 8,772, forward strand.
CGCGTAGCGCCCGGAGAGCGCTGATGCGCAGCATCAGCAATCCCTGGGCACCGTACACACGAAAACCAGCTATGTCCTGTGCGGGCTTTTTTGTTTTGACTTCCCCAATGCGGGATCGAACCCCATGGTTCGACTCGGAGGGCGCGTAGCGCCCGGAGAGCGCTGATGCGCAGCATCAGCAATCCCTGGGCACCGTACTCACGAACGCCAGCTATGTCCTGTGCGGGCTTTTTTGTTTCCTGATTACGCATCTGTCTCAGCTATTACTGGAAATGCGGGGGTCGGCCAGAGCGTCTTGTGCTTCAGGCCGACGGTTTGTCGTCCGCCCTCCGGGCGGCCGATCCCCTGCAGTACTCGGTCCAGGCGGGGGCCGCCGAACTCGCTCCACGCCCTCCGGGCGCTCCGCTCAAACATGCGGCGGCCCTTGATCCGCCTGGCCCTGCGCGCTTCGGCTGCACCTAAGGGCCTGAAACACAAGACGCTCTGGCCGATGGCTGGGTTTGCTGCGTAATCAGGTCTTGTTTTGACCTCTCCAATGCGGGATCGACCTCCGGGGCCCTGAACCAGCGAAGTTTTTCCCTGGCTCTCCGGTCTGGCGCACACTATGCGCATGAAACGCAAACTGCCGCCATGCACCGACTTGCCGATCGAGCGCCAGCCCGATACCACCACCTGCGGTCCGACCTGCCTGCACGCCCTGTACCGGCATTTCGGAATCGATATTCCTCTACATCGGATCATCAAGGAAATCGAGCGCCTGGATCACGGCGGCACCCTCGACGTGTTTCTGGCCAACCACGCTTTGGCCCGCCGCTTTGAGGCCACCATGTATACCTACAATCTGGAAGTGTTCGATCCGACCTGGTTTGCCGGTCGGCGGACCGATCTGTCGGCCAAGCTGGCGGCCCAGGCGCGTTTCAAGCGGCGTGGGAAACTGCGCAAGGCAACCGCTGGATACCTGGACTATCTTGCCGCCGGCGGCGAGATTCGCTACGCCGACCTGAACCGGGCGCTGCTGCGCCGGCTGCTCCGGCGGGGCGATCCGATCCTGACCGGCCTGAGCGCTACCTACCTGTTTCGCAGCGCGCGCGAATGGGGTCCGCACGACGCAGACGATGATATTCGTGGCGAGCCGGTCGGGCATTTCGTGCTGCTGACCGGCTACGACCGAAAGACCCGCGAGGTGCTGATCGCCGATCCCATGCATCCCAATCCGCAGGGTAGCCAGAACTATCGAGTCCACATTGACCGCGTCATCGGCGCCGTCTTGCTGGGAGCGCTGACCTACGACGCCAACCTGCTGGTGATGCACCCGTGCGCCAGCTGATCATCGTGACTCGCCTGGAGGACTGGCCGCTGGATCTACCCGGCGTCGAAAAGCTGACGGCACGCGAGTACCTGACCCAGCCGGCATGGTCGGCGCTGCGCTCGGCCCGGGTCTACAACCTGTGCCGCAGCTATCGCTACCAGACCAACGGCTATTACGTCTCGCTGCTGGCCGCCGCCCGTGGCCACAAGCCGCTGCCGGCCATCAATACCATCCAGGACTTCAAGTCGCGCAGCGTCGTGCGCCTGGCCCTGGCCGAACTCGGTCGCCTGGTCGAGCAAAGCCTCAAACCCCTGCATTCCAATGAATTCGTGCTCAGCATCTATTTCGGGCGCAACCTGGCCCGTCGCCATGACCGGCTCTCGCGCGCCTTGTTCGGGCTGTTCCCGGCTCCCCTGCTGAAAGCCGAGTTCATCCGGCTTGACGAGGGTTGGGCCCTGCGGCGACTGGCGCCCATGGCCTGGAGCGACATCCCGGAGACCCATCGTGATTTTGTCGTCGAGGCAGCCCAGAGCTATTTCGCCGGCTATCGACCCAAGCGGCGGACCCGGCGTGCGTCGCGCTTCGACCTGGCCCTGCTGGTCAACCCCGCCGAGGCTGCACCCCCTTCCGACGAGCGCGCGTTGCGGCGCTTCGAGCGGGCCGGGGAGGAGGTCGGTTTCAGCGTGGAACGGCTCGAGCCGCAGGACATCGGCCGCCTGGCCGAATTCGACGGCTTGCTGATCCGCGAGACCACTTCGGTCAATCACCATACTTTCCAGTTTGCCCGCCGTGCCCAGGCAGAAGGCCTGGAGGTGATCGACGATCCGGACTCGATCTTGAAGTGCACCAACAAGGTCTACCTGGCCGAACTGCTGCAGCGCCACCAGATCGCGGCACCCAAGACCCTGCTGGTTCACCGCGACAACGTCGCCGAGATTGAACAAAAGCTGGGTTTCCCGGTGGTCCTGAAGCAGCCCGACAGCGCCTTTTCGGTCGGCGTTGTCAAGGTCGCCTCGGCGGCCGAACTCGAGACCACGCTGCCGGGCTTGTTGAAGCATTCCGAACTGATCGTGGCGCAGGCCTTTGTTCCGACCGCTTTCGACTGGCGCGTCGGCATCATCGACGGTCGGCCGCTGTATGTCTGCCGGTACCACATGGCGCGGGGGCACTGGCAGATCATTCATCATCAGGGTGAGAATACGCGCCAGGGGAACGCTGATGCAGTACCCGTGGCGGACGCTCCCGAGGCCGTCGTCAAAGCTGCCGTGCGGGCTGCGGCCCTGATCGGCAAGGGCCTGTATGGCGTGGATCTGAAGGAGATCGACGGCAAGATCATGGTGATCGAGATCAACGACAACCCGTCCATCGACAGCGGGGTCGAAGACGGGATTCTCAAGGATGGCCTGTACCGGCAGATCATGCAGGTGATGTTTGACCGCGTCACCGCCCGCAAGCTGGGCGGCGGAGGGCTGGGCCATGCCGACGCTTGAGCCGCTGACGGAAACGGTGCCCCTGCATGCCTTCGCCGGCTACGGCATCGAGCTGGAATACATGATCGTCGACCGCCACGACCTGTCAGCCCGGCCGTTGGCCGATCGCTTGCTGCGGGACGTGGACGGGCAGATCGCCAACGAAGTCGAACACGGCGCCCTGGCCTGGTCCAACGAGCTGGTCATGCACGTGGTCGAGCTCAAGACCAACGGCCCGGCCGCGGGGCTTGACGGGCTCGATGGTCTTTTTCACGCCAGCGTGGTGGAGATCAACCGTCGCCTGCATGAGCATGGGGCGCAGCTGCTGCCCACGGCCATGCATCCGCTGTTTGATCCTGACCGCGCGACGCGCCTGTGGCCGCATGGCCAGAACGAGATCTACGCCGCCTATGACCGCATCTTCGGCTGCCGCGGCCACGGCTGGTCGAATCTGCAGTCCATGCACATCAACCTGCCGTTCCATGACGACGAGGAATTTCGCCGCCTGCACGCCGCCATCCGCGTGGTGCTGCCGCTGATTCCGGCGCTGGCGGCTTCCTCGCCGCTGGAGCAGGGTCGTCCAGCGGCCTGGCTGGACAATCGCCTGCGCTACTACCGCGACAACCAGCGCTTGATTCCGGAGATTTCCGGTCGCGGGATCCCGGAGGCTGTGGCCGGCATTGACGAGTACCGTCGGTGCATCCTCGAGCCGATGTACCGCGCGATTGCGCCGCATGATCGTGACCGGATTCTGGCCGATGACTGGCTGAATTCGCGTGCGGCCATCGCTCGCTTCGAGCGCCAGACCATCGAGATCCGGATCGTCGATCTGCAGGAATCTCCGCGTGCGGATCTTGCGATTGCCGAGGCGGTGGTCGGCCTGGTTCGACTGCTGTACGACGAATCTCTGGCCGGCTACGAACAACAGCAGGCCATCGACACCTCGATCCTGGCCGAGCAACTGTGGCGCACGGCCGAATTCGGTGGCGAAGCATTGTGCGATAACCCGGCGTACCTGCGCCTGCTGGGCCAGACCGGAGCGCGGTCAGGGCAAGCCTTGTGGCGAGCACTGCTCGGTCGCGTTGCCTTGAGTCAGGGGGCCAGTCGAACGCTGAACGAGATGCTCGGGCGCGGGACATTGGCCGAAGCCATCGTTCGGCGGGTTGGCAAGGAGCCGGCGCAGGAAAGCATCATTGACTGCTACCGGGAGATCGCCCAATGCCTGGTCGATCAGCGCCTGTTTCAGTCCTGATTACCGCCGAGCACGCCAGCCCCGGGATACCGGCGGAGTGGGCTGCACTGTTTCAGGGCCAGGAAGCGACGGTCTGTTCGCACCGCGGCTGGGATCCCGGGTCCCTGGAGCTGGCGACGAAGCTGGCCCATGCGTTCAATGCACCACTGCTGGCTGGTAAGGCTTCCCGGCTTCTGGTTGATCTGAATCGATCCGTGGGGCATCCGCAGCATTTCAGTGAGTTTACCCGGCCGCTTCCCCCTGAAAGCCGGTCCCGAATCTTGGAGGATTTCTGGCGTCCCCACTGGGAAGGCTATCGCCAGCGCATCGACCAGGCTCATGGAGGCCTGGTGCATATTGCCTGTCACAGTTTTTCCCCGATCCTTGAGGGTCTGCCCCGCCGGGCCGATGTCGGATTGCTGTACGATCCTTCCCGTCCGCGGGAACGCGCTTTTTGTCGCACGCTGGGGCAACATCTCCAGCGGGCATGGGCGGGCTTGCGCGTGCGCATGAACTACCCGTATCGAGGCACGGCCAACGGCCTTGGTCAGCAACATCGTCGACTGTATTCGGGGGCGCGTTTGCTGACCGTGGAGCTCGAGGTCAACAGCGGTTTGAGGGATCAGCCCTGGTGGACGGATTTTCTCGACCTGCTGGTGCAGGGCTGTCTGGTGTCTCTGGACCGGGTCTGAGCATCAGAGCCAGAACAGCAGCCAGATCAGACCAATCAGCAACAATGAGGCCAGACCCGTCGCCTGGATCGTGCGCTGTTGCTTCTCATACCAGCCCTGGTATCGCCGCCAGCGCCGGAGAACATCGCTGGGCTTGCGCCGGGCCTCATCGGCCGGCACGGTCAGCCCAGGTAACCGCCCGGCAAAACGTTCGAGCCAGACGACGAGATCCCCTTCCGGGATTTCGATGGCCGCTTGCCAGCCGCGTTGATGCCGGATGGTGATCAGCAGCAGGGCCAGAAGCAGGGGCCAGGTCGCCGACCACAGCAGATAACTTTTTGGCCATGAGGCCAGATCGTGGGCGAGCGCCCATCCCCATGGGACGAGCAGGCTCGCCGCGACCACCAGCAGCCAGGCCGGCTGCAGGGTGGGGTTGCGGGTCTTGATGCCGGCGGCGAGATGCCAGGCCCGCCACATCAGCAGTGCGGTAGCGGTCGAGGTCAGGGCCAGAACGAAGCTCATCAGGGGCTCATGAACCGCGCCTGGCAGGGCGTCTTTCAGCGCGTTCTTGGCCAGGTAGCCGGAGCTCAACGGGAAGGCAGCGAGCGAAAGCGCCGGAAGCGCAAACAGCACACGCGCGACGCGGCCGATGGTCAGGGCACTTCCACAGGCCAGAAACAAGGCGGTCTTGTTCAAGCCGTGATGCAGTGCCATCAGGCCGATGATGACCAGGAGGGCCGGGCGTGCATCCGGAGCCAGAAACGTCAGCCCGAATGCGGTCAGGATCAGCCCCATCTGGCTGATGGTGGAATAGGCCAGAAGGGTCTTGATGCGTTGCTGAAACAGGCCGAAGAAAACGCCCAGAAAGGCCGTGGAGAGACCGAATCCCATCAGCAGCCAGGCAACCCAGGCGGGATCCTCCTGGAATGCAGGCACGAAGCGCAACCAGCCCAGCAGGCCGGCCTTGACGATGACCCCGGAGAGGATGGCGCTGGCCGGGACTGGCGCGACCGGATGGGCCAGCGGTAGCCACATATGCAAAGGCATGATGCCCATCTTGACGGCGAAGCCGGCCAGCAGGAACCAGCGCGCCGGTGAATCCAGCAGAACCGATGCGTGATCGCCGAGATGGCTGAACTCGACGTTTCCGATACTGCCTGCCAGCAGCAGAATGCCGGTCAGGATGGCGGCCTCGCCGGCGAACGCCATGATCAGGTACATGCGCGCCGCCCGCCAGGCCTGGGCATTGTGTTCGTGGGTAATGAGCAGATAGGCGGACAAACTGAGCAGAGCGTAGCCAACGTAGAAGCTGGCGATGTCACCGGCCAGCAGCAGCAGGCTCATCCCGGCCAGCGCACCCAGCCAGCCGCTCCAGAACCAGCGCCGGTCGCGTTCGATGGTGTTCCAGGCAAACCAGGCGCTCAAGTTCCAGGCCAGGGCGGTCAGCAGGATCAGCGGGCGGTTGATCGAGTCCACGCCAAGCGTGACCCCCACCAGAGGCCAGGAGAAGGTCACCGAGGGTTGATCCACCAGCGGCCAGAAGAGCAGGACGCCAGACCACGGCGTCAACCCGATGGCGATTCTCCGGAACCGGTCCGGCGCCGGGAACAGGAGCATCAGGGTCAGCGGCAGCAGGATGGCGGCAACCGCGCTCACGGGAAATACCCCGTCACGATCCCGGCCACCCAGTTCAGGGGGCTCAAGGGGTGGCCGGCAAGAATCCCGACGCCCAGGGCCAGCACGGCGGCCGCGATGGCCGGGCCGACCAGGGAGGCGACTTCAATGCGGCTGACGTGAACCTCGCTGGGCCATTGGTCCGGGGGCGGATTCAGCCAGATGCGCTTGATCACGGGCAGAAAGTAGCTGGCGTTGAGAAGGGTGCTGGTCACCAGCACGCCGACCACCCAGGCCCGGTCAACCGCCACCGCCCCGGCGCCCAGGTACCACTTGCTGATGAAGCCCGCGACCGGCGGCAGACCGATCATGCCGAGGGCGCCGACGGTAAAACAGGCGCTCGTCCACGGCATGCGCCGCCCCACACCGTCGAGCTGGTGGATGTACTTGATGCCGAGCAGATTGCCGAAAATGCCGGCGCAGAAAAACAGGATGACTTTCATCAGGCCCTGATGAACCAGGTGTACGACGCCTCCGGTGGTCGCGATGGGGCCGCCGATGGCCACCCCAAGAATGATGTAGGAGACCTGGCTGACGGTCGAGAAGGCCAGGCGCTTTTTCAGATCAATCTGGCGTAGCGCCTGGAAGGAGCCGTACAGGATGGTGATCGCGGCGGCCAGCAAGAGGGGCAGATCCAGGCCGAGCTCGGCGACCAGTTGCGGACCATACACATCTTCGACCAGCCGGACCAGTCCGAACGCCCCGGCCTTGACCACCGCGACCGCGTGCAGCAGGGCGCTGACCGGGGCCGGGGCCACCATGGCTTCGGGGAGCCAGCGGTGGAGCGGTACCAGCGCGGCCTTGACGCCCATGCCGATGGTCAGCAGAACGAAGATGATCTGCAGGCTGAAGCGGGCATCGACCCCGTAGGCCCCGAGCGTGCCGCCGGCGATGAAGTCCTGCGGCCCGCTCAGCCCGTACAGCCAGATCAGACCGATCAGGAACAGTACGCCGCCGGACAGCGTGTAGCGCAGGTAGGTGCGTCCGCTGCGGATGGCCGCGGCCGTGCCGGTATGCACGACCAGCGGCCAGGTCGTCAGGGTCAGCAGTTCGTAGAAGATGAAAAAGGTCAGCAGGTTGCCGGCCAGGCTGATGCCCATCGTGGCGGCCACGCACAGGCTGAAAAAACCAAAGAATCGGGCCCGGTTGGGCGAGCGCTCCAGGTAGGCGATGGCGTACACCGTGGTGACGATCCAGAGCACCGCCGACAGCGAGGCGAACAGCAGACTCAGCGCATCCGCGCGCAAGACCAGGTCGAGATTGGGAACCAGCGCAACCCGGAATTCCGGCGTATGGCCGTTGAGGACCAGGATGCCGATCAGGATCACCAGCAGCAGCTTGATCACGGCGGCAGCCAGGTTCAGGATCGTGCGCAGCAGCCAGCGGCGCTCGCCGGCCACGAAGATGATGGCTCCGGCCAGCGCCGAGACCAGCACCAGCACCAGCGGAGTCCAATAGAGCAGCAAGGCCATCATGGCGTCATGCCCGGCGGTAAACCGGCGCTGACCAGGTCAAGCACGGGCGCTGAAAAGAAGCCCGCGGCGATGGCGCCTACGGCAAGAATCAGGGCCGCGACGCTGGCCAGATCGGGGTTTTCGCGTCGCGGCCGCTTATCGAGGCGTTTGCGCGGGTGCAGGCAAATCACGCCCAGCACGCGGAACAGGTAGGCGGCCGCCAGCAGGCCGCCACCGGCGACCAGGATCAGCCAGCCCCAGGCCTGCTGTTGCCAGGCTGCCTCAAGGAAAAGCCACTTGGCCACGAATCCCCCGCTGGGCGGCAGGCCGAGGATGCTCACGCCGCCCAGGGCCAGGGCAAAGACGTCCAGCGGCAGGCGCTGGTCGACGCCGGCGAGGCGCTGCAGACGGTCGGTGCCGACGCTGTTCAGGATGTTGGCCGCGGCCAGGAACATCGCGGCCTTGGCCAGGCCGTGGGAGAGCAGGTGGTAGCTTGCCGCCTGAAAGGCCAGAGCGCTGGCCAGTGGAAACAGGAGCATCAGATAACCGAGTTGGGCCACCGTCGAGTAGGCCACGATCATCTTGAGCCGGTCCTGGACCAGGGCGGCCAGCGAGCCGTAGACGATGGCTGCGGCGCCGAGCAGTCCCATGAGGTTCGCCGCCGTGGTCAGATCCCAGCCGGCTGCGCCCCAGAACCAGAGCCGCCAGATCATGTAGATCGACACCTTGACCACCATTGCCGAAAGAATGGCGCTGACCGGTCCGGGTGCATTGCCGTGTGCCGCCGGCAGCCAGGCGTGCAGCGGGAAAACGGCCGACTTGATCAGCAAGCCGACGATCATCAAGGTCAGGGCAGTGACCGGCAGCCAGCCCGGTTCGATCTGCTCGGCAATCAGATACAGATCGAGCGTGCCGGCCTGGCCGTAGATCAAGCCGACGCCGAGCAGGTAAAGCAGGGAGGCCATCAGCGCCAGCAGCAGATAGCGCATGCCGGCGCGCAGTGCGGCCGGCTTGCTTTCCACCGCGATCAAGCCGATGGCGGCCAGGGTCACGAGTTCCAGCGTGACGTACAGGTTGAACAGGTCGGCCGACAGAACCAGGGCATTCATGCTGGCGAACAGGATCAGCCACAGCGGCCAGAATCGACGTCCGCGGTCGCTGTCGGGACGAAAGGTGAACCCGGCGTGCAGACTGATCAACACGGTAATCCCGACGTTCAGCCACAGCATCAGAAGACTGAGCGAGTCGAGTCGCCACTCGATGCCCAGCGGGCTTGCATGGCCGGCCAGGGCCAGGTGGACAACGTTCTGGTCCAGAACCGCAGCGGTCGGAACCAGCATCAGCAGGGGCAAGGGCAGCAGGCCCGTGCGCACGATCAGACCAACCCAGCGGCCGGGAAAGGCGACCGTCGCACAGGCGGCCAGCAGGGGCAGGAACACGATCAGGGCAAGGGCGCTAGCCGTCATCGCCATCGTCTCGGGAAGAGAGCGTGGCCTGGCCGGTCTCCTGGTAGAGGCGGACCATGAGAGCCAGTGCGAAAGCCGTGGCCGAAACCGCGATGACGATGCCGGTCAGGACCAGGGCCTGGGGAACCGGGTCCGGCGAGCCCTGGATCGGACCGGAAGCGGCCACCAGAAGGATGAAGATGGCATTGCCCATGATGTTGATCGCAAACAGTTTGCGCATCAGGTGCTCGGCCACGATCAGGCCGTAGACGCCGACCCCGAACAGCACGGCCGCGGCCAGCACGTAGAGACCGAGGCTATCCATTCCGGCCTCGTTTCAGCCCGCCGCCCCCGGCAAACAGCAGAATCAGGGTGATCGCGATCGACAGCATCATCGCGGTTTCGATGAAATAGACGGCCCAGAGTCCGGGCAGGGCAAGCAGCGGGCTGCCCTTAAGCAGCGGCACAAGGCCGATCAGCATGAAGCTGACCAGTCCGGCCAGCAATCCCATCCGGATCAGCGGCCCGGCGACGGGTGTGGCCGCGATCCGTCCCGACAGGATCAACAGCACGCCGGCGCCTGCCAGCACCGCCCCGCCCTGAAAAGCGCCCCCGGGCTCGTACGACCCGGCCCGCAGGAGATGGATTGCCACCAGCACGGTCAGCGGAATCACGACCGCCAGCAGGGCACCGACCATCGGTGTTTCCGGCGCCGGTGTCGTTGCCGACCCCTCTCCGCCGTCGGCACCGGCCACCGCACGCGCCGCGAGGAACGCGGTCAGCAGCACGGCCACTTCGAGCAGCGTATCGAGGCCCCGGTAGAGCAGCAGAACCGCGGTGATGGGGTTGCCGAGGTCAACTTGCTGAAGCTCGGAGAGGACAGCCTGGCCGGCCTGGGCGGGTTCGACCTCGCTGAACAGGGCCGACAGTCCGATGACGCCGACCAGCAGACCGGAGCCGATTGCGATGGGCAATGCGAGGCGCGATTGGGCGGGTGCGGGATCGGCCGGGCTATCGCTCCGACCCTCGACCAGACGTCGATAGGCGACCAGCATCAGGGCGCCGGTCAGTCCGGCCCCGATGGCGGCCTCGGCCATGGCGAGGTCGGGGGCGCCGACCCGGGCCCAGGCCAGCGCCATGGTCAACCCGAACACGACGAAGTGGATGATGCCCCGAAACAGGGAGCGGCTGGACACTGCCTGGTAGGCCAGGGTGACCAGCCCGACGACGATCAATCCATCAAGCAGAAAGAGGGTCATCGCTGTTCGTTGCTGTCCTCTGGACTGGTGGCCAGGTGCTGGTGCGCATGGCGTGCAATGAGGTGGGCCGACACCGTGGCCGCGAGCAGGCCGACCAGCCAGATCAACAGCAACAGAGAAACGACCCGCGCCTCGCCGCTGTGGACAGCCAGCCCCGAGCAGACCAGGAACAGCCCCAGGTTGTCGGCCTTGGTCAGCGCGTGCAGCCGGCAGAACACATCCGGGAAACGCAGCAGCCCGACGGTTCCGGCCAGGTAAAAGCCGCAGCCGGCCAGGAGCAGGGCCAGGGTGACGTCGTCGGTGAGCGTCATTGCCGGTCGTCCTCGAGCTCTTCCCGCCCCGGCAGGCCGACGAACGCCAGAGAGATGATGCTCGCCAGCATGACGAACAGCAGGGCAACGTTGCGCAGCGCGGGCTGTTCCATCCATTCGGCCAGAATGAGCAGAACGGCCACCGTGGTGGTACTGAACAGCAGGGCTGCGAGCATGCGGTCGGCCAGGGTCGGGCCGCGATAGACCCGCAGCATGCCGGCAAGCAGGTTCAGGAGCAAAAACAGGACCATGCCGGGCATCGCCAGATCAACCATCCGCACGCTCCGCGTCGAAGATCCAGGCCAGAACACGCTCGAGTCGGGTCACGGATGCCATCGAGCCGGGCGTCAGCGCGTGCACGATCAGTTCGTGGTCGCGCTCTCGCAGACGTACCGACAGCGTACCCGGAAGCAGACTGATGAAGCTGGTCAGAAGGGTGGTCGGCAGACCGGGCGGGATCGTGATCGGGTGCGGCTCGAAGAGGGGATCGATTCTAAGGGTCGGGCGCAGGGCGCGGGCGGCAACGTCGACGCCGCCGCGGACCGATTCGATGACGAAAAAGACGGTGAAGGCCAGCCATTTCAGCGGCCGCCAGGGATAGGGCTGACCGCGGGCGAAATACGTGCCCACGGTGGCCCCGGCCGCGGCTGCCGCCAGTCCCGCCCGGAAACCGGATAATCCGTTCAGCGCAACCCAGATCAGCATCAGCACCACGAAGGCCTGAACAAACCAGGCCAGGCTTGTTCGGATCGCTGCCCGGTCGCGTTGATTCGGTTGGGCGGTCATCGAGGGACGACGTCGACTCGAGCCAGAATCCCGTCCATGTAGCGCCTCGACTCCCTCCCTGTGTCTTCGTCTATCATACCAAGGCTGTCGAAGCCGTCCTGCCTTTGAGTTCCTACATCCTCATCCTGATCATGATCGCGCTGGGCTGGACGCTGGCCCGGTTTCGGGTGTTGCCCGGCGCGACTGCGGACGTGCTCAACCGGGTCGTGATCACGCTGTGCCTGCCGGCGCTGATCCTGATTCACCTGCCCGAGCTGGAGCCGGCCTGGTCGCTGTTGCCGCTGATTCTCATCCCGTGGCTGCTGCTGGGCGCGACCGTACTCGTGATCCTTCCTCTGGCGCGCTGGCTGGGCCTGTCGCGCGAGTCCACGGCGGCCTTGCTGGTGCTGATTCCCCTGGGCAATACCTCGTTTCTCGGTTTTCCCTTGGTCGAAGCGTTGCTCGGGGCTCAATACCTGTCGCTGGCCGTGGTCTACGATCAGTTCGGTTCGTTTCTCATCGTGTGCACGCACGTGCTGTTCGTGGTCGGTTGGTACGGAGCCGATGCGCGGCCGAACCTGGCCTCCATGGCCCGGAAGGTGATTTCCTTTCCGCCGTTCCTGGCATTGCTGTTTGCCCTGGTCTTCGGAAACGCCTGGTTTCCCGAATGGCTGGATGAAATCACCCGTCGGTTTGCCGACATGTTGCTGCCGCTGGTCACGCTGGCCATCGGCATGAGTCTGAAACTGCGCCTGCTTCGGGAGGATCGAGTGCCGCTGATGATCGGATTGGGCGGAAAACTGGTGGTCCTGCCGGCGCTGGCCATGGGCCTGGCGCTGGCCATGGGGGCGAACCGCGAGGTGGCCATGGTGGGGGTACTGGAATCGGCCATGCCGCCGATGATCACGGCCGCGGCGCTGTTGACCGGAGCCGGCCTGGCTGTGCGTCTGGCCCCGGCGCTGGTGGCCTGGGGCGTTCTGCTGTCGGCGGTGACGGTGCCGTTCTGGTTTGCCTTGAGCGAGCGGGTGTTCTGATTCGGCCGGCGCGGAAGGGTCTGCTCAGAACGACGCGTTGCCCGGCGTTCGCGGGTAGGGAATGACGTCGCGAATGTTGCTCAAGCCGGTGATGTAGTTCAACAGGCGCTCGAAGCCCAGGCCGAAGCCGGCGTGCGGGACCGTGCCGTAGCGGCGCAGGTCGACGAACCAGCCGTAGGTCGCCTCGTCGAGGCCGTGCTGGGCCATCCGCTTGCGCAACACGTCCAGTCGCTCCTCGCGCTGCGAGCCGCCGATGATTTCACCGATTCCGGGGGCGAGAACGTCCATCGCCGCCACGGTCTTGCCGTCGTCGTTCAGGCGCATGTAAAACGCCTTGATTTCATCCGGGTAGTTCATCACCACCACCGGCGCCTTGCAGTGCTGCTCGGTCAGGAAGCGTTCGTGTTCGGTTTGCAGATCGATGCCCCAGTCGGGCTTGAACTCGAAACCGTGCCCGGACGCCTTGAGGATGTCGATGGCTTCGGAGTAGTCCATGCGCACGAAACGGGTGTCGATCAGGTTTTCCAGGCGGACGATGGCGTCCGGTTCGATTCGTTCGGCAAAGAACGCCATGTCGTCCGGGCAGCGCTCGAGCACCTGCTCGAAAACGAACTTCAGAAACTCCTCGGCCAGGGTGGCCAGATCGTCGAGGTCGGCGAACGCAAGCTCCGGCTCCACCATCCAGAATTCGGCGAGATGACGGGCCGTGTTGGAGTTTTCCGCGCGGAAAGTGGGGCCAAAGGTATAGACCTTGCTCATGGCCAGGCAAAAGGCCTCGACGTTGAGCTGGCCGGAGACGGTGAGGAAGGTTTCGCGGCCGAAAAAGTCCTCGCTGAAGTCGACCTTTCCCTGATCGGTGCGCGGCAGGTTCATCAAGTCCAGCGTACTGACCCGAAACATCTGGCCCGCCCCCTCGGCATCCGATGCGGTGATGATCGGGGTGTTGACCCAGAAGTAGCCGTTGCGGTCGAAAAAGTCGTGAATGGCCCGGGCGGCGGCATGCCGGATCCGGGTCACGGCGCCGAAGGTGTTGGTGCGCGGGCGCAGATGCGCGACCGTGCGGAGAAACTCGAACGAATGGTGTTTGGGCTGGATCGGATAATGGTCGGGATCGTCGACCAGGCCGGGAATGTCCAATTCGGTGGCCTGAATCTCGATGCTCTGGCCGCGCCCCTTGGACTCGACCACGGTCCCGCGACAGCTGACCGACGCGCCGCTGGTCAGGCGCAGGATGCCGTGCTCGTAATTGGGCAGGTTCTTGTCGGCTACCAGCTGCAGATTGGCAAAGCAGGAGCCGTCGTTGATGTGGATGAACGAGAAACCGGCCTTGGAGTCGCGCCGGGTTCGTACCCAACCCTGGACCGTGACTTCGCTGCCGGTGGGGATTTCGCCGCCGAGGATCTGGCGCACGCTGACGATCTGCATGATGATGAGGACAGTCCCTTGAGTGTTGAATGTAAAAGCCTGATCCCCAATAATACTGGAGGAAGCACACCGCAAGGACGGCATTGATGAGCGACGGCAATATTTCGTTAACCGAGGCGGCGGCAGACCGCATTCGCGAGTTCATGGCCCGCGAGGGCGGAATCGGCCTGCGCGTGGATGTTCGGCGGACCGGTTGTTCGGGCTGGGCCTACGATGTGGGCATCGCCAAGGCCGCCGGCGCCGACGACAACGTCTTCGAGGATCGCGGCCTGAAGGTGGTCGTCTCCGAAAAAGCCCTGCCCATGGTGTCGGGCACGACGGTGGACTTCGTCCACGATGGCCTGGTGCGGGAATTCCGCTTCCGCAACCCGAACGTCACCGGCGAGTGCGGCTGCGGAGAGAGCTTTACCGTCGGCTGAGGCTGCATCGGCACCTCGCTTCCTGCTCCAGTTCCTTCCCGGGTCGCGCAGCGCTTGCTCTGCCGGGCCCGGAAAGGCTATACTTCCGCTCTTGTCCGGGTGCATCCCGTGCTCGGACCCCCTTGCTCCACGGCCGATTTCGACCCAATCGGATCGGGGGCTTTTGTTTCTCTTCACCTGGCATCGGCCGGTGGGGCGAAAAAAACCGTAAGGAGAACGACGTGAGACATTACGAAATCGTGCTGCTGGTCCATCCGGACCAGAGCGAGCAGGTGCCGGGTATGCTGGACCGCTACCGCTCCCTGGTAGAAACCAACGGCGGTAGCGTGCATCGCAGCGAGGACTGGGGCCGGCTTCAGTTGGCCTACACCATCGCCAAGCTGCACAAGGCCCATTACCTGATGATGAACATCGAGTGCGACGCGGCCACGCTGGAGGAGCTTGAAGGCGTTTTCCGCTTCAACGACGCCATCCTGCGCCACCTGACCGTGCGCAAGGATGAGGCCGAGACCGAGCCTTCGGTCATGCTCAAGCGCAAGGAAAACAAGGACGAGCGCGAGCAGCGCCGGCGCGGTGTCGACCAGGATGATGACGGTGACAGCGACGACGGTGACGATGACAATGACGACGCGGAAGACAGCGCCGAAGCCAACGACGACACAGACCAGACCGACAAGGTGGAGAAATAGCCATGGCTCGTTTCATGAGAAGACGCAAATACTGCCGTTTCACCGCCGAGGGCATCGAGCAGGTCGACTACAAGGATGTCGAGCTGCTCAAGGACTTCATCGGCGAGACCGGCAAGATCGTGCCGAGCCGGATCACCGGCACCAAGGCCAAGTATCAGCGCCAGCTCGGGACCGCGATCAAGCGGGCTCGCTACCTGGCGCTGCTGCCGTACTCGGACAACCATTGAGGCTAGGGTGCTGTCATGAAATTGATTCTGCTTGAAAATGTCTACAACCTCGGCGATCTGGGCGACACCGTGACCGTGCGCCCGGGCTACGGGCGCAATTTCCTCCTGCCGCGCGGCAAGGCGGTCCCGGCAACGCCGGAAAACGTCGAGAAATTCGAAGCGCGCAAGGACGAACTCCTTCGCCAGGCCAACGAGAAACTGGCCGCGGCCGAAGCTCGACGTGAAGCCATCGACGGTCTCGAGACGGTCGTGTTCACCGCCTCGATCAGCCCGGAAGGGCGCCTGTACGGCTCGATCAATCCGAGCGAAATCGCCGCCAAGCTGACCGAAATGGGGTACGCGGTGGAAAAGTCGGAGGTCGACATGCCGGAAGGGCCGATCCGCGAGCCGGGCGAATACACCGTGGGCCTGATTCTTCATGCCGATGTTCAGACCGAGCTGCAGGTGACCGTGGTTGGCGAAGAGTCCTGAGACCATTCGCGTATCTCCTGCCTTCCGGCAGGACGACAAGGGCAGCGTCTTCGGCGCTGCCCTTTTTCGTGCCGGCCGGGCCGAGGGGTCATCGCGTTCGCGCCCGGTTCGCCCTATACTGGATTTTGATTTCTGGTCGCCAAGCGCCTCTGTTTTGAGTTCTTCCCGTGGCTGAACCCCGTATTTCGACTCTGAGCAACGTCAAGGCTCCCCCGCATTCCAACGAAGCGGAGCAGTCGTTGCTGGGCGCGCTGATGCTCTCGGCCAACGCCTGGGACAAGATTGCCGATCAGGTGGACGAAAGTGATTTCTACCGCGAAAATCACCGCCTGATCTACCGGGCCATGGCAGAGCTGTTTCAGCACGGCCAGCCGGTGGATGCGATCACCGTGACCGACTGGTTTCAGCGCCACGACAAGCTCGATCGGATCGATGCCGGCGCCTACATCACGATGCTGGCCAACGAGACGCCCGGGCCGGCCAACATTCTCGGTTATGCCCGAATCGTTCGCGAAAAATCCATTCTTCGCCAGCTCATCGACATCGGGTCGGGGATTGCCGAAGATGCCCTGGGCAGTGGTGGGCGGGACAGCAAGGAACTGCTCGAGCAGGCGGAACAGCGCATTTACGCCATCGCCGACCGGGGCGCCCATCGTTCGTCGGGCTATGTGAGCGTGCAAACCGTCATGGCCCAGGCCATGGACATTCTCAACGAACTCCAGGAAAACGAAGGCGAGCTCACCGGTGTTCCGACCGGGTTCAGCGAGCTCGATGCGCGCACCGCGGGCCTGCAGCCGACCGATCTGATCATTGTTGCCGCCCGGCCATCCATGGGCAAGACGACGCTGGCGATGAACATCGCCGAGCGCGCCTCGATCCGCTACAAGGTGCCGGTGGCGGTGTTTTCCATGGAGATGTCCGATACCCAGCTGGTCATGCGTCTGTTTTCCTCGCTCGGACAGATTGGGCAGGAAAAGCTGCGCACCGGCCGCCTCGACAACCACGACTGGGTCAACCTGCGCTCGGCCATGACCATGCTCAAGGGCGCGCAGATGTTCATCGACCAGACCCCGTCGCTGTCGCCGATTGATCTGCGCGCCCGGGCGCGCCGGATGAAGCGCGAGCACGATATCGGCTTGATCGTGATTGACTACCTGCAGCTGATGAAAGTCTCCGGTTTCTCGGAAAACAGGACGAACGAAATCAGTGAGATATCGAGAAGTCTGAAAGCACTGGCGAAGGAGTTGAACGTGCCGGTGATTGCCCTGTCGCAGCTCAACCGGGCGCTCGAGCAGCGCCCGGACAAGCGCCCCAAGATGGCCGATCTGCGCGAATCCGGCGCGATCGAGCAGGATGCCGATCTGATCCTGTTCATCTACCGGGACGAGGTCTACAACGAGGATTCGCCCGACAAGGGCAAGGCCGAGATCATCATCGGCAAGCACCGCAACGGCGCCACCGGCAGTTTCCCGCTGAGTTTTCAGGGGGAGTTCTTGCGCTTTCGCGACTTCACCTACGATCACTACGGCCAGGACGGCTGACCCCTTACCCATCGCTCCAGCATGGCTCGCAACACCATCGCCCGCATCGACCCCGACGCCGTAGCCCACAACCTCGGCCTGGTCCGCCAATGGGCGCCGCACAGCCGGATCATGGCCGTGGTCAAGGCCGACGCCTATGGTCATCGGCTGGATCTATGCCTGCCGGCCCTGGAAAATGCCGACATGCTGGCGGTCGCGACCATCGACGAGGCGCGGGCGATTCGCCGCCTGGGCAACCGCCAGGCGGTTCTGCTGCTCGAAGGCGTGCTGCACGCCTCGGACCTGGCCGTGGTCGAGGCCCTGGGCCTGGAGCTGACCCTGCATCATCCCGAGCAGGTGGCCATGCTGGAGAATCTGGGCCACGCGCCGACTCCCCGCCTGTGGCTGAAAGTGGAGTCGGGCATGCACCGTCTCGGCGTGGAGCCCGAGCAGGTGCCGGCCCTGCATGCCCGACTGCTGGCCCTGCCGGGCGCCGAGCAAGTCAACCTGGTCAGTCATTTTGCCAGCGCCGAGTCGGTCGACGAGGCGTCGGTTCGACGGCAGCTGCGGCGCTTCGATGCGGCCACCCGGGGTTTGAGCGGGGAGCGCTGTCTGGCCAATTCCGGCGCCATCCTGAATCATCCCGACAGCCATCGCGACTGGGTCCGGGCCGGTATCGTGTTGTACGGCATTTCGCCGCTGGCGGGCCGATCCGGACCCGAGCTGGGACTGAAGCCGGTCATGACCCTGGAAGCCGAAATCATGGCCATCAACCGGGTTCCGGCCGGCGAATCCGTTGGCTACGGCGCCCGCTTCACGGCCGATCGCGAACTCAGGGTCGGCGTGGTGGGGGTCGGCTACGGTGACGGCTATCCACGCAGCATGGTCGACGGAACCCCGGTGCTGGTTCATGGCCGGCGCTGCCCGCTGGTCGGGCGCGTTTCCATGGACATGCTGACGGTCGACCTCAGCGCCTGTCCGGAAGCGGCGATCGGTACCAGAGCGGTCCTGTGGGGCAAGGACTTGCCGATCGAAGAGATCGCCGCGGCGGCCGGGACCATCCCGTATGAGTTGAGCTGCCGGATTACGCGGCGGGTGCGCTACCGGGAAAGCCATGCCGCCGGTCCGGCCGGGGGTCGGATCCTGCGGGAATTCAGGCTGGTGCGCTAGAATGAGTCCCGTTTCGAGAAAGCAGACGTCAGCAATGACCGGAAAGCTCTACATCAAGACCCACGGCTGCCAGATGAACGAGTACGACTCGGAGAAGATGGCCGACGTGCTCGCCGTCTCGCACGGACTGGAATTGACCGACCAGGTCGACGAGGCCGACGTGATTCTGATCAACACCTGTTCGATCCGTGAGAAAGCGCAGGAAAAGGTCTTTTCCCAGCTCGGCCAGTGGCGCGCTCTCAAGCAGCGACGTCCCGAGCTGATCATCGGCGTGGGCGGGTGCGTGGCCAGCCAGGAAGGAGAGGGCATCCGCCGCCGGGCACCGTTCGTTGATCTGGTTTTCGGACCGCAGACCATCCATCGGCTGCCGCAGATGGTCGATCAGGTGCGCAGCCAGGGTCGAGCGGCCATCGACATCAGTTTCCCCGAAATCGAGAAATTCGATCATCTGCCCGCGCCGGGTGCGCGCGGCGCGAGCGCCTTCGTTTCGGTCATGGAAGGCTGCAGCAAGTATTGCTCGTTTTGCGTGGTTCCCTATACTCGCGGCGAAGAGGTCAGTCGACCATTGGACGACGTCATCGCCGAGGTCGCCGACCTGGCCGCGCTGGGCGTGTGCGAGATCAACCTGCTGGGGCAAAACGTCAACGCCTACCGTGGGCCGATGCACGATGGCGGCAGCGCCGATCTGGCCTTGCTGATCCGCTATGTCGCCCATGTCGAGGGCGTGGAAAGAATTCGCTTCACGACGTCGCATCCGGTGGAGTTTACCGACAGCCTGATCGAGGCCTACGCCGACGTGCCGAAACTGGCCAATTACCTGCATCTGCCGGTACAGTCCGGCTCCGACCGCATCCTCGCCCTGATGAAGCGGGGCCATACCCGGCTGGAGTACAAGCAGAAGATCCGGCGTCTGCGCAGGGTCCGGCCCGACATCGGTCTTTCGTCGGATTTCATCGTCGGCTTCCCGGGTGAAACCGAGCAGGATTTTGCCCAGACCCTGGCCCTGGTCGAGGAGTTGAATTTCGATCAGAGCTTCAGCTTCGTGTATTCGGCCCGTCCCGGCACCCCGGCCGCTTCGTTTCCGGACCTCGTACCGCTGGAGGAAAAAAAGCAGCGCCTCAAGCGCCTGCAGAACCAGCTCAACGCCCAGGCCCGGGCCTATTCCGGGCAGATGGTCGACAGCGTGCAGCGGGTCGTGGTCGAGGGCACGAGCAAGAAGGACGCAGCCGAGCTGGCCGGGCGCACCGAGAACAACCGGGTCGTGAACTTTCCCGGTCCGGCGGAGCTGGTTGGACGAATGGTCGATGTGCGAATCACCGGCGCAATGGCCAATTCCCTGCGTGGTCGTCTGGAACAAGCCAGGACCGCAGCGGCCTGATGAGTGCTCCCGACCCTGCGGCGACCGTTCTGACCCTGGAACTCGAGCCGCCCGACAACGAGCGCTTGGCCAACCTCTGCGGCCAGCTTGACGACCATCTGCGCCTGATCGAGAAACGCCTGGGGATTTCGATTGCCGCGCGCGGCAACCTCTTCCAGATCGAGGGAGAAAGCGATGCCGCCCGGGCCGGACGGCGTGTGCTGCGAAAACTGTACCGCCAGGCCGAGCGCGAAATCCTGACCCCGGCCCTGGTCAACCTTCAGCTGCAGCAGTCGGGCCTCGATGAAGAGGAAACGGCGGTCGAGGTCGGCATACAGACCCGGCGCGGGATGATTCGCGGCCGTGGTCCGAACCAGAAACGCTATCTGGAGCGCATCGCCGCGCACGACGTGAATTTCGGTGTCGGGCCGGCCGGCACGGGCAAGACGTTTCTGGCCGTCGCCTGCGCGGTGGACGCGCTGGAAAAGGACCGCGTCCAGCGCATCGTGCTGGTGCGGCCGGCGGTCGAGGCGGGCGAGCGCCTCGGGTTCCTGCCCGGCGACCTGGCCCAGAAGGTCGACCCGTACCTGCGCCCGCTCTACGACGCCCTGTACGAGATGCTGGGCTTCGAGCGCGCCGCCCGTCTGACCGAGCGCAACGTGATCGAGGTGGCGCCGCTGGCCTACATGCGCGGTCGGACCCTGAACGACGCCTTTGTGATCCTGGACGAGGCCCAGAACACGACTTCCGAGCAGATGAAGATGTTCCTGACCCGGATCGGGTTTGGCTCGAAGGCGGTGATCACGGGCGATCTGACCCAGATCGACCTGCCGCCCAAGGTCTCGTCGGGTCTGCGCCAGGCCGTGCATCTGCTCAAGGATGTCGAAGGCGTCAGTCAGACGATCTTCGACGCCCGTGACGTGGTCCGCCACCCCATCGTGCGACGCATTGTGGAGGCATATGAAGCAGCCGATGCCGCTGTCGGGGGAACGTCTTGATGGAGCTGGAAATCCAGCGAGAACTGGTCGATTCCACCGTGCCGGCAGACGCTGATATCGAGGACTGGGTCGGGCGCGCCCTGGGCGGAGAAACCTCGGTGATGCTGAATATCCGCATCGTTGATCTGGCCGAAGGCTGGGCCCTGAATCGACAATGGCGGGGCAAGGATTCTGCAACCAACGTGCTGAGCTTTCCGGCCGATGCGCCGCCGATCGACGGGCTGCGCATTCTCGGAGACATCGTCTTGTGCGCGCCCGTCATCGCGCGCGAGGCGACCGAGCAGGGCAAGCCGCTGGCCGCGCATTGGGCCCACCTGATCGTGCACGGAATCTTGCATTTGCTGGGCTTTGACCATACTGAGAGTGCTCGGGCGCAGCGCATGGAAGAGCGTGAAATCGAAATCCTGGCCTCGCTCGGTTTTCCCAATCCTTACGAAGGCAACCATGACAGTTGATCGAGATCTACCCCAGTTCCTCGGACCCCGTTTATCCGGCCGCAAGACGGCATGAACGAAGAGGGTTCTGGCAGTAACAACACGGGCTCGCGCAGCTGGCTGGAAAAACTGGGGCGGGCCTTTGGCGGCGAGCCCAAGAGCCGGGACGATTTGCTCGAGCTGCTGCGCGACGTGGCCGAACAGGGCCTGATCGAGAGCGATACCCTGGCCATGCTCGAAGGCGCGCTGGAGGTCGATGAGCTGCAGGTGCGCGACGTCATGGTGCCGCGTTCGCACATGGTGGTGATCAGCGAAACAGCTTCGGTGAAGGAGGTCATGCCGCTGATCATCGAGTCGGGCCATTCCCGCTTTCCGGTCGTCGGCGAGGATCGGGACGAAGTCCGCGGGATCTTGCTGGCCAAGGACCTGCTGCAGCTGTTCGCGGTCGAGGGCGAGCTGGCATTGACCGAGCTGATGCGGCCGGCCGTCATCATTCCCGAATCCAAACGTCTCAACGTGCTGTTGCGCGAGTTCCGGGTCAGCAAGAACCACATGGCCATCGTCGTCGATGAGTACGGCGGCGTGTCGGGTCTGGTCACGATCGAGGACGTCCTGGAGGAAATCGTCGGTGATATCGACGACGAACACGATGCCGATGCCGTGCGCGAAATCGAACGGATCGAGGACGGAATCTACCGGGTCCAGGCACTGACCCCGATTGACGATTTCAACGACACGCTGGGCACGGAGTTCAGCGACGACGAATACGACACCATCGGCGGGTTGGTCGTGGCCGAGTTCGGGCGCCTGCCCGAGGCCGGCGAAACGGTCACCATCGGCGATTGGGTGTTCGAGGTCGAAAGCGCCGATGATCGGCGCCTGCACGCCGTGGTGGTCCGTCGCGACGCCTGATGGTGCGGCTGGCACAGCGGGCCTGGCTGCGAGGGCTGGCAATCCTGCTGGTGCTGGCTGCGGTCGACGAAGCCAGGTCCCAGGAGGCCTGGCTGGTCACCTACGGGCCGGGTGCGGAGGTCTGGGAATTGTTCGGCCACAACGCACTGTGGCTGCGCGATCCGGAACGCGGGCTCGACCACACCTTCAGTTTCGGCTATTTCGAGATCGACCGGCCGGGCTTTCACCTCGATTTTGCCCGCGGCATCATGCTGTACTACGGCGCGGCCAGTCCGGCCGAGCGGGAATTCGCCTTTTACCGGGCTCGGGAGCGGTCGATCGGGGTTCAGCGCCTGGCCTTGTCGCCCGCGCAGGTCCGCCGCCTTCATGGTCTGATCGACGAGGCCATTCATCCCCATCCTCAGTACTACGCCTACGACTACTTTCGAGCCAACTGCTCCACCTGGCTGCGCGACTTGATCGATACGGTGGTCGACGGTCAGCTCTACCGGGCCCTGGCCGACGAGCCCGCGCGTCTGAACTTCCGAGACCACACCCGGCGCATGACCGTGGATCGGCCCTGGATCCATACCGGCATCATGCTGCTCATGGGTCCGGGCATCGATGCCCGGATCTCGGCCTGGGATGAAACCTTTCTGCCGGCCGCGCTGGCCGACTGGCTGGATACGGTCGAGTTTGACGGTGAGCCGCTGGTGGTCGAGCGGCGCGTGCTCCATGATCCACGGGTCTTTCAGCCGCCCGAACAGCCCCGCGGCCCCTGGCCGCTGTTGCTGGCGGTCGGCCTGCTGGCGGCGCTGGTCATCGTTGCAGGTGCCTGGCGGGGCGGGACCTGGGGCCTTTTGCCCTGGCGACTGGGGGTCGGCCTGGCCGGCGCGGCCGGCGCGATCGTCCTGGGCATGTGGGTGTTCACCGGTCATCGCGATACCTGGCAGAATCTGACCCTGCTGCTGCTCCACCCGCTGTGGTGGCTGCTGCTGGCACCCTTGTCGGGCTGGCCCGGCCGAGCCGTTGTCGCCGGCCTGTCCGGGGGGCTGGCCATCGGCAGCCTGATTCTGGCCTGGCCCGGCCTGCTCCAGGATCGCCTCGATTTACTCGCCCTGTTGTTGCCGCCCCTGCTGGCGGTGCTGGCCGTGGCCCTTTATCGACAAATGGGACGCGCCGGAAACTGATTCTGCTCCGAGCGCGTTTCGCGGCGAAGGGCGGTGTCCTTGCCAGGAAACGCAGGGTCGGGTTGCGGTCAGGGTTCAGCGCAGGTGGACCAGCCGATCGAATCGGGGCAGGGTGTCCGGGTCATGGGTAATCATGATCGTGGTGCGCGGTCCGAGCCACTGGTCCACCGTGGCGCTGAGCGCCAGAGCGGTTTCCGCATCCAGCCCGGTCGTGGGTTCATCGAGAATGACGATCGGCGAGTCGGTCAGGATCAGGCGGGCCAGGGCCAGTCTGCGCGCCTCGCCGCCGGAGACGTTGCCGCCGGCTTCGTCGATCCAGGTGTCCAGTCCGTCGGGCAGACCGTCCATGAACTCCCCCAGGCCAGCCAGGGCCAGGGCGCGCCCCAGCTCGCGGTCGCTGGCCTCGGGACGGGCCAGGCGAAGATTTTCGGCGACGGTGTCGCGAAACAGCATGGGCTGCTGCGACAGCAGACCCACGTGGCGTCGATACGCGCCGGGATCGAGCGTTCTCAGGTCGCGGTCTTCCAGCAGGATTCGTCCGGCGACCGGATCGATCTGACGCATGATGAGCTGGGCCAGCGTGGTCTTGCCGCATCCGCTGGGGCCGACCAGCGCGATCCGCTCGCCGCTGGCGATGGAGAGGTCGAAGTCGGTGAAAATCCACGGGCGGTCCGGCGCATACCGAAAGCTCAGGCCTTTGATCCGGATGCGGTCGCCGCGCGGCGGCAAGGGTTGCTCGGGCACCACCAGCCGGGGCTCGGCAGCGGTCATTGCGCGAACCCGGTGATGGGCGCCGCGACATTGCTCCAGGCGGCGCCAGGCGGCCGGCAGCGGCTGCCAGGCCTCGCCCAGACCGAGCAGGGCCAGCACGACCAGGCCGAGAATCGGCCCGTTGATCGCGCCGGATTCGAACAGTGAGATGCCGATCACCAGGACCAGCCAGACGGCCAGGAAACCGGCCATGGTGACCAGGCCCTGGCTGAGCGCGTCGAGTCGAGCCAGGCGTTCCTGCAGGCCGATGACCCGGTCGGAGAGCTCGGCGAAGCGGCGGCGCTGCTGGTCGACGGAGTCGAAGGCGATCAGGTCGGCCAGACCCTCGAGGCTGTCGCCGGCTTCCCTGCGCAGCGCGGGGATGCCTTCGACCAGCGCTCGACTGGCCGTCAGACCGCGTCGCCGGGTGTATTCGGTAACGACGGGGTTGACCAGCAGCAGGAATGCCGCGGCCAGCCCCAGCCACGGATCGACGAACAGACCGAGCAGGACGGCGAGCGAAGCGGTCAGGACCAGGGCGGCGCTGGTCGGGCCGAGCACACCCAGGAACAGGTGGTCGAGGGTGTCGATGTCGGCGGTCAGGCGGTTCAGCGTATCGCCCCGTCTCAGCCCGCGCAGCTGGAATTCATCCAGCTGCAAGAGTCGGGAAAAGACGCGCGAGCGAAAGTCCGAAAGCAGGCGGAACGTGGCTTCGTGGGTGACCAGGCGTTCCAGGTAGCGAGAGACCGTACGGACGACCGCGGCCAGGCGAATGCCGGCGCCCGGCGTGAAGATATCCAGGCCGACGAGCAGTCCGAGCCCGGCCAGGGCGCTTGCGGTGATGAACCAGCCGGAAAGGGCGAGCAGGGTCACGCCGGCGGCCAGGCTGAGCAGGATCAGGGCCGCTCCCGCCAACAGCCACCAGCGTCGATGGCCGAGGATTCGTCGTAGCTGTACGGGCTCAGGCACGCGCAATCTCCTCCAGGCGACCGTTGCGCAGTTCCAGCACCCGATCGGCCCACTGGGCGGCCAGTGCGCTGTGGCTGGCGCAGACCACGGTCATCGGCTGCTCGCTCAGGGCCGAGTCCAGGCCCTGCCACAGCCGCTCCTCGGTGTCGGCGTCGAGGCTGGCGGTGGGCTCGTCCAGAAACAGCACGGGCCGTGGACTGAGCAGCACCCGCGCCAGCGCGATCCGGCGGGCCTGCCCGCCGGACACTCCGAGTCCGTCCTGGCCGAGCAGGGTGGCCAGGCCATCGGGCAGTCGCGAAATCATCCCGTCGAGACCGCTGAGGCGCACCGCGCGGGCCAGGGATTGATCGTCGGCCGAGGGCTCTGCGAAGCGGATGTTGGCGGCGATATCGGCCGGAAACAGCAGTGGGCGCTGGCCGAGATACGCCCGAATCGAAGCCAGCTGGGAGCGGGTAAAGCGAGCAAGGTCGATCCCATCGATCAGGATTTCGCCGCGGTCGGGTTCGCCGAAGCCGGCCAGCAGGGCCAGCAGGGTGGACTTCCCGCAGCCGCTGGGCCCGCTGATCACGACCTTTTCTCCCGGCGCCACCTGCAGATCCAGCCCCCGGATCACGGCGGCCCGGTCCGGGAAGCGCTTGTGCAGGTCGCAAACCCGGATCTCGCAAGGTCCGCGCGGAAGTCGCGCCGCCGGCCGCTCGGGTTCGGTGCGTGCCGGGGGTGCCTTGAGCAGTTCGCGCAGCGCCTGGGTGGCGGCCAGGGCACCGGCCCGATCGTGCCAGTGCACGGCCAGGGTGCGCAGGGGGGTAAAGAATTCCGGGGCGAGGATCAGAATGAACAGCCCCTTGAACAGGGTCAGGTCCGGCGCGCCGGCAAATTCGATCATGCCCAGCAGCCCCAGACCGATGTAGATTGCCAGGGTGGCGATGGCTACGGCGGAAAAGAATTCCAGCACCGCCGAGGACAGGAAAGCGACCCGCAGCACCTGCATGGTGCGTTCGCGGAACTGTTCGGAGAAGCGCGCCATGCGGCCGATTTCGCGCTCTTCGGCGCCGAATCGACGCAAGGTGTCCAGACCCTGCAGGCGGTCATGGAACAGGCCACTGAGCCGTCCGAGGGCGTCTTGCTGGCGACGGCTGATCTGCTCGGCGCCCATGCCGATGATGATCATGAATCCGGGGATCAGCGGCGCGGCGAGCAGAAGCAGGGCGCCGGCCAGCCAGTCGGTCAGAAAGGCCGCGACCAGGATCGCCCCTGGAACCAGCAGGGCCGTGGCCGATTGGGGCAGATAGCGTGAGTAGAACGGGTCGAGCAGGTCAACTTGCTCGATCAGCCCGGTGCCCAGCTGGCCGGTGCCGCGGGGGCCGCGGTACAGGGGGCCGGCGGCGGTGAGCGCCACGAACAGCTCGTCGCGGAGCGTTCGCCGGACCTGGCTGGAGGCGGTCGCGGTCAGGCGACTCCGGTAGCTGACCACGGCGGCCCGCAGCAGCCAGGTCGCCAGAAGCGCGCCAAGTGCCGGAGAAAGCGAGTCGAGCGGAACGGAATCGACGATCACCCCGGCCAGAATCCAAGCCAGCAGCGCGGCCTGGGTCACAACGGTCAGCGCTTCCAGCGCGGCCAGAACAAAAGACGAGGGCACCAGCCAGGCTGGTGCCCTCTGTTTCAACCACTCCTGATCGCGGCGATCAGTGGCCAGAGTAACCGGCCCCGGCCTGGACCTTCCCGCGGAAGATCCAGTACGTCCAGGCGGTGTAGCCGAGTACGATCGGAATCAGGAACAAAAAGCCGATCAGCAGAAACAGCTGGCTGCCCGGGTCGGATGACGCATCCCAGAACGTATGGTCCGGCGGAACCGCGTACGGCCACATGCTGATCAGAATGCCGAGATAGAACATCGCGAACAGGGTCATCGAGCCGACAAACGGCGAACCCTCGGCGCGGCGACGCAGGCGCTGGAAGATCCAGGCGGCCAGGCCCACGGTCGCGGCCGGGAAGATCCACAGCCAGCCGATGTTCTCGAACCAGCGGCTCATCACGCGCTCGTTGGCAAGCGGAGTCCACAGGCTGACCGCGATGAAGAAAAACATCACCGCACCGAGCAGCCAGGGAGCGAGCTTGTAGGCCCAGTCCTGCGTCCTGCCTTCGGTCTTCATGATGGTCCAGGTCACCCCGAGGAGCGCGTAGCCGGCGACCACGCCGAGTCCGGTCATGAGGGTGAACGGGGTCAGCCAGTCAAAAGCACCGCCGACGTAGCGGAAGTTTTCGGTCTGGAAACCCTGCACATACGCGCCGATCACCGCGCCCTGGGCGAACGAAGCCACGGTCGAGCCGCCGAAGAACGAGTAATCCCACAGATGCTTGTGCTTCGTCGCCTTGAAGCGGAACTCGAAGGCAATGCCCCGGAAGATCAGTCCGGCCAGCAGAAGGAAAACACCGATGTAGAGTGCCGGCAGGAACACGCTGTAGATCAGCGGAAACGCGGCCAGCAGGCCGGCGCCGCCGAGAATCAGCCAGGTTTCGTTGCCGTCCCACACGGGAGCCACCGAGTTCATCATCTGGTCCCGGGCCTCATCGTCCGGAGCGAAGGGGAACAGGATCCCCACCCCCAGATCGAAGCCGTCCATCAGGACGTACATGAACACCGCGATGCCGATGATAACAACCCAGATCAGAGTCAGATCAATCAGGTCCATGTTCAGCTCCCTGCCGCGCTCGGCGATTCGTCAAAAGTGGAGGAAGATACCGCAGACCACGGACGTTTTGGGCGAGCACTGTCGGATTCTTCGGCCTCATCGATCGGCTCGGGCCCGCTTTCAATGACCTTCTTCAGGTAAAACACCCCGGCGAACAGGACCACAGCGTACACCGCGATGTAACCGATCAGGGTCACCAGGGCCATCCAGCCGGAAATCGACGGTGTGATCGCCTCGTCGAGCCGCATCATGTTCTGAATCATCCACGGCTGGCGGCCCACTTCGGTCACGAACCAGCCGGTCAGCACGGCGACGAAGGGCGCCGGGATCAGCCAGGTGAAAGCCCGGAGTATCCGCGGTGACTCGTACAGACGCCCCTTGTACAGCTGCCAGGCGGCCAGCAGCGAGACGGCAATGAAGATCAGGCCGAGACCGACCATGATCCGAAAGCTCCAGAACACGATGCCGACCGGTGGACGCTCGTCGGCCGGCACTTCGAGCAGCCCCGGCACTTCGCCGCTGGGGCTGTGTGTCAGCACGATGCTGGCCAGGTACGGAATCTTGATCTCGAAGTGGTTGGTCTCGTTGGCCGCGTCGGGAATGGCGAACAGGATCAGCGGCGCTGCGGTTTTGGTTTCCCAGGCGCCTTCCATGGCGGCCACTTTCATCGGCTGGTTTTCAAAGGTGTTCAAGCCATGTTCGTGACCGACGAACAGCTGCAGCGGCGTGGCGAAGGCCAGCATGATCACGCACATCTTGAGCGCTTTCTTGCTGGTTTCGAGATTGCGCCCGTGCAGCAGGTACCAGGAACTCACCCCGGCAACCACGATGCCGCCGGTGATGAACGAGGCCAGGGCCATGTGGGCGAAGCGGTACGGGAACGACGAGTTGAAGATGGCCTGCGTCCAGGAGGTCATCTGCACCATGCCGTCGACCATTTCCACCCCGGCCGGGGTATGCATCCAGCTGTTGGCCGACAGAATCCAGAACGAAGAGATGAACGTGCCGATGGCGACCATGCAGGCGGAAAACAGATGGACGCCCTTGGGAACCTTGTCGCGACCGAACAGAAGCACCCCGAGGAAGGTTGCTTCAAGGAAAAAGGCGGTGACCACCTCGTAGCTGAGGACCGGCCCCAGGAAGTTGGAGGCCGAGTAGGCGAAATTGCTCCAGTTGGTACCGAACTGGAAGGCCATCACGATGCCTGATACCACGCCCATTCCGAAGACCACGGCAAACACCTTGATCCAGAACTTCGACAGTTTCAGATAGCGTGGGTCATCGGTTCGAAAATGAAGGGCTTCCAGCACCGCCACGTACGCCGCCAGGCCGATCGTGAAGACCGGGAA
>PWJA01000096.1 GCA_003560975.1 Gammaproteobacteria bacterium
ACTCCTCGCGCTCCAGCAGCGCCAGCAGGCGCAGCCGCGTGGCATCGGCCAGCAGGGTGCAGTGACGGTTGATCAGCTCGAGGTTGATGAGCTTATCCTTCTATCGCGATGAAAAGATAATTGCATGGCGTAGCGTAGCGCGCTTGCACGGCGTCCG
This sequence comes from Gammaproteobacteria bacterium, assembly GCA_003560975.1. GTDB lineage: Bacteria > Pseudomonadota > Gammaproteobacteria > Xanthomonadales > Wenzhouxiangellaceae > Wenzhouxiangella. Next base: position 158 of record PWJA01000096.1, read on the forward strand.
CAAGGGGCCGGGCCTACAACTGCAAATCGCGGGAGTCTCCAGGGAACCGGCTTGACGCGGCCTCTGTAGTAACGCTGGGTTCCTGTAGTAACGCTGCTTTATTGTCTCCAAAACGGAGTGAATCTGTGGCGCAGGAGAGGGCCGAGCGCTCTACCGGTCACGATCCAGTCAACCTGTCAGAACTAACCCAGCTGTTCGGCGAGATCAAGTCGGCTCCCGAACTGCTCGACCGGATCGTGGCGGTCGAGGACGATCCGCACGCATAAACGCTGCGTTTTCGTTGTCTTCTCCGAACCGGTTGCGGAACAGCAGGTCGCGTGTCCGCGTGTATGATTCACTGCATTCTCATATCCCATTGCACCAGGCACGGAGAAAATGGGCAGACCATCAATTCTGAGGCGCTCGCCGAGTACCCGGCATGCGCTGTCCCAGAGACCGCCGCGGTTGCGAGGGATCTTCCACCGGGTTGCCGCAGTCATAGCGTTGCCGGTGGCCTTGATCTGGACGGTATCGGTGCAGGCCGGGCCGGCGCGGCTGGCGGTGGCGGCGTTTTCCATCGGCGCGTGCGCGATGCTCGCTTTCAGTGCGCTTCTCCATTTGCGCGTCTGGCGCGCCAGGGCGCGCGAACGCTTGCTGCGACTCGATCATTGCGGTATCTATCTAGCCATCGGCGGCACGGGCGTCGCGCTTGCACTCCTGGGGCTGGAAGGCTGGCCGGGCCGGGTGCTATTGATTGGCTCGATCATTGGAACGCTGGTCGGCATCGTGGTCGAGTGGTTGCCGTTCGCCTCGCCCAAAGGGTTCAACAACACCGCCTACCTGACCCTGGGCTGGATGCCCATTGTGCTGGTGCCGTGGATCTGGAGCGACGCCGGGCCCACGACGGTCTGGCTGTTGCTGTCAGGAGGGCTGTTTTACACGGTGGGCGCGATCATCGTGGGGCTGCGTCGCCCGAACCCCTGGCTGCCCTGGTTTGGTTATCACGAACTGTTCCATGCCATGGTGATCGTCGCCGTCATCATTCATGGCGTGATGGTGGCCAGACTGCTGCCCGACGCGTCGGTCTAGAAGATCGACGTCTGGTTAGCAATCGACGAAGTCGCCTCGATCGATATCCTCCTGCCTCCGATCGGCCCAGCTTGGTCGCGAACGGACATGGGAAGCGGTCAAATGATGCCTGTCCTGGTTTTGCCTACCCGAAGCCGTCCTTCCAGCGACGGATGACGCCGAACACGGCGGCCGGGTCGTCGCCGGTGCCGGGTTCGCGCTGGTTGGCGGCGTCGATCACGGCCGGCTCGCGGGTCCGCAGGAACGGGTTGACGGCCCGCTCCTGGCCCAGGCGGACGGGCAGGGTGATGCGGTCATCGGATCGCAGCCGTTTGACCTCGTTGGCCCACTCGGCCAACTCGGCGTTGTCCGGCTCCACGGCCAGGGCGAAGCGGCAGTTGTCAGCGGTGTATTCGTGGGCGCAGTACACGTGCAGATCCGAATCCAGGCGGGCGATCTTGTCCAGCGAGTCCTGCATCTGTTCGGGCGTGCCTTCGAACAGACGGCCGCAGCCGGCCGAAAACAGCGTATCGCCGGCCAGCAGATGGTGCTCGTCGTGAAAGACGATATGGCTGGAGGTATGGCCCGGCGTTTCCAGCACGCCGAAGGCCAGGTCCAGTTCCGGGACGAGCGCGCGGTCGCCTTCGCCGACGGCGTGACGGACCTGCGGCATGCGCGGATCCTCGGGGCCCCAGACGGGAACCGGGCCGGATTCGAGCAAGGCGTCGACGCCGCCGATGTGATCAGCGTGGTGATGGGTCAGCAGCAGCGCACACAAGGCAAGCTTGCGCTCGTTGAGAAAATCCAGCACTTCGGCGCTGCTGCCCGGATCGACGATCAGACAGTGCCGGTCGTCGTGGAGGGCCCAGATGTAGTTGGTTTCCAGCGCCGGAATGGCCTCGATGCGAAGCGGCATTTCAACCTCCTTCTGGTATGCTTGGCGGCATCATGAATCCCATTCTAGCGCGCCGATGAGCCCGAGCCCGTTTGCGGCCCTGCAGTCGGTCGAAAACCGTCTGGTGCCGGCCGCTTTTGACGGGCTGAAGCCGGACTGGCTGCTGGAAATCGCGCCGGCGACCAGCCCTTCGCCCAGCCTGGCGTTCGATCGCTGCCGGCTGCTGTTCAATGACGACGGCTACTGCTGGCCGTTTCGGTCCCATCTCGACGAGCTGCCGCTGGACAGCGAGTCGGTGCCCGCCGTGCTGCTTCGGCATCTGTGGCAGCCGGGGCTCACGGCGGACCCGCTGCCGGAGGTGTTGCGCATTCTCAAACCCGGCGGTTCGCTGGTCTCGGTCAGCGCCAATCCCTGGCACGCCGGGGCCTGGCGCGAGCTCGGCCGTTCCGCCATGTGGCTGCCGAGTTGGCCGCATTTTCAGCTCCTGCACGCCCGCCTGCGCCTGGACCTGAGCGTGCCGCCGCGGGCGCGGTGGCAGGGGCTGGTGCCGGGCCTGACCGCGGTGCTGGTCCTGGTGGCGCGCAAGCCGGCTCGACCGGCCCGGATCCGGCCGCTGGTGTTTCGCCGTCCGACCGTCATGCCGCCTTCGGGCGCCGTCTCCCAGTGCCGAGCGGCATGAGCCGCAGCGTCCATGTCTGGACCGACGGTGCCTGTCTGGGCAACCCGGGGCCGGGCGGCTGGGGAGTGCTCATGCGCTGGAACGGCACGGAAAAGGAACTGTCGGGCGGGGAGCCGCAGACGACCAACAACCGCATGGAGCTGATGGCCGCCATCGTAGCGCTGGAAACCCTCAAGCGTCCCTGTGACGTGGTGCTGACCACCGATTCGCAGTACGTGCGCAAGGGCATCACCGAGTGGATGGGCAACTGGAAGCGAAACGGCTGGAAGACGGCGTCGCGAAAGCCGGTCAAGAACGCCGATCTCTGGCTCCGTCTCGATGCGGCAGTGGGTCGGAACCGGGTGCGCTGGGAATGGGTCAAGGGCCATAGCGGTCACCCCGAAAACGAGCGCGCCGATCAGCTCGCCAGCGCGGCCGCGCGCAGCCTGGCTGCGCGTCGATCCACCGTCTGAACTCGAGAGGTTTTCCATCGCATGCGCCAAATCGTCCTCGACACCGAAACGACCGGCCTGGAGCACGCCGACGGGCACCGGATCATCGAGATCGGCTGTCTGGAGATCAACGATCGCAGGATCACCGATCGTCACTACCACGTCTATCTCAACCCGGACCGGGAAGTGGAATCCGGGGCCCTGCAGGTTCACGGCATCACCGATGAGTTTCTTGCCGACAAACCGCGCTTTGCCGATATCGTCGATGAACTGATCGAATTCGTTCAGGACAGCGAGCTGATCATCCACAACGCGCCTTTCGATGTCGGCTTTCTGGATGCAGAGCTTGCGCGTTTGCAGCGACCCGAGCCGATCCGAATGGCCGACGTGGCCTCGGTTCTCGATACGGTGGTGCTGGCCCGGGAGCTGCATCCCGGGCAGCGCGTGAGCCTGGACGCCCTGTGCAAACGCTACGAGGTCGACAACTCCGGCCGCGATTTGCACGGCGCCCTGCTCGACGCGGAGCTGTTGGCCGAGGTCTATCTGGCCATGACGGGCGGCCAGGTCGATCTGGGCCTGGAGCTGCACGCACCGGCCAGCGGCCGCGGACGGACCGGCGGCGCGCCGCGGGTCAGTACGGACGAACTGATCGTGGTGCGCGCCGATGCGGAGGAACGAGCGGCCCACCGCGCCCGCCTGGAGGCGATCAAGGCCGCGGCCGGGCGCTGCCTGTGGCTGGAGACGGAGTCGGGCTAAAGACTTTCGTTGTCCCGGTCCGGTGTTTCGGCCAGAAGGTGATGTTCGCGGGCTTCCATCCACAGCAGGATTTCGTGGAAGGTGCGGATGTTTTCGACGAAGTGCACCGGCTCGTAGCCGCGCGCGTAGCCAAAGCGAGTCTGGCGGTGCCAGCGTTCCTGGGTCAGCAGCGGCAGGCTGTCGCGCACGTCCAGCCATCGGTCCGGGTCGCCGCCTCGGCGCTGGGTCAGAACGCGCGCGTCCTCGAGGTGGCCGAAGCCGACGTTGTAGGCGGCCAGGGCCAGCCACAGGCGGTCGGGTTGCTCGATTCGATCGGGTAGTCGATCGATGATCGAACGCAGGTAACGGGCGCCGCCCTCAATGCTCTGGGCCGGGTCGAGCCGGTCTTCGATGCCGACCTGACGGGCGGTGCGCTGGGTCAGCATCATGATGCCGCGCACGCCGGTTCGCGAAACCGCGCCCGGATCCCAGTGCGACTCCTGGTAGCCGACTGCCGCCAGCAATCGCCAGTCCAGGTCATAGTCCTTGGCGGCCTGCTCGAACAGGGGACGAAGGGGCGGCAGACGATCCCGCAGCTGGCGCATGAAGGTAAACGTGCCGACCGGTTCGTAGGCCTCGACATGGTCGTAATGGCGCTGCCGCAAATCGACCAGCAGATCCTGCCCGATCGGCTCGTGGAAAAAATACCGCATCTCCTGGACCAGGCTGTCGTCGTCGGCGTGGCGGGCGGCCCAGGCCAGGTCCTGGCTTTCGGGCAGCTCGAAGGCCTGACGCAGGGCCGGAAAGAAGCGCCGGTTGAGTTCGAACACGTTGGAGTCGAGGATGGTGTAGTCGATGATCTCGTTGCTGACCGCCTCGAGTAGGTCCTCGATGCTGGCATGCTCGTCTTCCCGCCAGTCCAGGTCGGCCCCGGCCTGCTCCAGGAGGGCCGGATAGGACGTTCCGGCGGGGATGACCAGGCTGCCGGCGCTCAGGTCTTCCAGGGTTCTTGGACGAAGGCTGCCGCGGCGGTAGATCACGACCGGCTGAACCGTTTCATAGACCGGTCCGAAGCGCAGGCTGGCCATGCGCTCCGTGGTTTGGGTCAGGTTGGCGGCAATGAAGTCGCCGCGCCCGGCCTGAAGGTAGGGAACCAGGTCGCCGATCGTGGGCACCGGGATCACGTCCAGCGGCACGCCGATGCGGTCGGCGAAATGTCGCGCCAGGTCATACTCGAAGCCGGTTTCGCCCTCGGGGCCGATGTAGTAGGTGCTGGCGCCGTTGAGGGTGAGCATGACCAGGCCGCCCCGGGCCTGGATCTGTTCGACGTGGCTGAGGCCGGTGCTGCCGGACAGCGCGAACAGCAGCACGGCGACGGCGACGGCCAGGCGATCGACCATCGGCACCCGGCCGCGCCAGGCCAGGCGACGTCGGACCCGAATCCGGTCCTGGGCGTTGAACTCGTCGTTGGGTTTCCCGTCCATGCCTGAATCTGTCGTTAAGCCGCTGCCGTGGTCCTGGAGAACGAACGCTGCGCCCCTTATAGCCCAATCCGGTGGCGTTCGTCGTGATCGGGATCAGATACAATGGCACGCTTTTTCCGCCAAGGCCTGCCAGATGCACTCCAAGTCTGTTCCCATCCGCACGCGCTTCGCGCCGTCCCCGACCGGTTTTCTCCATATCGGCGGCGCGCGCACGGCACTGTTCTGCCAGCTGGCGGCGCGTGCGACCGGTGGCGAGTTCGTCCTCAGAATCGAGGACACCGATCGCGAGCGCTCGACCCAGGCCTCGGTGCAGGCCATTCTGGACGGCATGGCCTGGCTGGGGCTGGACTACGACGAGGGTCCGTACTACCAGAGCGAGCGCAGGGAGCGGTACCAGGAGGCCGTGGGCCGGCTGCTCGAGGCCGGACTGGCTTACCGCTGCTACTGCTCGCGCGAGCGCCTCGAGGGCCTGCGCGAGGCGGCCATGGCGGCCGGTGAGAAGCCGCGCTACGACGGCTACTGTCGCGATCGCAGCGATCGACCCGAAGGCATCGAGCCGGTGATCCGCTTTCGCAACCCGCTCAGCGGCAGCGTTGCCTTCGAGGATCGGGTGCGGGGGCGGATCGAGGTCGAAAACGCAGAGCTCGATGACCTGGTCATCGTGCGCGCCGACGGCACGCCCACCTACAACTTTGCCGTTGTGGTCGACGACATCGACATGCGCATCAATCTGGTCATTCGCGGCGACGACCACATCAACAACACGCCGCGTCAGATCAACATCTATCGCGCGCTCGGCGCCGAGCCGCCGGAATTTGCCCACGTGCCCATGATTCTCGGAGACGATGGCCAGCGCCTGTCCAAACGCCACGGGGCGGTCGGCGTCATGGCCTGGCGCGAGCTGGGCTACCTGCCCGATGCCATGATCAATTACCTGGCGCGGCTGGGATGGTCGTACGGGGACCAGGAGGTCTTTTCGCGGCAGGAGCTGATCGATCTGTTCCGGATCGAGGACGTCAACCGCAAGGCCTCGCGTTTCGATACCGAGAAGCTCAAGTGGCTGAACCAGCATTACCTGCGCGAAGGAGACCGCGATCAGGCCCTGGCGGAACTGCTCTGGCACATGGAACAGGCCGGCTTCAACCCGGCTTCCGGACCGGAACCGTCCAGGCTGCTGGGGGTTCAGGCCGAGCGCTTCGATACCCTGACCGAACTGGTTGAGCAAAGCCGCTCTTTCTACCAGGATTTCGATGATTTCGAGCCGGGTGCGGCCAAAAAGCACCTGCGGCCGGTGGCGGCGGCCGCGCTCACGGGCCTGGCCGAACGTCTGGCCGAGGTGGACGAATGGGAGCCGGATGCGCTGCAGCGCGCCATCCAGGAAACCGCCGACGCGCTGGGCATCGGGTTCGGCAAGATCGGAATGCCGCTGCGGGTCGCCCTGACCGGCCATGGTCAGTCGCCGGCGATCAACCAGACCCTGTGGCTGGTCGGGCGGGAACGCAGCCTGGCCCGGATCGAGCACGCGCTGGACTGGATTGCTGCGCGCACCGCCGCCGGAGCCTGACCTGGCTGCGTGTCCTGCTAGAATCGGGTCATGAACGCGAATCAGGTCATGACCGAAATCGAGGGCAAGTGCCGCTCGCGCGGGCTGCGCCTGACGCCGACCCGGCGCCGCGTGCTCGAGCTGGTGATGGCCGCCGACGGTCCGGTCAAGGCCTACGACTTGCTCGATGATCTCAAGCGCGAGCGGCCCGGGGCGGCCCCGCCCACGATCTATCGGGCCCTGGATTTTCTGCTTGAAAATCACTTCATCCACCGCCTGGAATCCCTCAACGCGTTCGTCAGCTGCATCCACCCGCAGCATCAGCACCAGGGCCAGTTCCTGATCTGCGAGCAGTGTCAGACGGTTCTTGAAATCCACGATCACGACCTGGCCGATGCCCTGACCGAAACGGCCCATCGCCATGGGTTCATCGCCAAGCACCAGGTCCTGGAAATCTACGGTTGCTGTCAGGCTTGCGGCGAGGCAAGCGACTGAGGCGGCATGTCGCGACGCGAGCGTCTGTATCACCTGCACGACATTCTCCGGGCGCGCCGAACACCGATTTCGCGCCAGGTTCTGATGGAAGAGTTGGGCTGCAGCCAGGCGACCCTGTACCGCCTGGTCGCCGAATTGCGCGATCGACTCGGGGCGCCGCTGGAGCAGGATGAACAGACCCGCGGCTTTTATTACGATCGCAGCCTGGCCGGGCATTTCGAGCTTCCCGGCCTGTGGATCAGCCCCGAAGAGCTGCAGGCCCTGCTGCTGGCTCGGCAGGTGCTGGGCGACGTGCAGCCCGGGCTTCTGGAAGACGAGCTGCAGGGCGTGCAGAACCGGATCAACCAGTTGCTCGATCGGCAGGGGCTGGATTTTTCGGCCCAGCCGGAACGGATTCGCATCCGCAAGGATGCCGGGCGCCCCGTGCCCAGCGCGCTGTTCGAGAAGATGCTTGGCGCGCTGTTTCAGCGCACCCGCCTGATCATCGAATACCACGGCCGACGCCGCGACGAAACCCGGCGCCGGACAATTTCGCCGCAACGCCTGACCAGCTACCGCGACCGCTGGTATCTGGATGCCTGGTGCCATGATGCACAAGGCTTGCGCAGCTTTGCCCTGGAGCGGATTCGGGACATCGAGAAGCTCGATGCGGCCAGCCGCGAAATCGACGAAGCCACGCTGCGCCAGCACCTCGATGCCGCGTTCGGGATTTTCTCCGGGCCGGCCGAACATCTGGCCTGTCTGCGCTTCAGCGCCGAAGCGGCGCGCTGGGCGGCCGAGGAAGTCTGGCATCCGGATCAGCAGGGGCGCTGGCTGGAGGACGGTCGCTACGAGCTCACCGTGCCCTACGGCAACGACCGCGAACTGCTCATGGAAATCCGGCGGTACGGTCCGGATGTGGAAATCGTCGAGCCGCCGGCGCTTCGCGAGCGGCTGCTGGATTCGCTGCGCGAGACCCTGGCCCAGTCGGCCCGTGTCGACGCGGCCGGATGATTCATTGATCTGTCATACTCGGCTGGTGCAATAGCGCAAAATGACCTGGGGACAGGAACAGGAGCGCATATGCAGCGAATCCTGCTGGTTGAAGACGACGACGCGATCCGCCGAATGGTGGTGTTCAATCTCGAGCGGGCCGGTTACCAGACCCTCGAGGCGGGCAATTGTCAGGAAGCGCGCGTGGCCCTGGCCGATCATCGCCCCGACCTGATTCTGCTCGACTGGATGCTGCCGGACCAGAGCGGGCCGGAATTCGCGCGCGCCCTGCGGCGCGACGAAGCAACGCGTGAGGTGCCGATCATCATGCTCACGGCCCGCAGCATGGAAGACGACAAGGTCCGCGGCTTTGACAGCGGCGCCGACGATTACGTGACCAAGCCGTTCTCGGCGCGCGAGCTGGTGGCCCGCATCCAGGCGGTGCTGCGGCGATCCTCGCCGGCCGACGAGGACAACGAAGTGGCCGCCAACGGCCTTGTTCTCAATATCGCCAGCCACCGCGTCTTCGCCGACGACGTGCCCGTCGACCTCGGGCCGACCGAATTCCGCATGCTGAAATTTTTCATGACCCACCAGGATCGGGTCTACTCTCGTGCCCAGCTGCTCGACCAGGTCTGGGGCGGGGGCGTGTACGTGGAAGAGCGAACGGTGGACGTGCACATTCTGCGCTTGCGCAAGGCGCTCAAGCCCTACGGCCTGCAGCGATTCATTCAGACCGTGCGCGGCGCCGGCTATCGCTTCTCCGTGAAGGGCAAGAGCTGATGTCGAAGGTCTGGTTCAGCGAGTTTGTGCTGCTGGCCGGGCTGCTGGCGGCCGGGCTGTTGCTGGGAGGCCTGCTGGGCGCGGTCGGCTGGTGGCTTGCCCTGGCGTTGCTGATCGGCCTGTTGCGGCATCTGTGGCAGCTGGCCCGCCTGGAGAAATGGCTGGATTCCGGTCGCCAGCGCAATCCGCCCGAGTCCTGGGGTGTCTGGGGCGAGGTCTTCGAGCACTATTTCCGGCTCCAGAAGCGCTATTACAAGCGCAAGAAGCGGCTGGCCCGGGTCATTCGCGAGTTCCGCGAGTCGACCGCGGCCATGCCCGACGGGTCTCTGGTGCTCGACGGCGAGTTCAGCATCCTGTGGTTCAACGACGCCGCCGAAGGCATGCTCCACCTGTCGAGCAAGCGCGATCTCGGCCAGTCGGTCCTCAACCTGGTTCGAAGCCCGCGCCTTGCCGCCTACCTGGCCGCCGGCGAGTTCGATCAGCCGATCGTTCTGCGTTCCCCGGTCGATGAGACCCGGAGCTTGTCGGTGCGCCTGATTCCCTACGGCAGCAATCAATACCTGGCGTTGTTCCGGGACGTTACCCGCATGCTCCGGCTACAGGCCATGCGCCGCGATTTCGTGGCCAATGCCTCGCACGAGCTGCGCTCGCCGCTGACGGTGCTGTCGGGATACATCGAGAGCCTGGCCGAGGATCCCGGCATCGGCCCGGACTGGCACGCGCCCGTGGTCGAGATGCAGCGCCAGTGCCGACGCATGTCCAGCCTGGTCGCCGATCTGCTGGAGCTTTCGCGGCTGGAAACCGAGGAGCTCGATCCCGATTGCGTCGAGCGGGTCGATGTGCCTTCCCTGGTCGAGCGCATCGTGCAGGAAGCCCGCCTGCAGGATGGCGATGGTCATGTACTGGAAGTCGTCAGCGTGGACGCCGCGCAGTTGATCGGCGTAGAGCACGAGCTGCACAGCGCATTCGCCAACCTGGTTCTCAACGCCATCCGCTACAGCGATCCCGGGGCCAGGGTTCAGGCCAGCTGGCGCGTTGACGAGCACGGCCAGGGGGTGTTCGAGGTCAGCGACAACGGCATCGGCATCGAGCCCGAGCACCTGCCGTTCATCACCCAGCGCTTCTACCGGGTCGACAGCGCTCGCAGCCGAAGCAAAGGCGGCACCGGCCTTGGCCTTGCGATCGTCAAGCACGTCCTGTCGCGCCACGGTGCTCGTCTGGACGTGGCCTCCGAGCCGGGCGAGGGCAGCACCTTCCGCTGCCTGTTTCCGGCCGACCGCGTGGTGGCTCAGCCAGCCGAGGAACTGGCCCGAGCCTGAGGTTTCGGCCGGTTCGCGATGCGTCCCTCGTTTCATCTGTCATCAATCCGACACCTTTGTGTCATGGCCGTATCATCGCTCATCCCTAGCATCTCCATCGTTGTGAAACACGACCGCCCCTGATTGGGCGAACCCTGCAACCTGCAGTTTCAGACGATAGACGCGTGAGGGATTGATCATGAAGAAAGCATTGCTTCCGGTGGCCGTTCTGGCCGCCTTGCCGGCGGTTGCGCTGGCTGATGTGACCATTTACGGTCGGGCCAACGTTTCGGTCGACTTGCTCGACGACGGTGCCGACTATTCCGAGGTTGCCATGTCGAGCAACTCTTCGCGGCTGGGGTTTCGCGCCAACCGCGAGCTCGAAGGTGGCCTGACCGCCATGGTTCAGATCGAACAGGAAATCGACTTTTCCGATTCCGGCACCAACTGGGCCAGTCGCGATACCTTCGTCGGCGTGAGAGGCGGTTTCGGCATGTTCCGCCTGGGCAAGTTCGACACCCCGTTCAAGCGCGCGCGTGGTCCGGCCAACCTGTTCGGTGACCAGATCGGCGACATGCGCAACCTGACCCGGGCCGGCAACGACCGCTTCGATGAGCGCACCCCGAACACCATTCACTACCAGACCGCGGATTTCAGCGGCTTCCGGTTCAATTTCGCCTACTCGCTGCACGAGGGCCGGGACAATCGTGGACTCGACGACGAGGCGCTCAGCCTGTCGGTGACCTACCAGGCCGGCCCGCTGGATCTGGCCGCCGCGTACGAAAGCTTCGACGATGACGCCAGCCGCGGCGGTCGCGACGCGTTCCGCCTTGCCGTCGCCTACAAGATCGACGCGCTGACCCTGGCCGGCTTTTTCCAGTCCGCCGACCACAACAACGATGCCTTCGACAGCGACGTCTTTGGCGTCGGCGCCAGCTACCAGATCAGCGAAAAAACCCTGCTCAAGGCGCACTACCTGACCCGCTCGGCCGATCCCGCCGACAGCGATTCGGCCATGCTGGCGCTTGGCCTGGAGTACCGGATCGCCCGACCGCTGCGCGTCTACATGAACTTCGCTTCGGTGGCCAACGACGACAACGCCAACCTGACCCCGTGGAACCAGGCCCGCACCACCGGCCAGCCCGGGTCTTTCGGTGACAGCGCCACCGGGTTCTCGCTGGGTTTGCGCTACGACTTCTGACCCGAGCCTGGCGCCGGCCCCGAAACCCGGGTCGGCGTCATGGTCGTGTCATGAATGCGTTCTAGATTGAGATCCGCTTTCGAATCATTTTTTACCCGCTGATCAGGAGATCAACATGTTCAGAAAACTGCTTACCGCCGGCGCCGTCAGCGCCGCCCTGGCCGCCGGTTCGGCCTTCGCCCAGGTGGAGGTCGACCCCAACCTGCCTGACTACACGCCGGTTTCCGGAATTTCCGGCAACCTGTCCTCGATCGGTTCGGACACGCTCAACAACCTCATGACCCTGTGGGCCGAAGAGTTCCAGAGCATTTACCCGAACGTGAACATCCAGATTCAGGGCGCCGGCACTTCGACCGCCCCGCCGGCCATGGCCGAAGGCACCGCCAACTTCGGCCCGATGAGCCGCATGCCGCGCGAAAGCGAGCAGCAGGCGTTCGAAGAGCGGCACGGTTACCCGATGACGGTGATGGGCGTGGGCATCGATACCATCGCGGTCTACGTCAACCGCGACAACCCGATCGAGGGGTTGACCATCGAGCAGGTTGACGCCATTTTCTCCAGCACCCGTCGCTGCGGCGGTGCCGAGGACATCAACCGCTGGGGTCAGGTCGGTCTGGAAGGGGCATGGGCCAACCGCGACATCACCCTGTACTCGCGCAATGCCGTTTCCGGCACCTACGGTTATTTCCGTCAGCACGCCCTGTGCGACGGCGACTTCAAGGATTCCATCA
>PWJA01000011.1 GCA_003560975.1 Gammaproteobacteria bacterium
AAAAGCCCCGCCCCGCGCGGGGCTTTTTCATGTCTGATGCACCCGGAGGCCGAGTCGAACCTCCCCAGGTTCGAACCGAGCGGCGCAGCCGCGAGCTCGATGCGGCGTAAGCCGCACCCGCAGCGTAGCGGAGGGCAAGCTCGCGTAGCGAGCGCAGTCCATCCTTCCGGGCGCGCCAGATATGAAAAGCCCCGCCTCGTGCGGGGTTTTTCATATCTGACCTGCCCGGAGGCCGAGTCGAATCTCCTCAGGTTCGAACCATGCTTTTCAAACTTGACCCCGGTCAATTCCTTCGCTGTTCATCCAGCGTACCCTCGACTCATCCCCGGGAGGGATGAAAAAAATCAACCGACCTCCGCCCATGCCGAATCGATTTTTCGGCGCGCGGGAGGTCGACCGTTGGTCGGTACCGGAAGGTTCGGCAGTGGTCAAGACAGGCTCTCGAAGCTATCCGGCGTTTCCTGACGATACGGGAGTGGAGAGATGTCGGGCGAGGAACGGCTACAGCAGGTCCAGGCGGCCGGCGCTGTTCAAGAAATTCTCGAAGCCGAGGCCGAGATTCGACGAAAGATCGAGTCCTGTAAAGAGGCGGTCCAGGACGAACTGGCGGCCGAGCAGGAACGTGCTCGACGCATGGATCGTCGAACCAGCGAGCGTCTGTCCCGCATTCATGCCAGCTGCGAGCACAAGCTTGCCGAGCGCGCTGACCAATTGCGCGCAAGCGCCGAGCGCAGCGCGCCGCTGACCGAACCCGACGAAGCCGATCGCGCCCGCCTTTCGGCCGCCGTTACCGTCCTGGCCGCCCGCCTGACCGGGGGCGAGCATGGCTGAATCGGCAGCTGCCGGCTACCTGCAGGCCCGGCTCCAGGCGCGCCACGGGCAGCGCCCGGGCGAGGACGAATGGCGCCGGATCGAGGCCAGCGTCGACGTGCTGCATTACCTTGACGCCGTCCGCCAGACGCCGCTCAAACGCTGGGTCCGAGGCGTCTCTCCCGATTCTTCGTCGTCGGAAATCGAGCGCCTGGTTCGGGCCAACTGGCGCGACGTGGTCGAGCAGGGCGCCGCCTGGGCCCCCAAGGCCTGGCGCGACATGCTGTTGTGGTGCCGCTGGCTGCCGGATCTGCCGAGTCTGGCCCATCTGCTTGGCGGCGGGGCCGTCGAGCCGTGGATGGAGAAAGACGCCGTGATCGGCACGTTCGCACGCGAGCGGCCGGCCCTGTGCCTGAACGCGCTGAGCGACACGGAGCTGGCGCCGATGCAGTCTGCGCTGGCGTCCGGCAGCGACGTGCGCGAGGCATGGGAGGCGGTCTTTCAGGATCTGCTGCCCAGCGCGGCGTCGGCTGCGACCGCGGCCGAGATCGAACAGTTGATCCGGATTGCCGATCGCCACTTCGAGGAGATGGCCGAGGTGCCGGACGACCGGGACGGCCAGGCGCTGCGCGCCGAGCTCGGTGAGCGGTTCCGGCGCGTCTTCCGACGCGCTGCCGGCACCGCGGCGGCCTTGTTTGCGTTTCTCGGCCTGGAGGGCCTGGACGCCGAGCGCGTTCGCGCCGGTCTGGTCACGCGGCGCCTGCTGCGACGCGTGCCGGAGGGACTGACATGGGCCTGAGACCCGGAACCGCCTGCTGGTTCGAGCTACTCGTCCCGCGTGCCGATCTGGCGCGCACCCTGGCCCGGCTGGCCGAGACCGAAACGGTGGAACTGGAAACCGGTCAGCGCCCGGATCATCCGTTCGAACTACCCGGTCTGAGCGCGGGGGTGGCCGAGTTCAACGACCTGGAGCGGCGCTTTTCGGGCTGGTGGCCCGAGGGCAGGCTGCCCGCCCTGGACCGATCCATGGACCCGGTCGCGGCCATGCACGAGGCGTGCGAGCGGCTGCGCGCCTGGACCCGGGAGGCCGAGCCGCTGATCGACGAGGCCGAGCGCCTGGATACCGAGCTCGCCCGGCTCGATGAGTTCGATCGCCTGGTCGCCGGCGACAACCCGGCGTTGCCGGATTTCGGATTGCTGGCCGAGGCCGGGCCACTGCTGGCCGCGCGCCTGTATCGACTGCCGGCCGACGCCGAGCTCGAGGACTGGCCGGCCTCGCTGCTGCGTCAGTCGCTGGTCGACTCGAGCCGGCAGCGTTATGTGCTGGCGGTGGGTCCGGCCGATGCCGTGGCCCGACTGGATGATCGGATGACGGCGATCAAGGCGCGTCGCCTGATGCTGCCGGCGTGGTTGCCGAATGAACCCGAAGCGGCGCGCGCAGCGCTGGCGCAGCGGCGCCAGGCAACCGACCAGGCGCGCCGGACGACGGCCGAGCGCATCGACGAGCTCAACGCCCGCCACGAGCTGCCCGATGCGCTGGGCGTGATGGCCCTGATGCAGTGGTTCGACGGGCACGCGCCGGCCCTGCCGGTCACCGAGCATTTCGTCCTCGTGACCGGCTGGTGCAGCGATCCGGACGGTCGAGCGCTCGATCGGGTGCTGTCCCAGTCCAATATCCAGCACGTGCTGCGCCGGGCCGAGCCGCCGGCGGAGCTGGAAGTGCCGGTGGTGATGCGCAATCCGCGCTGGGCGCGCCCGTTCGAAATCTTCCCCAGCCTGCTGGGCACGCCCGGCGCGACCGAGGTCGACCCCAGCCGCCTGCTCGCCGTGGTCACCCCGGTGATGTTCGGTTTCATGTTCGGCGACGTCGGTCAGGGCGCGGTGTTGCTTGCCCTCGGGCTGTGGTTGCGCAAGCGCATACCGGTGTTCGGCCTGCTGGTGCCGTTCGGCGCCATGTCCATCGTGTTCGGCTTTTTGTTCGGCAGCGTGTTCGCCAACGAGGAGTTGATTCCGGCCCTGTGGATGCATCCGATCGATCACCCGACGCTGGTCATGGCCATTGCCCTGGGCTTTGGCGTTTTCATTCTTTCGCTGGGTCTGTTGTTCGATGCCCTGCGCTGCCTGTGGCGAGGAGCGGGGCTGCACTGGCTGGCCACCCGGGCCGGCCTGGTCGTCGCCTATTACGGCATCCTCGGGGCGTTTTTCCGGCCCGAGCTGCTCAACGTGACCTGGCTGGGATTTGCCTGGTTCGTGCTCGGTACGGTGGCCGTTTCCGAACACAACAAGCTTCTGGAGTTGCCCAAAGCCATCGGTGAGCTGCTCGAGAGCATGCTCCAGCTGCTGGTCAACACGATTTCCTTTGTTCGCGTCGGCGCCTTCGCCCTCGCCCATGCCGGGCTTTCGGCGGCGGTCTTCGGGATGGCCGATGCCGCCGGCGGCGGGGTTGCCGGGGGGTTCGTGATCATCCTCGGCAATGCCATCGTGATCGCGCTCGAGGGACTGATCGTCAGCATCCAGACCACGCGCCTGATGCTGTTTGAATTCTTTATTCGCTTCCTGACTGCCGAGGGCCGCCGGTTCAAGCCGCTGGTTGGTCCGGGCACCATTTTTCGACCGACCGGGAGAAGTTCGACATGAAACTGGGAATGATCGTTGTTCTGACGCTGGGCGCCGTCATCGCCTGCCTGGCGCTGACCGCCACCTACCTCGTGTTCACCTCGGGCGTGGCGAGCGCGCGCGAGGCGGATCTTGTGGTCGAGGTCATGGATCCTTCGGTGATCCGCTGGGGATTCCTTTCGGCCGCGCTGGCCGCCGGGTTGGCGGCCGCCGGCGCCGGTTATGCCGTTGGCCATGTCGGCAGCGCGGCCGTGGGCGCGCTGGCCGAAAAGCCGGACCTGATGGGCCGCGTCCTGGTGATGGTCGGCCTGGCCGAGGGCGTGGCCATTTACGGCCTGATCATCGCCATCCTGATCCTCAACCAGATCTGACATGGACCGGCCCGTTGTCATCAGCGATCGGGTCACGGCGGCCGGCTTCCGGCTGGCCGGGCTGGACGTGTGGGTCACCGAGCCTTACCAGGTCCGCGCGCAGCTGCGCCAGGCCCTGCGCGCCGGCCAGCCGGTGCTGCTGACGGCAGACCTGGCCGAGCAGCTGCCGGCCGAGGAACTGGCCCGGGCGATCCGCCGGGCGCGACCGCCGCTGGCGGTGATCCCCGACGTCAGCGGCCACGGCCAGGCGCCCGATCTGGCCGATAAGGTGCGCCGGGCCCTGGGAGTCGAGACATGAAACAGCCGACCAACCGCGAAATCTCTTCGGTGGCCGACCTGCGCGCGCTGCTGCAGGAGTCCGGCGAGCAGCAGTGCGCCGCCGTGCGCGCCGAAGGCGCGAAAACGCTCGCCGAGGCGCGCCGCAAGGCTTTTGCCCGGGCTCGAAGCCGGGTCCGGACCGCGATTCGCGACGAGCGCGCGCGCATGGCCGAGGCCCTGGGTCGAGTCGAAGCCGAAGTCGAGACCGCCGTTCGTCGCCGCCGGCTGGCGCACGATGCCCGCGTCCTCGTCGAAGGACGCGAACGACTGGTCGACGCCCTGACCGAGCGCTGGCGGCAGCCCGAGGCGCGCCGAACCTGGGCGGAGACCCTGCTGGCCCAGGCCGCCGATGTGGTCAACGCCCGCCGGTGGCGGATGGATTGTCCGTCGGACTGGCCGGAAGCCGAGCGGGCCGAAATCATCGAATTGGGCGCCGAACGCTACCAGGCCCGGATCGACGTCGGATCCGACGCCGGGCTCGAAGTCGGACTCCGGCTGAGCAGCGGTGGTGTTTGCGTGGACATGAGCCTGGCCGGGCTGCTGGCCGACCGGGACCGCGTCGACGGCACCCTGCTCGACCTGTTCGCCGGTGATGAAGCGGGAGAAGACGAATGAGTCGGGCACGCATTCAATGGATCGGCGGACCGGTTCTCAAGGCCCGGGTCAGCGAGCCGTTCCAGATCCACGAGGCCCTGGCCGTGGGCGAGCAGCGCCTGCTCGGCGAGGTGATCCAGTTATCGGGCGACCTGCTCACCGCCCAGGTGTACGAGGACACGACCGGCCTGAAGCCGGGCGATCCGGTGATCGGCACCGGCCTGCCGCTGTCGGTGGCCCTGGGTCCGGGCATCCTGGGCCACATTTTCGACGGTCTGCTGCGCCCGCTTGGCGATGTCGGCGAGCACTGGTTCCGGCCCGGACTGGCCGCCGCGCGCAGCAACGAGTTCGAGTTCGAGCCGCGTCTGGCCGAGGGCGACGAGGTCCGCGGCGGGCAGGTGTTCGGCGAAGTGGCCGGGCTTGGCCCGGGCCGGGCCTGCCTGGTGCCGCCGCTGATCGCGGGGCGCGTCCGCTCCATCCGGCCGCCCGGCACCTACGCCGAGGACGCCACCGTGCTCGTGGTCGAAGGCGAGGACGGCGCCGAACACGCGCTGGCCATGCAGCACGACTGGCCGGTGCGGCGCCCGCGTCCGGCCGCCGAGCGTCTGTCGGCGGATGCCCCCATGGTGACCGGCCAGCGCATTCTCGACACCCTGTTCCCGGTGGCCCGCGGCGGCCGCGCTGCCCTGCCGGGTGGCTTCGGAACCGGCAAGACGGTGCTCCAGGAAAGCCTGGCCAAGTGGTGCGATGCCGACGTCATCGTCTACGTGGGCTGCGGCGAGCGCGGCAACGAAATGGCCGACGTGCTCAACGAGTTTCCGGAGCTGGAAGACCCCCGTACCGGCCGCCCGCTGATGGAGCGCACGGTCATCATCGCCAACACCTCCAACATGCCCGTGGCCGCGCGCGAGGCTTCGATCTATACCGCCATCACCGTGGCCGAGTACTTCCGCGACCAGGGCCTGCACGTGGCCCTGATGGCCGACTCGACCAGCCGCTGGGCCGAGGCCCTGCGCGAGGTGTCCGGCCGCCTCGGCGAACTGCCCGGGGAATCCGGCTACCCGGCCTACCTGGCCTCGCGCCTGGCCGACTTCTACGAGCGCGCTTCGCGGGTTCGAACGCTCAACGGCGAGGAAGGCTCGGTGACCGTGATCGGCGCGGTCAGCCCGCCGGCCGGCGATTTTTCCGAACCGGTGACCAGTCACACCAAGCGCTACGTGCGCAGCTTCTGGGCGCTGGATCGGGGTCGGGCCCAGGCGCGCTCGTACCCGGCCATTCATCCGCTGAAAAGCTATGCCGAAGACGTGGATACGCTGGCGCGCTGGTGGCAGCTGCAGGGCAACAGCGAGTGGAAGGACTACCGCCGCCGCCTGCTCGGCCTGCTGGAAACCCAGGCCCGGCTCGAGCGCATGGCCCGCATCGTCGGCAAGGATTCGCTGCCGGCCGAGCAGCAGCTCAGCCTGCTGGCGGCCGACCTGATGAACGAGGGCTTCCTGCGCCAGAGCGCGTTTTCCGAGGTCGACCGGTTCTGCTCGCCGAAGCGCCAGACCGCCATGCTGCGTCTGATGATGCAGTTCATCGATCTGGCCGGAGAGGCCGTTGAGCGGGGAGTGAGCCCGGCCGAGATCGCCGCCATGCCGATCCTGCGCACCCTGCAGCGCCTGGGCGAGGAATTCGGGGAAGCGGACCTCGACAGCAAGCCGCAGCTGGCCGCGCGCATCGGCGAGGCCTTCCATGCCCTCCACGTGGCCGAGGAGAACGCCGATGCACGCTGACATCATGCTCAACCACGCCGTCACCGGTCTCGAGGGGCCGCTGCTGTTCGCCCGCCGCGAGGCCAACGTGTCGCTCAACGACGCGGTCGAAGTCATCGGCAGCGAGGGCCGGGCGCGGGTCGGTCGGGTCTCGGCCCTGGACGAGGAAACCATGGTCATCGAAGTGCTGGAATCGACCACGGGGCTGAACCTGGACGGCACCCGCATCCGCATCCGCCAGCGCCCGCTGGAGATGTCGTTGGGGCCGAACCTGCTTGGGCGGGTGTTCAACAGCGTCGGTCAACCGATCGACGGCGGGCCGCCGGTGCCGGCCCGGCAGCGGCGGCGCGTGGACGGCATGGCGATCAACCCGGCCGCCCGCGACCTGCCGCGCGATTTCATCGAGACCACGGTCTCGACCATCGACTTGATGAACAGTCTGGTCCGGGGCCAGAAGCTGCCGCTGTTTTCCTGTGGCGGCCTGCCGCACGACCGCCTGGCCACCCAGATCGCCCAGCGCGCGCGCCTGCGCGGCGCCGAAACCGGCGAGTTCTGCGTGGTGTTCGTCGGCATCGGCGTGCCCTACGACATCGCTGAAAACTTCCGTTACGCGATGGAAAAATCCGGCGCTCTGGCGCACACGGCGATGTTCCTCAACCACGCCGATGAACCTTCGACCCAGCGCCTGCTGACCCCGCGTTTTGCCCTCACCGCGGCCGAGTACCTGGCGTTTGTCGAGGGGCGCCACGTGCTGGTGGTGATGACCGACATGACCAACTACTGCGAGGCGCTGCGCGAGGTCTCGGCCAGCCACGGCGAGATTCCCAGCCGCAAGGGCTACCCCGGCTACATGTACTCCGACCTGGCGAGCATCTTCGAGCGCGCCGGCTGCATCAAGGGGCTGCCGGGCACGCTGACCCAGCTGCCGATCCTGACCATGCCGGGCGACGACATCGGTCATCCCATTCCCGACCTGACCGGCTACATCACCGAAGGCCAGATCGTGCTCGGCCGCGAGCTCGATCGCAAGGGCGTCTATCCCCCGGTCGAGGTGCTGCCCAGCCTGTCGCGGCTGATGGACGCCGGAACCGGCAAGGGCTACACCCATGCCGACCATCCGGCCCTGTCGAATCAGCTGTTTGCCTGCTACGCGCGGGCCAGCCGGGCGCGCGTCCTGGCCTCGGTCATGGGCGTGGACGGGCTGCCGGAGACGGACCGTCGATTTCTCGAGTTCGGCGATGCCTTCGAGGAGCGCCTGGTCAGCCAGGAGCAGCCGCGCACGCTGGAGCAGAGCATGGCCCTGGGCTGGGAGCTGCTGCGCCTGCTTCCGGCCTCCGAGCTGACCCGACTGTCGGCAGACCAGCTCGCGCGCTACATTGAAATCGAGCCGGAGCCGGTCGAACCCGACCCCGAGACCGGGGCGGGAGTGGGCTGACGCCATGACCGGCACCGAAACCAGCCCCACCCGCAGCGCCTACCTGGAACTCCAGGACGAGCGCCAGGTGGTGCGCGAGGGCTTTGATTTTCTCGACGAGAAGCGGGTCATCCTGGCCCAGGAAATGCTGCGTCGTCTGGACGCGTTCAGCCGCGACCGGGCGCGCTACCAGGCCCGCCACGACGAGGCGGTGGTGGCCATGGCACGCGCCCTCGGACGCCACGGCCTGGACGGACTGGAGGTGTTGTCGCCCGAGCGGCTGAGCGACGCCACAATGGTTCTGCGCGAGCAGCCCTTCCTCGGCGTTGCCCTGATCGACGGCGAGGCGCGCCTGGAGCGGGCCGCCGCCGAACCGGCGACCAACCCGTCGCCGGAGGCGCGCCGCTGCCGCTCGGCGTTCGTCGAACTGACCGGGCTGGCCCTGGATCTGGCGGTGCAGCGCGCTTGCCTGGAGCGCCTGATCGAGGAGTACATTCGCACCGAACGGCGCGCGCGTGCCCTGGAAAACGTCGTCCTACCCGAAATCAACGAATCGCTGAACTTCATCAACGAACAGCTCGAAGCCATTGACCAGGAAGAGGCGATTCGGGTGCGCACCGCGCGCAATTGACGCTGCTGGGCGCGCCTTCCACCCCGAAACCGATTGACCCGGCCTGGTCGAGCGCCTAGAATTGATCGGCTATCGACCGGGGCGTAGCGCAGCCTGGTAGCGCAACTGCTTTGGGAGCAGTAGGTCGCAGGTTCAAATCCTGCCGCCCCGACCAGATTGGCCTGCTGGATTCGAGTTCCCGGCGCCTGTAGCTCAATTGGATAGAGCATCGGCCTTCTAAGCCGACGGTTGCAGGTTCGAGTCCTGCCGGGCGCGCCATATGATCCGGGGCGGGTTACAATACCCGGCTCGAAAGAACGACAATTTGCCTGTGGTGGGCGTAGCTCAGTTGGTAGAGCACTGGATTGTGGCTCCAGAGGTCGCGGGTTCAACCCCCGTCGCTCACCCCATTTTTCAGGCGCTGGTTGCCTCCGCGGCGGCCACGCAATACATCGGGCCGCTAGCTCAATGGTAGAGCAGCTGACTCTTAATCAGTAGGTTCGGGGTTCGAGTCCCTGGCGGCCCACCATCCACTACGTCGACGCGTTGCCCCCAGACCGAGGTCGCGCCAGGCTGCAATTCAGGTATTCAAGAGACAAGCGAGCATGCAGGTATCCGTTGAAAAGACCGGCGATCTCGAACGCCGAATGACCGTACAGGTGCCCGGAGACGATATTGCCTCCCAGGTCGCCTCCCGCCTCAATGAGCTGCGCCGCCAGGTCCGCCTGAAGGGCTTTCGGCCCGGCAAGGTGCCGCTGAACGTGGTCCGGCAGCGCTACGGCAAGCAGGTCCGCGAGGAAGTCATCGGCCAGGTCATGGAGACCCGCCTGCAGGAAGCCATTGGTCAGGAAAAGCTGCGCGTGGCCGGCGTTTCCCGCCTTGAGCCCGCTTCCGGTCTGGAGTTCGAAGGCGATTTCGAATTCGTCGCCGAGCTCGAGGTCTTTCCCGAGATACCGGAGATCGACGTCAGCGGCTTCCGCTTCGAAAAGCCGGTGGCCGAGGTCGGCGAAGCCGACGTCGACGACATGATCGACACCTTGCGCGAGCAGCGCCGGGAATGGGAAGAGGTCGACCGGGCCGCCGCATCCGGCGATCGGGTACACCTGTCCTACGTCGCCGACGCCGACGGCGAGCGCGTGCCGGAAACCGGGCATCACGAACTCGCGCCCACCCTGGGCAAGATGCCGTCCTTCCCGGATCTGGAGGCGGCCTTGCTGGGCACCAGCGCCGGCGAAACCAAGACGGTGGAGTTGACCTTTCCCGAAGACTACCGCTACCCCACGCTTGCCGGAAAAACCGCCAGCGTCGAGCTGACCACGAAAAAAGTCGAAGCCTCGGATTTGCCGGAAGTCGACGATGAGTTCGCCGCCGTGTTCGGCATCGAGGGCGGCGTCGAGCAGCTGCGCAAGGACGTGCGCAAGAACCTCGAGCGCGAACTGCGCCAGGGGGTGTCGAATCGTCTCAAGACCGCGGTCACCGACAAGCTCGGACAACACTACTCCGACCTGAAGCTGCCGCGCAGCAGCGTCGTTCAGGAGGCGCGCCAGATGGCCCAGCAGTATGCCCAGCAGTCCGGCCAGGAGCAGATGCCGCCGGTCGAGCAGTTCCTGCCGACGGCCGAAAAGCGCCTGCGCCTGGGGCTGCTGATGGGCGAACTGGCCCGGCAAAACGAAATCACCATCGATCAGGACAAGGTTCGGGCCAAGCTCGAAGAGATCGCCGAAACCTACGAAGATCCTGCCCAGATCATCGAAATCTACCGTGCTGACGAAAAGCTCATGGACCAGGTGGAGAATATCGTCCTGGAAGAGCAGGTTCTCGACCTCATCCTGGACCGGGCCGAGGTCACCGAAAAATCGATGAGTTTCAAGGAAGCCCTGGAAACGTAATGGACGAAAAAGCACTCAATCTGGTTCCCATGGTGGTCGAGCAATCGGCCCGCGGCGAACGCGCGTACGACATCTACTCGCGCCTGCTCAAGGAGCGGGTGATCTTCATCATTGGTCCGATCGAGGACTATTCGGCCAACCTGATCGTCGCCCAGCTACTGTTTCTGGAGTCGGAAAACCCCGACAAGGACATCAATATCTACATCAACTCGCCCGGCGGATCGGTCACGGCCGGGATGGCGATTTACGACACCATGCAGTTCGTCAAGGCCGACGTGTCCACCATGTGCATCGGCCAGGCGGCCAGCATGGGCGCCCTGCTGCTCGCCGCCGGCGCACCCGGCAAGCGCTATGCCCTGCCGCACTCGCGGGTCATGATTCACCAGCCGCTGGGCGGATTCCAGGGCCAGGCGTCCGACATCGACATCCATGCTCGCGAGATCCTCAAGCTGAAGGACTCGCTGAACCGGATCCTCCAGCATCACACCGGGCAGACCCTGGAAACGATCGAAAACGATACCGACCGCGACAAGTTCCTGGCCGCCGAAGAGGCCCGGGAATACGGTCTGATCGACGAGGTTCTGAAGTCCCGCCAGTCTGCATAGGCTTTCGGAGTTTCGGGTACACTGAGGGCCGACTGAATCAGCGGAATCCGTGACAGCGACATGAGCGATTCGACCAGCGACGGCAAGATTCTCTACTGCTCCTTCTGCGGCAAGAGCCAGCACGAGGTCAGGAAGCTGATTGCCGGACCCAGCGTCTACATCTGCGACGAGTGCGTCGAGCTTTGCAACGACATCATCCGCGAGGAGCTGGAGGAATCCAGCCTGTCCGAGCGCGAGCAGTTGCCGACGCCGCACGAAATTCACGCGTTTCTCGACAACTACGTCATCGGTCAGCAGCCGGCCAAGAAAGTGCTGTCGGTGGCCGTATACAACCACTACAAGCGGCTGGAGTCGCACAAGCATCGCGACGACGTCGAGCTGGCCAAGTCCAATATCCTGCTGATCGGGCCGACCGGCTCGGGCAAGACCCTGCTGGCCGAAACGCTGGCCCGGATGCTGAACGTTCCGTTCACGATCGCCGATGCGACCACGCTGACCGAGGCCGGGTACGTCGGCGAAGACGTCGAGAACATCATCCAGAAGCTGTTGCAGAAATGCGACTACGATGTGGAAAAGGCGCAGAGCGGCATCGTCTACATCGACGAGATCGACAAGATTTCGCGCAAGGCGGAAAACCCGTCGATCACCCGCGACGTGTCGGGCGAAGGGGTCCAGCAGGCCCTGCTGAAGCTGATCGAGGGCACCCTGGCTTCAGTGCCGCCCCAGGGCGGCCGCAAGCACCCCCAGCAGGAATTCCTGCAGGTCGATACGCGCAACATCCTGTTCATCTGCGGCGGCGCCTTCGCCGGGCTCGACAAGGTCATCCAGGCACGCTCGGAGGCGGCCGGGATTGGTTTCCGGGCCGAAGTTCGTTCGTCCGAATCGATGGACTCCAGCGCGCTGCTGGCCAAGGCCGAACCCTAAGACCTGATTCGTTTCGGCCTGATTCCGGAGTTCGTCGGCCGCATGCCGGTCGTCGCCACGCTGGGTGAGTTGGACGAAGAAGCGCTGGTACGGATCCTGATCGAGCCGAAAAACGCGGTGGTCAAGCAGTTCCAGAAGCTGTTCGACATGGACCACTGCGAACTGGAAGTACGCGAGGATGCGCTCCACGCCATCGCGCGCAAGGCCATGGCCCGCAAGACCGGCGCCCGCGGTTTGCGGACCATCCTCGAAAACGTGCTGCTGGAGTCCATGTACGAGCTGCCAGCCATGCAGGACGTCAGCAAGATCGTCATCGACGAGGCCGTGATCAACGGCGATTCCGAGCCGTACCTGATCTACGAAGGCAAGGGCAAGCAGCGCGCCGGCGCCGAGTCCTGACTTGCCCGGCAGCGGATTGCCTGCAGCCGG
>PWJA01000003.1 GCA_003560975.1 Gammaproteobacteria bacterium
GAAAACCATCCTTTTCAGTCCTAAACCTTGCAATTTATGACAGGTACTCCCCCCGATACGAGCCAGCGTGATATGTTTCAACCACTACTTACCGACTTTATTGATCCCGATCAAGAGCTGGTTATCTTGGCTGATCGTATGGATTGGGCCTATTTTGAACAGGCCTTTGCCAGCCTTTACAGTCATACCGGCCAGCCCGCTATGCCTATTCGCTTCATGGTGGGGTGTTTGCTGCTCAAACGCATCTACAATTATGGTGATGAGACCCTGGCTAAAGCGTGGGTTATGAATCCCTACATGCAATATTTTTGCGGAGAAGCCTATTTCCAACACACCTTTCCTTGTGACCCCAGTGGGTTTGTTCATTTTCGCAAGCGTATTGGCCGTGAGGGAATAGAGAAGATTTTTTCCTACTCGGTTCGCATTCACCAATTGGATGGACGGATCAATCAGACCCTGTCAGATACCACCGTTCAAGAGAACGATGTAACGTTTCCCACCGACGGGAAGCTGGCTAAGAAAGTGATTGATCACTGCAATCGCATTGCACACGCTGAGGGTGTGGATCAGCGCCAGAGTTATGTGCGGGTAAGCAAACAATTGTTACGCGATAGTTACTTTGGCCATCATCCCCGCCGTCGTAAGAAGGCTCGCCGGGCCCGAAAGAAGCTACGCACCATCGCTGGACGGCTGCTGCGGGAATTGGAACGCAAACTCAGTGCTAAGCAGCTTGCCGGGTACAAACAGCCCATGGAGTTGTATTGGAAGGCCATCACCCAGCAGCGATCCGACGCTGATAAAGTCTACAGCCTGCACAAGCCGTTTACTGCCTGTATTGCGAAAGGCAAAGCCCATAAAAAGTATGAATTCGGGAACAAAATCGGTTTATTGACACACCCAACGCGGCGGGTCATTCTGGCCATCAAATCTTTTGAAGGCAATCCTCATGATTCCAAGACGATTAAGCCCTTGCTTGAGCAGATTCAGTTGGATGAGCGGCCCTTGCCCCGAGAAGTTATTTTCGACCGGGGCGGCCGCGGCATCAAAGAAGCCCTGGGCGTGAAAATCACTACTCCTGGCAAAGCTAACCCCAGTGATTGCATTGCCAAAAAGAGGCGAATGCGCCGGCGGTTTCGGCGCAGAGCCGGTATCGAGCCGCTTATCGGACATCTGAAAACCGACCATCGTATGGGGCAGAACTATCTGCACGGGGAAGAATCGCCCCAAATCAACGCCTGGTTGTCCGCAGCTGGGTGGAACCTGAAGAAATGGATGGAGCAGTGGGTTAGAGAAGGAAAAAAATGGCTCTGTTTTTCTTGGGTAACCTTTATCGGTGCAGGCCAGAATCATGCCATTATGAGTTCTTAAGGAGCGACTAAGTAATCAATAAACCATCCCCGCAAGTTCTGCCTCTTCAATACGCAGTTTTCGTTTTGTTACCTGCTCAAAAAGTGCATTTTTTCTCATTGCACCCCAAATCTCAAGATCGGCATCAGACTCTGTTCTTAGGGTTATAATAATCTCTTTCTTCGTTTTTTCGATATCCATCCCACGTACATTTTGATAGTGGCTGCGGTCTAATCCATCTGCTATACGCAGAATGGCCGATAGTTTTGTAACCCTATCCTTATCCGGTTTTGCAAGGGCTTTATACAGTGGGTGGCGTGCTTTTGGTGTTGAGCGCCTGTGGTATCTCGCAACATTTGCCATTATCTCAACCTCATTCTCTTCAAAACCTTTCAGGTCTGCATTTCTGATGATGTAGAGTGCATGCTTATGGTGCTTTCTGTGGGAGATATGGTACCCAATATCGTGCATGTATGCCGCATACTCCAGCAGCTCCCTGTCGGTATTGCTCAATCCAAGGCCTTTGCCAAAGTGATCAAAAAGCTGAAGGGCAAGTTTTGCCACGTGCCTCGAGTGAGCTTCGTGCCAGTCGCACCTGTGTACAAGTTCCATCACGCTGCGTTTTCTTGGGCCGTCAGATCCGGCAAGCTCAATCAAATCTTCCAGCTCTTGCTTCAGGTATCTCAGAATAATCCCCTCCCTGAGCGCTTGCGATGAAATTTTAACCTCTTTAATGCCAAATGTTTTCAGTACATAATGTACAAGTACCAATCCGGCGGGCAGCAGATGGATCCTCTTTTCATCCAACCCTTCAAGCTTCGCACGCTCTTTGTAATCCATTTTGATCACTTCATCATAAAACTCAAAAAACTCTTTAGCTGTAAACTTCAGTTCGTTAATGCTTAGGTTAGGAGACTTTTTCTTCCGATAGGATATCATCAAACCAATATTCTCCATCGTACCGGAAGAACCAATCATTATGGCGCCCCTGTGGATAGCAAAAGATTGGGCAACTTCTGTGAGCTGTGATCGATAGTTATCTTTTAACTGAGCGATTTCATCATCCGCGATCGGGTCGTTATTTACGAATGATGCCGTCATCCGGGCAACCCCTATTTTTTTGCTGGTGAGGTAATAGAATTTCTCCTTATCCGCAAGGATATACTCTACGCTGCCTCCACCAATATCCATGATTAGAGACGGGCTGCTCGGCATCTGTACTCCGTGTTGAACCGCAAGGCCAATCAATTCTGCCTCAACACGGCCGGGAATTGCGGTGATTTTTATCCCAAGTTCATCAATAACCTGCTGAATCAACTCCCCGCCATTTTTTGCCTCTCTTATTGCACTCGTTGCATACGCTAAAATTTTCTCTGCACCCTGATTTTCGCTCAAGGTCTTAATTTTCTTCAAGGCTTCAACCGCACGGCCCATTGCATCCTGTGAAAGGCTCTCATCAAATCCCTTTTCTGCAAGCAGCACCATCTCTTTAAGTTTATCAACTGTGTAGAAACTGCCATCCGGAAAAATATCCACAATTACGGCGTGGAATGAGTTGGTGCCAAGATCGATAGCTGCAATTCGTTTCAGGGACTTTTTTTGGAAACCCGTTTCCATAGATCAGATTTTTTGTGTTACAGGATTTTTGAAATGATACATAAAGTATCTGCCAATTTCTGCCGCATTTCTGCAATCAAAAAACCACTCTGCTTTTGCCATAAGGCTTTGTTATTTTTATCGGATGAAAATTACAGATCAAAAAAGTCAGTTTAAGTC
>PWJA01000250.1 GCA_003560975.1 Gammaproteobacteria bacterium
GTACGCTCGGCTCTCCCCCGGTCAGACGCACCTTGAAGATGCCCAGCTGGGCAAAGGCGGTGACCAGGCGCCGGACCTCGGCCACGCTCAAAAACCCGCGCGCCCGCCCCTGGTAGCCGTTGGGCAGACAGTATTCGCAGCGAAAGTTGCAGACATCGGTGACGGATAGTCGGAGGTAGGAAAAGCGCCGGCCGAACCGGTCGCGCAGCGTTGACATGATGTGCTCCTTCTCAAGTTCGTCGGAAGGCAGTGCCGTTTCCGGCATCTGCCCCGGCTGTCCCGCGCAAAGGTTTTGGCGAGAGACAGCGGCCCGGCAGCCCTACCGCTCGACGCTGGGTCGAGGGCTTAGGCCGCCGCGCTCGGAGGCGACTGCTTCAACCATGGATAATACTCAGCACGTGGAGTCGTCTCCTTGATACAGGTCAAGAACGGAATCATCGGCAATCGGGCAAGCTATGCGCAATCATCCGGAACCAGGCAAGGTAGTGAAGGCCAGACTTCGCGTGTCACGACGCTCGTGTGCGCCCCAGGCGGTTGCCGGGAGTTGGCATTCTTGAGCGGAGTGACCCCGAGCAAGCCATCGCCCTGGACGATCGGCTGGAGGGCGATTCGTCCGCACACCCTGCCGCTGTGCCTCTCGCCCGTGTTGGCGGGCTCGGTGGTTGGCTGGGTCCAGGCCGGCACGCTCAGGCTGGACATTACCCTGGCGGCCGCCGTTTCGGCGGCCTGCATGCAGGTCGGGGCGAACCTGCAAAACGACGCGGCCGATGCCTTGAATGGAACCGACGGGCCGGATCGCTCCGGGCCGGCCCGCGTCACTCAGCTGGGATGGGCAGGCGCCGGCCAGATCCTTCGCGCGGCCTGGCTGAGCTTTGCTCTGGCCGTGCTGGCCGGTGTCTACCTGGTCGTGGTGGGCGGGCTAGTCCTGGTCCTGCTCGGCCTGGCGGCGCTGGTTGCCGCCTATGCCTATTCGGGCGGACCGCGACCGATCTCGCGCGGGCCGTTCGGCGAAGTGGTGGTGCTGCTGTTTTTCGGCCTGGTAGCGGTCGGCGGCGTGGCCTGGCTTTACAGCGGCAAGTGGTCGCTGCCGGCCGTGTTTCTCGGTCTGGTCGTCGGGTTGCCGGCCGCGGCCGTGCTCATGATCAACAACTTGCGCGATCACGCCAGCGATTCCGGCGCCGGCCGGCGAACGCTGGCGATCGTGCTCGGACCGGTTGGGGCCGGTCGCGCCATTTCGGCTCTGCTGCTGGCCCCCGCTCCGGTGCTGTTGCTGCTGGCATCGCTTGGGTGGCCGTGGATCGGGGCGTTGCTGGGCCTGGCCGCGCTGGTGATGGCGCCACCGCTGATTCGTTCCGTTCGTGCTGCGAGCGGCGCGGCGGACTACAATCGAGCGCTCAAACGGACGACGCTGTTCCAGTTGGTGCTGACCGTGCTGATCGTGGTCGGGATCGGCGGTTTCCACCTGACCGGCTGGGGTTGAGGAGAAAAATACATGAGTAGTGTTCTTTTGCCGCTGGGCCTGGCTTTCATCATGTTCGCCGTGGGTCTCGGGCTTCGAATCGCGGATTTTGTGGCGGTATTCCGTCAACCCCGCTCCCTGGTCGCCGCGCTTGGCAACCAGATCCTGTTGCTGCCGCTGATCGCGGCGCTGATCGTGGCGTTCTACGCCGGCCGACCCGAGTTCGCGTTCGGCATCATGATCCTGGCCGCCTGCCCGGGTGGGCCGACTTCCAACCTGCTCACGGTGCTGGCTGGTGGCAACGCTGCCTTGTCGGTATCGGCCACCGCCCTGGCCAGCCTGGCCGGGATGCTGACCGTGCCGCTGATCCTTTGGCTGGCACAGTCCAGCCTGCTGGGGGATAGCGCACTGGTGACGGTGCCGCCGGGGCGAATCCTGGTCAGCGTATTCCTGGTGACTGGCCTTCCGCTGCTGGCCGGGATGCTGCTCAACGCCATCCGGCCGAACTGGGCAGGGCGTATTCGTGTTCCCGCCCGGCGCCTGGCGACCGCCGCTTTCGCCTTCATCGTGGTGGGCGCATTTGTCAGCCAGGGGGCGACGATGATGCGCCATCTGCTCGATCTGGGTCCTTTCATCCTCGCTCTGAACGTCGGCACCATGGCGGCGGGCCTGCTGACTTCACGCCTGCTGGGCCTGGACTATGCGGATCTGGTGGCCGTGACGCTGGAGGGTGGCTTGCAGAATGCGGCGCTGGCGATCTTCATTGCCGTGAGCCTGTTCGGCGTGCCGGCCATGCTGGTGCCCGCGATCATGTATGCCCTGACCATGAACCTCACGGCCGTCGCATTCATCCTGTGGTCGCGCCGGAAGCGCGTGGTCGAGGCCAGCGTGGGCGGCTGAGAGCCCGGCCGATGAAGACGCGACCGGTGGCAGCGTGCCGGTCATGAAAAAAGGCCGCATCCGGAATCCGGACGCGGCCTTTGCGCCGGTGGGCGATGGTGTGGGTCAGGTCATTCTTCGTGAATCTGGTGGCAGGCGCTGCACTCCATGTCCATGGTGTGGGCCGAGATGGCCAGGAACTCTTCGCTGGGCTGGTGGCAGGTTTCACAGGTTTCGTTGGTCACCGGCGCCGGCGCCTCGCGGAAGTTGGCGATGTGCTCGTCGGAACCTCCGGCATGGCAGGCCATGCAGTTGGAGTGCGCGGGGATCGCGTTTTCCTTCTGGTCCTGATGGCACATCACGCAGTCGTCGTTGGCCAGGGCCGCACCGGCCATCACGAGCAGCAGTCCGACGGTACAAAAACCAAGCACAATCTTTTTCATGGTGTTCTTCTCCAGGCTGAATGGGTACTCCTCTGAACCCGTAAATTACTGGATCAGGGCGCGGGATTCAAATCTTTGTTGCAGTCGGGCGGTCCGTCCGGCACGGTTTCAGTAGCGGCCGCCGATCTTGTAGACGTAGTTGGCCAGCTCCTGCGCCTCGCGGTTCATCCGCATCAGGTTCAGGTGCGTGATCCGGAAAATCGCCCGCATGATCTTGTAGACCAGGCGCGGATGAGATTCGATCAGCGTCTCGAAGGGGCCGGGCTCCAGGCAGTAGACGACCGAATCCTGCCGGGCCCGCAGCGAGGCCGAACGCGGCGTGCCGTCGATGAAGGCGCGCGTGCCGGCAAACTCGCCCGGCGCCATGGCGTAGATGTGGGTCTGTTCGCCGTGCTGCAGGGTCAGCACTTCCAGCCCTCCCTCGGCAAGCAGATAGAGGTGGCGATCGCTGGAGCCTTCTTCGGCCAGGAAGTCGCCGTCGTCCACGGCCTTGATGGTCATGACGCTCTGCAGGGCGGCGATATCCGAGTCGTCGAGCTCTTCGCCGAGAAACGAGTCTTTCAGGTGCTTGCCGTCAATCGTGTCGTGCATGCGTGGCGATTCCGAGGTTGATTCAGCTATTGGAGACAAGGCTAGCAGTTTTGGCGCCCTCGCGTTGCCGCTTCAGGCGGGCATGGCGCGTTCGAAGGCGGCCTCGTAGCGGGCCGCCACTTCCTGCGGAGTGAAGTCGTGCTGCTGCGGTCCGGGATGGGCGATCTTGATGGCGCCGAGCACCGATCCGAGGCGGCAGGCGTCGGCAGGCTGCCAGCCCCGCTCCAGCCCGAACAGCAGCCCGGCCCGATACGCGTCTCCGCAGCCGGTGGGGTCGTGGATGGCTGCCGGCGCCACCGCCGGTATGGATTCCGCTCCGTCCCGGGTGAGCAGCTCCGAGCCCTGCCCGCCGTGGGTGATGATGAGGCCGGAGCTGAGGCAATCCAGCACGCCGTCGCGATCCATGCCGGTCCGGTTCTTCAGCATTTCCCACTCGTAGGAATTGACCGTCAGCCAGTCGGCTCGCCGGATCATGGCGGTGAGTTCCTCGCCGCTGAACAACGGCAGCCCCTGGCCCGGGTCGAATACGTGGGCGATGCCGGCCTCGGCCAGCTGGGCCGAATGCTCCAGCATGGCCTGCTTGCCGTCGGGCGAGACGATCGCCAGGCGGATGTCCGGATCGGTGCCGGTGCGCTGGCGGTGGGCCTCGTTCATGGCGCCGGGGTGAAAAGCGGTGATCTGGTTGTCGTCGATGTCGGTGGTGATGTAGGCCTGCGCGGTCCAGAAGTCCGCCAGGCGTTCGATCCGGTCCGTGCGGATGTCCAGGTGATCCAGGTGGCGCTCGTAGTCATCGAAGTCGCTGCCCACGGTTGCCATGGGCACCGGCTCCCCGCCCAGCTTTTTGAGGCTGTAGGCGATGTTGCCGGCGCAGCCGCCGAAATAGCGGTGCAGTTCCGGGACCAGGAAGGCCACGTTGAGCATGTGGGTCTTGTCCGGCAGGATGTGGTCGCGGAAGCGTTCCGGGAACACCATGATGTTGTCGTAGGCAATGGAGCCGCAGATCAGGATGGCCATGGGCGGGCGGGTCGTTGAGTCCAGGCGCTATTGTAAGGACAACGGCCCGGCCGGAACCGAAAACAGTATGACAACAGCAATTACCCGGTCACTTAACAATCGCGGTCTGTACAATACGCGATTCGCCCTGCTCAGGCCTTTCCCGGCCGTCAATAACCATGTTCAAGCGTTTACGCGGCATTTTTTCCAACGATCTGTCCATCGACCTGGGCACAGCCAATACCCTGATCTTCGTGCGCGGTCAGGGCATCGTGCTCAATGAGCCGTCGGTGGTTGCGATCCGCATGGAGCGCGGGCCGGGTGGCCCGCAGTCCGTGGCCGCGGTCGGGGCCGAGGCCAAGCAGATGCTCGGGCGCACGCCCGGAAACATCCGCACCACGCGCCCGCTGAAAGACGGCGTCATTGCCGATTTCAACATGACCGAGCAGATGCTCCAGCACTTCATCAAGAAGGTTCATTCCTCGCGCTGGCTGCGTCCGAGCCCGCGCGTGCTGGTGTGCGTCCCGTGTTCGTCGACCCAGGTCGAGCGGCGCGCCATCAAGGAGTCGGCCGAGGGCGCCGGGGCGCGCGAGGTCTACCTGATCGAAGAGCCGATGGCCGCGGCGATCGGCGCGGGGATCCCGATTCACGAGGCGCGTGGCTCCATGGTCCTCGACATTGGCGGCGGCACCACGGAAGTGGCCGTGCTGTCGCTCAACGGCATCGTCTATTCCAACTCGGTTCGCCTGGGCGGCGATCATTTCGATGAGGCGGTCATCAACTACGTGCGCCGATCCTACGGCACCCTGATCGGTGAATCGACCGCCGAGCGAATCAAGATGGAGATCGGCTGTGCCTACGCCCAGGATGTCCAGAGCGAGATTCAGGTTTCGGGGCGCAACCTGGCCGAAGGCGTGCCGAAAATGATCACGCTCAACAGCAACGAGGTCCTCGAAGCGCTGTCCGAGGCGCTGGCCAGCATCGTCGGCGCGGTCAAGGTGGCCCTCGAGCAGACCCCGCCGGAGCTGTGCGCCGACGTGGCCGAAACCGGCATCGTGCTGACCGGGGGCGGCGCCTTGCTGCGCGGGCTCGATCAGCTGTTGATGGAAGAAACCGGCCTGCCGGTCATCATCGCCGACGATCCGTTGACCTGTGTCGCCCGCGGCGGCGGCCGCGCCCTGGAGATGATGGACGAGAACCGGGGCGATTTCTTTTTCGCAACCTGACCCGGCGCGCTGGATCGTGGCGCGCAGCCTGCTCAGGTGAATTCTCCCGGCGGCCCGTTTCCTTTCAGTGCCGAGCTGGCCGGGCGGACTTCGCGCCTGATGCTGTATGCCCTGCTGGCCATCGTATTGATGACGCTGGACCATCGCGGACGCTGGGTCGACCAGGTTCGCGCCGGCGCCGGGCTGCTGATCGAGCCGGCCGTGTTGCTGGCCGAAATGCCCTTTCGCCTGGGCCAGCGCGTCCGCCTCGCCGTACAGTCGCAGCGCCAGCTCCTGGCCGAGGGAGACGAACTGCGCCAGGCCCTGACCCGGGTTTCGGCCGAGCTGTTGCTGCTCGAGGAGCTGGCGCTGGAAAACGCCGAACTGCGCGAACTGCTCGAGGCCTCCCAGCGTCTCGATCGGGGATTCCATGCCGCTGAAATCCGCAGCATTGACCTCAATCCGTTCTCGCATCGGATTCTGATCGACCGCGGGCGCCTCGAAGGCCTTTCTCCAGGCCAGCCGGTGATCGATGCCCTGGGGGTGGTTGGCCAGGTCGATGAGGTCTATCTGTACAGCTCCCAGGTCATCCTGCTGACCGATCCGGATCATGCCCTGCCGGTCCGCATTCAGCGCACGGGACTGCGCACCATTGCCTACGGTAGCGGTCTGACCAGCCGAATGCGCCTGAACGATCTCCCCATGAACGTGGACCTGGAGCCCGGTGATCTGCTGGTCACTTCCGGTCTCGGCGGCACGTTTCCCGCCGGGCTGCCGGTGGCCCGGGTCGATGGCGTCGAGCGACCGTCCGGCGAAGCCTTCGCCAGCGCCACGCTGCGTCCGCTGGGCCGACTGGATCGATCAAGGCATCTGCTGGTTCTTGATCGGGTCGAGCCGCCCGCGTCCGATCCGCCCGATTTGGCGGAACCTGCCGAGGCGCCCGATGCACTCGAACCCCCGGCGGCCGAGAGCGTCATCGCGCCCCTCGACCCGGAGACGGATCCATGAGCGGCCGCAATTCCGACCAGACCCTGCTCCTGATCACGCTGGGGCTTGCCCTGGCCCTGACCTTGATGCCGATGCCCGAGGCTGCCCAGGGCGCGCGGCCGCACTGGGTCGCGCTGGTCGTCATTTACTGGAACCTGGAGGCGGGCCGCCTGCGCTACCTGGGTCAGGGCTTCGTGCTCGGTCTGCTGCTGGATTTCATCACCGGAAGCCTGCTCGGCCAGCATGCCCTGGCGCTGGTCATTCTGTGCTACCTGCTCGAGCGCTTTCGCGCCCGTATCCGCTTCTTCCCGCCGTGGCAGCAGGCGGCGGTCGTCCTCGCCCTGCTGGTCAATGACCGGATTGTCCACTTGTGGGTCGTCGGCCTGGCTGGCGAAGGTTGGCCCCATTGGAGCTGGTGGTTGGGGCCCTTCGTCAGCGTGGCCCTGTGGCCGTGGCTGTTCCTCCTTACCGACGCCGTGCGGCGCCGTCGGCGCCTGAGGAGAAGCCCGTGAAACCGATCGGCACGCTGAGCGTGATGCGCGACGAAAGAGCCGAGCTGGCGGTGATCTCGACTCGTTACCGCTGGCTGGTGATTGTGGTGCTGGCCGTTTTCGTGCTGCTGGGCTTCCGTTTCGCCAAACTGCAGGTCAGCGACCACGAACTGTATGCAAGCCGGGCCGACGACAATCGCATCCGGCTGCAGGCGCTGGCACCGAACCGCGGGCTGATTCTCGATCGCCGGGGACGGGTTCTGGCGGAAAACCTTCCGGCGTACCGGCTGGTGGTGGTGCCGGAACGAACGCCGTCCCTGGACGATACCCTGGATGAGCTGCACGAACTGGTCGAGATCGGCGCCGACGAGCTGGAGCGTTTCGAGCGCCAGCGCCAGCGCTCGCGGCGTTTCGAGGCCTTGACCCTGAAGAGCAATCTCGAGCCGGAGCAGGTGGCGCGACTGGCGGCGCAGCGCCACCGCCTGCCCGGCGTGGAAATCGAGCCGTACCTGACCCGCCACTACCCGCACGGTGAGACCCTGGCTCACGTGGTCGGCTACGTAGGCCGCGTCGACGAACGCGATCTTCGCCGCCTTCCCATTGAGCGCTACCGGGCCACCACGCACGTCGGCAAGACCGGCGCCGAGCGATCCTTCGAAGACACGCTTCACGGGCAGCCGGGTTTCGAGCGGGTGGAAACGAACGCCCAGGGACGAGTGCTGCGCGTTCTCGAGCGCAGCACGCCCACGCCTGGCCGCGATGTCGCCCTGACGATCGATCTGGACCTGCAGCTGGCCGCGGTCGAGGCGCTTGGCTCCTTCTCCGGTTCGGTGGTCGTTCTGGAGGTCCGGACGGGCGAAGTTCTCGCCCTGGTCAGCCAGCCCGGTTTCGACCCGAATCTGTTTGTCCACGGGATCAGCCGGCAGGATTATTCATCGCTGCTGAATGACCGGCAGCGGCCGTTGTTCAATCGCTTCCTGTCCGGCGGCTACGAGCCCGGGTCCACGATCAAGCCGTTTTTGTCGCTGGCCGGGCTGGAAACCGGCGCCATCACGCCCGACCATCGGGTGTTTTCCAACGGCTATTTCCAGCTGCCCGGCCACAGTCGACGGTATCGGGACTGGCGCCGCGGCGGCCACGGCTGGGTCAACCTGGAGATGGCCCTGGCCGAGTCGGTCAACGTGTACTACTACCAGCTGGCCGTCGAGCTGGGTATCGACCGGATTGCCCGCGAACTGGCTCTGTTCGGTTTCGGGCGCAGTACCGGGCTGGATTTGCCCGGGGAATCGAACGGCGTGCTACCAACCCGCAGCTGGAAGCGGGCAACCTTCGGTGAGGCCTGGTTCCCCGGCGAAACCGTCATTACCGGCATCGGCCAGGGCTTCACGGTCGTGACCCCGCTGCAGCTGGCCCATGCGACTGCCGCCCTGGCCGGTCGCGGTCGAACGGCACCGCCGCGGCTCAACGGCGCTGTGGCCACGTTGCCGGTCCAGATGGTTGAGCACCGCCAGGCCCACTGGGACGCGGTCTTTGCCGGCATGGCGTCGGTGGTCCACGGCCCTACCGGCACGGCCCGGGCGATCGCGCCTGACCTGCCGGAGCGAATCGCCGGCAAGACCGGCACGGCCCAGGTCTTCGGGCTGCCCGATGACGAGATCGAGCGAGCCCTGCGCGCCGAGGAAATCCTGCCCGAGCACCTGCGCAACCACGCGCTGTTCATGGGCTTCGCTCCCTTCGATGAGCCGCGCATTGCGCTCAGCGTGGTGGTTGAACACGGCGGTGGCGGGTCCAGGGTGGCCGCGCCAGTGGCCGCGCAGGTCATCGCCCGGGCTCTGGAGCTGGGTCACTGATGTTTGCCGCAGGACCCAGGTTCGCGGGTGGGCCGCCGGCCGTCATTCGGCTGGATGGCTGGCTGCTGGTTCTGTTGATGCTGCTGATGGCGCTGGGCCTTTTCGTGCTCTACAGCGCCGGCGAGCAGGACGCAGGCCTGGTCTGGCGTCAGGCCGTGCGCCTGGGTCTGGGCCTGGCGGTGCTGGTGATCATGGCCCACTTTCCGCCGCGCGTGCTGGAGCTGTGGGCCCCGTGGCTGTTCGCGCTGGCCCTGCTGTTGCTGGTTGCGACCGTGTTCGTCGGGGTCGGGCGCGGGGCCCAGCGTTGGCTGGACCTGGGATTCATTCGCTTCCAGCCGGCCGAGGCCATGAAACTGGCCCTGCCCTTGATGCTGGCCTCGTGGTTTTCGCGCCGGCCTTTGCCCCCGGGCTGGCTGGACAGCTTGATCGGTCTGGGTTGGATCGCCCTGCCGGCCGGCCTGATCTTCCTGCAGCCCGACCTGGGGACGGCCGTACTGGTTACCGCCAGCGGCTTGGGCCTGATGTTTCTGGCCGGCCTGCGCTGGCGCGTGATGGCGCTGATGGGGGCCGGCCTGACGGCCGCCTTGCCGCTGGCCTGGGTCAATCTCCATGCCTATCAGCAAAACCGGGTGCTGACCTTTCTCAACCCGGAGCGCGACCCGCTGGGTCAGGGCTGGAATATCATCCAGTCCAAGATCGCGGTGGGGTCCGGCGGCTGGACCGGCAAGGGCTGGCAGGCGAGCACCCAGTCTCATCTGGAGTTCCTGCCCGAACCGCACACCGATTTCATCTTCTCGGTCCTGGCCGAGGAATTCGGTTTTATCGGCGTGATGACCCTGCTTTTTCTGTACGCGGCGATTACCCTGCGCGCCCTGTTCCTGGCCAGTCGCTGTCGCGATACCTTCGGCCGTTTGCTGGCCGGTACGGTGGTCTTGATGTTTTTCCTCTACATGGCGGTCAACGTCGCCATGGTCAGCGGTCTTTTGCCGGTGGTGGGGGTGCCCCTGCCGCTGGTCAGCTACGGGGGTACCTCGGCGGTGACCCTGCTGGCCGGCTTCGGTCTGCTGATGGGCCTGTACAGCCGCCGCCGATTCATGGGGGAAAGTTGATGGGCATTCACCAGGCAGTGCAGTGCGCACCCTGCCACGGGCTACAATGGCCCCGGCGATTCCGTGACCCGGGCAGGAAACCAAATGGGTCTTTCCGTGTTCTATCCGGTTGGCCGGTCGATTTGAAGACAGGATCAGAATGACTTTCAAACAGCGTTTTCTACTGGTTTTCGTCGGCTGTCTGGCCGCTGTCAGCAGCCAGGCCGACGAGCCTCATCCGGGGGCGAGCGCCTTCATCGAGCGAGTCACGGCCGAGCACGGACTGGATGTCGACCTGGTCCGCTCGGTCCTCGCCGACGCCCGCTATCAACAATCGATCATCGATGCAATCAGTCGCCCGGCGGAGGCTCGACCGTGGTACCAGTACCGCCCGATTTTCATGACCGAGCCGCGCATTGCCGGTGGGGTCGAGTTCTGGCGGGCCAATGCCGACCTGCTGAGCGCGATTTCCGAGCGCTTCGGCGTGCCGGTCGAGGTGATCGTTGCCATCGTCGGCGTGGAAACCAATTACGGCATGAACACGGGCAGTTTCCGGGTCATTGATGCCCTGGCGACACTCGGCTTCTACTTTCCGCGCCGAGCGGATTTCTTCGCCTCCGAGCTGGGTCATTTCATGGCCCTGGCCGCCGAGGAAGATCTGCCCCTGTTCGAGGTGCGTGGCTCCTATGCCGGGGCCATGGGGATCGGTCAGTTCATTCCGTCGAGCTATCGGGCCTACGCGGTCGACTTCGACGGCAGCGGCCGGCGCGATCTGTGGCGTTCGCTGCCCGATGCGCTGGGCTCGGTGGCCAACTACCTCGCGGTGCATCGCTGGGAAGCCGGTGCGCCGATCGTGCTCCCGGTCGAGCACGTGCCCGGGGATCTGGACGAAGAGTTTCCTGTCCGTCCGCGTCACAGCCTGGCGGAGCTGAACGCGCTCGGCATCGCCTTCGAGTCCGACGACCTGGCGCCGGAAACCGCAGCCACGCTGATCGAGCTGGAAGGCGCCGAGGGTCCGGAATTCTGGATCGGACTGAACAACTTTTATGTCATTACCCGCTACAACCGCTCGCCGCTGTACGCGATGGCCGTGACCCAGCTGGCCGAGGCCATTCGGGAGCAGGCCGAGTGACAGGCCGAGCGCTGACCTGGAATATGCAGCGTTCAACGCGGGCCCCCACGCGTCCGGGCAGGCGGTGGACAGGCCCCTGGCTGATGCTGACCGCCGTGCTGGCAATGCTGTCCGGCTGCACTGTGGTGGAGCGTCAGCCGGGTCCGGCCGTGCCGCCCGGTGAAACCCGGGACGGCGCACCGGAGGGCGAGCTGGATGTTGCCCGGATCGTGCCGGTGGTGCCGCAGCCGGAACCGCGCAGCGCCTACGGCAATCACAGTCCGTACACCGTTCTGGGCCAGACCTATGCGGTGAAGTCCAGCGCCGAGGGATACCAGCAACGCGGTATCGCTTCCTGGTACGGGACCAAATTCCACGGTCGCCTGACCTCGTCGGGCGAGCCGTACGACATGTACCAGATGACCGCGGCTCACCGGACCTTGCCGCTGCCCACCTACGCCCAGGTGCGCCATCTGGAAAACGGCCGCAGCATCATCGTACGAATCAACG
Organism: Gammaproteobacteria bacterium; assembly: GCA_003560975.1. Lineage (GTDB taxonomy): Bacteria > Pseudomonadota > Gammaproteobacteria > Xanthomonadales > Wenzhouxiangellaceae > Wenzhouxiangella. The sequence continues at coordinate 11,608 of PWJA01000250.1, forward strand.
ATCGCGGTCCTTTTCATCCGGACCGGATCATCGACCTGTCGTGGGCCGCAGCGGTCAAGCTCGGCATCGATCAGGCCGGAACCGGCCCGGTGGAAGTCCGCGCCATCACCTTCGACGAACCGGACGTGCTCATGGTTCGACCGGCGCGCTTTCCGGTCCTGCTGCAAATCGGTGCTTTCGCCGAGCGCGAGCGTGCCGAGGGTGTGGCCCAGGCGCTGGGCAACGGGGGCGTCGCGCCGATCGTGACCGAAACCGCGCACACCGGTGCCGGTCGGGTCTGGCGGGTGCGGGTTGGACCGTTGAGCGATCTCGACGAAACCTTTCAGCTGGTGGGGCGTGTCATCGAGCTGGGTTTCGACCGGCCCCAATACGTCTATCCTTGAACTAGAAGCGAAAAATCCCTTGTTGATCCCGTCATGACCAAGAATCCGCTTTCTGTTGCCCTGACCGGCCTGCTGGTCTGCCTGATGTCCGCCTGGATGACCCTGGCGACCGCACAGGTGCCGATTCCCGCTCCGCCTTCGGTCGGAGCGACCAGCTACATCCTGCTGGATTTCCACAGCGATCAGGCCCTGGCCGAACGCAACAGCGACGATCGCGTCGAGCCGGCCAGCATCACCAAGCTGATGAC
>PWJA01000045.1 GCA_003560975.1 Gammaproteobacteria bacterium
CGGGTTCCGGGTTCCGGGTTCCGGGTTCCGGGTTCCGGGTTCCGGGTTCCGGGTTACGGGTTACGGGTTACGGAAAACCCCGCAAAGGCCCGTGCCGTAGGTCGGCCCTACGCGGCCGACGGGCAGAGCCGGATAAAACCCTTATCTTGGGGGTTACGGGTTACGGGTTACGGGCTTGAATCAATCCTGCAGGCTGCTGCATTGGGGGGTGTCGGGTGTTTCGGGGCGGCCGTGGCGCGGAAGAAGCGCTGCTCTCCGCAGCATCCAGCCGATCCGCGACACTCCGAAACGAAACCCGCACCGCGGCCAGCGGCCCGGGAGGAAATCCTGCGGGCAGCCCGCTCCCGGAAACCCACAGTCTCTTCGAAGCCGATCGCCGCGGACGGCCCGAAACACCCGGCAGCGCCCGATGCTCGAACCCATCTATAGCCCACAACCCCAAGGCAGAGCCGGATAAAGCCCTTATCCCGAGGGTTCCGGTTTCCGGTTTCCGGAAAACCCCTGCAATGACCCGTGCCGTGGCCGACGGGCAGAGCTGCATCAGATATGCGGAAAAAAATACCCGGCGGGAAGACCCCGCCGGGGTTGGACCAGAAAAGGACTGGCGCGATTGCTTCGGGGTAGAGAGAGAGGAGGGTAGGCGCCAGCCCCTGCTGAATCAGTCAGCCCTGGTCGAAACAAATTCCGGATAGGCCTCCATGCCGCATTCGCTCATGTCCAGGCCAGCGTACTCGTCCTCCTCGTCGACCCGAATACCGATCGCGGCCTTGAGGATGGCCCAGACAATCAGGCTGGCTCCGAACACGAACACGAAAATGGCAGCCAGGCCGGCCAGCTGTCCCAGCAAGGTCGCATCGGGATTGCTCAGCAGCACGGCCAGCACACCGAAAACGCCGACCACGCCGTGGACGGAAATGGCGCCGACCGGATCGTCGATCTTCAGTCGATCCAGCCCGACGATCGAAAACACCACGATGACCCCGCCGATCGCCCCGATGATGGCGGCCAGCAGCGGCGCCGGAGTCAACGGCTCTGCGGTGATCGAAACCAGGCCGGCCAGGGCACCGTTCAATGCCATGGTCAGATCGGCCTTGCCGAACAGGAAGCGGGCCAGAATCAGGGCGGCAACAAGCCCGCCGGCCGCAGCGAGGTTGGTATTGACGAAGACCTTGGCGACGTTGTTCGCCGAATCGACGTTCGAAACCATCAGCTCCGACCCGCCGTTGAAGCCGAACCAGCCCATCCAGAGAATGAACATCCCCAGGGTGGCCAGCGGCAGGTTGCTGCCGGGAATCGCGTTGATCTGTCCGCCCGGACCGTACTTGCCCTTGCGCGGGCCCAGCAGGAGGACACCGGCCAGGGCCGCCGAGGCACCGGCCATGTGGACGATGCCGGAACCGGCATAGTCGCTGTAGCCCAGCCCGTCGAGGAAACCCTCACCCCAGCTCCAGTAGCCCTGGATCGGGTAGATGAATCCGGTCAGGACGACCGCAAAGGCCAGGAACGCCCACAGCTTCATGCGCTCGGCAACCGCGCCGGAGACGATGGACATGGCGGTGGCCACGAACACCACCTGGAACATGAAGTCCGACAGGTTGGAGTAGTAGATGTCACCGTCGCTGGCCAGTACCTCTTCCAGGGTGTTGTCGCCGCCGAGGAAAAAGCTGAGGCCCGGAATGATGCCGTTTCCCGAATCCGGGTACATCAGGTTGTAGCCGACGATCATGTACATCAGGCAGGCAGTGGCATACAGCGCCACGTTCTTGGTCAGAATTTCGACCGTGTTTCGCGAGCGGACCAGACCGGCTTCGAGCATGGTGAACCCGGCCGCCATCCACATCACCAACACGGCGCACATCAAGAAATAAAAGGTGTCCAGCGCATACTGGACTTCAATCAAGGATTCCATGGATTCTTTCTCCCTGTCTCGTGGTGGGGGCTACAGCGCCGCTTCGTCGGCTTCGCCGGTGCGGATCCGGATGACCTGCTCGAGTGCAGTCACGAAAATCTTTCCGTCGCCGACCTTGCCGCTGCGGGCACTGGCCAGGATGGCGTCGGTCACCATGTCAAGCGCGTCATCCTTGACCGCAACTTCCAGCTTGACCTTGGGCAAGGCATCCACCTTGTACTCAGCACCGCGATACAACTCGGTGTGGCCCTTCTGACGGCCGAAGCCCTTGACCTCGGTGATCGTGAGTCCCTGCACGCCGGCCTGCTCGAGGGCCGAGCGCACGTCATCGAGCTTGAAGGGCTTGATGATGGCAGTGATCAATTTCATGCCGCGTCTCCTAAAGTGGTTTGGCCATCCGGCCGTAACTGACAAATCAGGTGTCCCTCCGAATCCTTTGATCCGGTCCCCTGGTGTAGAGCAAGGCCTGTGCCAGAATCGAATGGAAGCCCAGGCTTCTGAATTCATTGAGAATTTCGTTTCCAACCGAATTTCCTGTTTGCTTCGAAACACAGCAGGTCCACAGCAAAACTGCACTAAATTTGCGCGCTGCACAAAATTCACCGCGCTTCCCGTGACCCCGGCGAGGAGCGTTGACCCGCTCGTTTTCAGGTTGGGAGAGGGGGGGCCGGGGAGTGGCGTCGCCTTTCGGCGCGACCCGGGTCCGATCGGCTGCGGCGGCAACGCGGGTTTCGGGGCGCTGGGTGCCAGCGCATGGAATCGAGAAGACGGAAAGCCTTCGGGCCTCCCTGGCAGGGCAGCGGCACCCGATGGATGCGGACAGGCCTGAGCCGGCGTCCGCGACCCGGGTCGCGCCGAAAGGCAACACCACTCCCCGCTGACGGATGGGAGAAAAGGCAGAAATACACCCCCTGAACCAACCTGCAGTCTGCTGCAGCGGGTGGTGCCGGATGCTTACGACCGCCCACGGCGCGGACGCAACTCCAACTTCAGCAGCATCCCTCCGCGGCACCAACCCACCCCGAAAACCACCCGCGCCACCCGCCCCACCCGAACCAATGCAAGGGCACCCAGCTCCCCGAAACCCGACCCCTCACCCAGGCCGATCGCCGTGGACGGCCGGAAGCATCCGGCACCACCCGCTGCTCGAACCCATCCAGAGCCCCGTCACCAGAGGACCGCGAACCTCCACGTCCTCCAC
>PWJA01000197.1 GCA_003560975.1 Gammaproteobacteria bacterium
CCCTGGCGGCGCTTGTACTCGGCGGCCAGGACCATGCCGGCCACACGCCGCACGGTGGCCTCGTCGATGCCGGCGGCGACAATTTCCGAGATCGGCTGGTCCTGTTCCACGTAGCGGGTGATGATGTCGTCGAGGATCGAGTACGGCGGCAGCTTGTCCTGATCGAGCTGGTTCGGGGCCAGCTCGGCCGAAGGCGGACGCTCGATCACGCCCTGCGGAATGGCCGGCCCTTGGCCGTTGCGCCAGTCGGCCAGTTCGTAGACCAGGGTCTTGAGCACGTCCTTGATCGGCGAGAACCCGCCGCACATGTCGCCGTAGATGGTCGAATAACCGGTTGCCAGCTCGCTCTTGTTGCTGGTCGCCAGCGGCAGGTGACCGAACTTGTTCGACAGGGCCATGATGAGGTTGCCACGGGCCCGGGCCTGCAGATTCTCCTCGGTGAAATTCTCGCGCGTGCCGGCAAAGGCCTCGGCCAGCTGGCCGGTCATGGCCTGGTAGATCGGCTCGATCGAGAGGTTGTCGTAGTTCAGCCCGAGCAGGTCGATCTGCTCGGTGGCCAGGATCAGCGACAGCTCCGAGGTATGGCGCGAGGGCAGCATCACCGCCAGCACATTCTCCGGACCCAGCGCGTCGGCGGCCAGGACCGCGGTCAGGGCCGAATCGATGCCGCCGGACAGGCCGAAAACAACCGAAGAAAACTTGTTTTTGCGCACGTAATCGCGCAAACCGCGCTGGAGTACGGCGTAGATCACCGGCAGATCGGCGGTCTCACCGGCCGGCCAGTGGCGGTAGTCGAAGCGCCCGGTTTCGGCGTGGAAATCGACCCGCAGCAGGCTTTCCCGGCACAGCGGGCCGGGGTGGGACAGCTGGCCCTCGCCGTCAATGGCCAGGGAATGTCCGTCGAAGACCAGCTCGTCCTGGCCGCCGGTGCAGTTGAGGTAGATCAGGGGCAGGCCGGTTTCGGCCTGGCGGGACTTGAGCACCTCGCCACGGTCCAGGTGCTTGCGCCGGTAATACAGCGAGGCGTTGGCCGAAATCAGCAGCTGGGCACCGGCCTGCCGGGCCGCGCGCGCGGCTTCCGGCGTCCAGGTGTCTTCGCAGATCAGCACGCCGACCCGGACTCCGGCCACCTCGATGACCAGCGGCTCGGTTCCCGGCACGAAGTAGCGCCGCTCGTCGAATACGGCGTAGTTCGGCAGATCCCACTTGTCGTAGGTCCCCAGAATCCGCCCGTCGCGCAGCCAGGAGACCGAGTTGTAGCGCTTTCCGCCCATTCCACGCGGATAGCCGATCAGCACGTCGATGCCGCGGACCTGGTCGGTGATCTCGGCCAGGGCCTCCTCGGTCCGGCGCATGAAGCCCGAACGCAGCACCAGGTCTTCCGGCGGGTACCCGGTCAGGGCCAGCTCCGGCAAGACCAGCAGATCCGCCTCCTGCTCGTCCCGCGCCTGCCGGATCAGTTCGAGGATCCGGTCGTGGTTGGCGGTGATGTGGCCGACCTGGAAGTCGGTTTGGGCGAGCGCGATTTTGAGCACTTTTTTGAGGGACCAGGGACTAGGGACCAGGGACCAGTGAATCAAGGCTCACTGGCAATTTTGAGATCGACGATACGGCCATGCCCTTGATAACACTTCCTATTCTCATGAACGAGCCCCATTGGTCCCTGGTCCCTGGTCCCTGGTCCCTGGTCCCTGGTCCCTGGTCCCTACTTCAACCGCTGCGCAATCGCCGCCCCAAGCTCCACCGGCGACCGAACCGTGGTCACCCCCGCCTCTTCCAGCGCCGCGTACTTGGCTTCGGCCGTGCCCTTGCCGCCGGAGATGATGGCGCCGGCGTGGCCCATGCGCTTGCCCGGCGGTGCGGTGACGCCGGCGATGTAGCCAACCACGGGCTTGGTCACCCGCTCGGCGATGAACTCGGCCGCGTCTTCCTCGGCCGATCCGCCGATCTCGCCGACCATGATGATGCCCTCGGTGGCGTCGTCCTCCTGGAACAGGGACAGACAGTCGACAAAGCTCATGCCGTGGATCGGGTCGCCGCCAATGCCGATGCAGGTGGTTTGGCCCAGGCCGGCGTTGGTGGTCTGGAAGACCGCTTCATAGGTCAGGGTGCCGGAACGCGACACGATGCCGACCCGGCCCGGCTTGTGGATCCGACCCGGCATGATGCCGATCTTGCACTCGCCCGGGGTGATGATGCCGGGGCAGTTCGGGCCGATCAGGGTGACGTCCTCGTAGGCCGCCAGGGCAGCCTTGACCCGCATCATGTCGAGCACCGGAATGCCCTCGGTGATGCACACGATCACCCGGATGCCGGCGTCGGCGGCCTCGAGAATGGCGTCGGCGGCAAACGGCGGCGGCACGAAGATCATGGAGGCCTCGGCACCGGTCTTGTCGACGGCCTGCTCGACGGTATCGAAGACCGGCCGGTCGAGGTGCTTCTGGCCGCCCTTGCCCGGCGTGACCCCGCCGACCAGCTCGGTGCCGTAGGCAATCGCCTGCTCGGAGTGGAACGTGCCCTGGGCGCCGGTGAAGCCCTGGGTGATGACTTTGGTCTGCTTGTTGATCAATACACTCATTTTCTGGATTCCTTTACGCCGCTGCGGCGTCGACGGCCTTGCGCGCGCCGTCGTTCAGATCGTCGGCGGGAATGATGGCGAAACCGCTGTCGGCCAGCAGCTTCTTGCCTTCATCGACGTTGGTTCCTTCCAGGCGCACCACCACCGGCACATCGACATCGATGTCGCTGACGGCGTTGATGATGCCCTCGGCGATCAGGTCGCAGCGCACGATCCCGCCGAAGATGTTGACCAGGATGGCCTTGACCTTGTCGTCCGACAAAATCAGCTTGAAGGCTTCCTTGACCCGCTCGGCGTTGGTGCCGCCGCCGACGTCGAGGAAGTTGGCCGGCTCGCCGCCGGCCAGCTTGATCACGTCCATGGTCGCCATGGCCAGGCCGGCGCCGTTGACCATGCAGGCGATGTTGCCGTCCAGGGTGACGTAGTTCAGATCGTGCTTGCTGGCGGCCAGCTCGGTCGGGTCCTCCTGCGACTCGTCGCGCATCTCGGCCAGGTCCGGGTGGCGGAACAGGGCGTTGTCGTCGGCGTTGAGCTTGGCATCGAGCGCGCTCAGGTTGCCCTCGTCGTCGATGATCAGCGGATTGACCTCGATCAGGCCGATGTCCTTTTCCATGAACAGACGATACAAACCGGCCATGATCCGGGTCAGCTGACCGACCTGCTTGGGGTTCAGGCCCATGGCAAAGCCGATCTGGCGGGCCTGGTAAGGCATGAACCCGGCTGCGGTATCGACGACCGCGGTGATGATCTGTTCCGGCGTCTCGGCGGCGACCTGCTCGATATCGACCCCGCCGGCGGCCGAGCCCATGAACACCACCGACTTGTGCGCCCGATCGACCAGGGCGCCGAGGTAGAGTTCCTGCTTGATCTCGGTGGCCTCGGCGATCAGCACGCTGTTGACCGGCAGCGCCAGCCCGCCGGTCTGGTAGGTCTCGATCTTCATCCCCAGCATGCGCTCGGCCTCGGCGCGAACGCCGTCGAGGCTGTCGACCAGCTTGACCCCGCCGGCCTTGCCGCGTCCGCCGGCATGAACCTGCGCCTTGACAACCCACTGGCTGCCGCCTACCTGACGGGCCGCCTCGACGGCTTCCTCGGCCGTGGTGGCCAGTTCGCCCTTGGGCACCGGAATGCCGTATTCGGCGAACAGGGCCTTGGCCTGATACTCGTGAAAATTCATTCTGAATCCCCTGGATGAGACAATTCGGATGGAAAAACCCAAAGCGGGCAGCTCGCGAACCGCGCGCCAGCCGGCTATTCTAAACCCAAGCGCTCAATTATCAACCGCACGCAGGGCTATACTGGCAATTCCGGCTCCCGTCGCGTTTACGGTCGAGGAGTTCTTGCAGACAGGATCGGTGCGGGGAGGCATTCGTGCAGGCAGCAATAACCATGGTGGCCGACGATCGGATCATCGCCCGTGCCCTGCACTACCTCAATGTCTTTCGCATGGTGGTCGCGCCGGTCGTCGTGATCGCGGTGTTCAGCCCGCTGATCGAGGCCATTCCCGCCGGCTACCGCAGTTTTCTGGCCCAGGCCGCGGCCCTGACCTATTTCGGCGCGGCCGTGGTGTTCCTGGTCGTGCACCTGCGCAAGGCGGTGCCCCCGGCCGAGCTGGCATCGTTCTCGATCGCCACCGACCTGATTCTCATCGGCATCATTCTGCACTGCTTCGGCAGTCTGGAAACCGGACTGGCCCTCCTGCTGCTGTTCAGCGTCGGCATTTCCGGCCTGCTCCTGCCGCTGCGCACCAGTTTGCTGTTCGCCTCGCTGCTGACCATCGGCCTGATCGTCGACAACGCCCTGATCCGCGGCGACGGCCTCGCCGGCTCGCTGAGCGTCCAGGCCGCCCTTTACGGCATCGCCGCCTTCATCATCGCGCTGACCGCGCACCTGCTCGGCGGCTGGGGACGCCGCTACCAGCTTCTGGCCGAGCGCCGCGGCAACGACCTGGCCAACCTCGAGCGGGTCAACGAGATCATCATCCACCGGATGCGGTCCGGGGTCGTGGTGGTCGACGAGTCCAACATGATTCGGCAGATGAACGAGTCGGCCCGCTACCTGCTCGGCAACCCGCCGCTGGGCCAGCGCGACCTCAAGAAGATCTCACCGCCCGTGTATCAGCGCCTCCAGCGCTGGCGCAAGACCGGCAAGGCCGAAGACGAGGGCCTGCTGCTGCAGGCAACCCAGGTTGCCGTCATCCCCAGGATGATGGACATGCCCGGCCTGAACCGGCCGGCGACCCTGATCTTCCTGGAAGACACGTCGGTGGTCAGTCGGAGAGCCCGCGACCTGGCCCAGGCCTCGCTGGCCCGGCTGTCGGCCAGCATTGCCCACGAAATCCGCAACCCGCTCGGCGCCCTGAGCCACGCCAGCCAGCTGCTGGCCGAATCCGAGGATCTTCCGCCGGCCGACCAGAAGCTGGTCGGCATGATTCTGAATCACACCGCGCGCATGAACGACATCGTCGAAAGCGTGCTCAAGCTGTCGCGGCGCGAACGCGCCCGGATCGAGTCGGTCAACCTGGTCAGCTGGACGCGCAAGCTGGTCAACGAGTTTCGCGCCTACCACCGCCTGCCCGACAACCAGGTCCAGCTGGAGCTGCCGTCGGCCGCCGTGATCGTGATGATCGACCCCGGGCAGCTGACCCAGGCGGTCTGGAACCTGCTGCAAAATTCGCTCAAGCACGCGCGAACCGGCGAGCGCCTGCCCGTGATCACGGTCCGGGTCAGCCCGATTCGCGGCCAGCGCGAGATCGCGCTGGACATCATCGACGACGGCCCGGGCATCCCGCTCGACAAGCGCTCGCAGGTCTTCGAACCGTTCTTCACCACGCACAACCAGGGTTCCGGCCTGGGTCTGTACCTGGCGCGTCAGTTGTGCGATGCCAACCAGGCTCCGCTGGAGTACGTCCAGATTCCCAGGGCCGGGGCCTGTTTCCGTATCCTGCTTCGTCGGCCCGAATCCGGCGAACCGGCGGCCGAGTCCACCGGCCCACGTTTTGAAACCATCAGGGAGAAGGTATGACTTCACCGCGCGCGTTGGTCGTCGACGACGAACCCGATCTCCGCGAACTGCTCGACATCACCCTGTCCCGCATGGGGCTGGAGGTCGAAACCGCCGCCGACCTGTCCTCGGCGCGCCGCATGCTGTCGGCCAACGGGGGCTACGCCCTGTGCCTGACCGATATGCGCCTGCCCGACGGCAACGGCCTGAGCCTGATCCGGGAAATCAACCGCGATCACCCCGAACTACCGGTGGCCATGATCACCGCCTACGGCAAGGTCGAGGATGCGGTCACGGCGCTCAAGTACGGCGCCTTCGATTTCGTCTCCAAGCCGGTCGACCTCGAGGTCCTGCGCAGCCTGGTCCGGACCGCCCTGCAAATGCACAAAGACGACCTGGAAAAGGCCGCCCGCAGCATGGATGCGAACGAGGCGCCGGCCACGCCCGCACACAAACCGGCGCCGGAGCGGCCGGTCAGCGAGGGCGAAAGCGCCCTGCTCAAACAGCGCCTCATTGGCGACTCCAGCGCCATCCAGCGCGTGCGCAAGACCATCAGCAAGCTCGCCCGCAGCCAGGCCCCGGTGATGATTTCCGGCGACTCCGGGACCGGCAAGGAGCTGGCCGCGCGCCTGATTCACGACCTCGGACCCCGTTCCGACAAGGCCTTCGTGGCGGTCAACTGTGGCGCCATCCCCTCCGAGCTGATGGAAAGCGAGTTTTTCGGCCACATGCGCGGCAGCTTCACCGGCGCCGAAGCCGACAAGGAAGGCCTGTTCCAGGCCGCGCACGGCGGCACCCTGTTTCTCGACGAAGTCGCCGACCTGCCGCTGAACATGCAGGTCAAGCTGCTGCGGGTCATCCAGGAAAAGACCGTGCGGCCGATCGGCGGGCGCGAAGAACTTCGCGTCGACGTGCGCATCCTGTCGGCCAGCCACAAGCCGCTCAAATCGCTGGTCGAGGCCGGCAATTTCCGCAACGATCTGTACTACCGCCTCAACGTGATCGAGCTGCACATGCCCTCGCTCAACGAGCGCCCCGAAGACGTCGGCGTGCTGGCCCGCCATTTCCTCGACTCGATCGCCGAACAGTGGGGCGAACCGCCGCGGACGCTGAGCGACGATGCGATCGAAGCCCTGGCCCGCCATCCCTTTTCCGGCAACGTGCGCGAGTTGATCAACATCCTGCAGCGCGCCGTGACCCTGGCCGAGGGCACGACCATCACCGGAAACGATCTGAGCATGGAGCACAGCCTGCAGCCGGTCGACGCTGCGCCTGCCTGCCCCGAGGATCGCAGCCTCGACGACTACATCGAAGACGTCGAGCGTCAGATCCTGGAAAACGCGCTGAAAGAGGCGCGCTACAACAAGAGCGAAGCGGCCCGCAACCTGGGCATCACCTTCCGCTCGCTGCGCTACAAGCTCAAGAAATACGAGATCGATTGAGCGCCCGGATCCGGCCGGATCCGGGCCGAATTCGGGAAAGCTTCATCCGGCTATGCAACAATTTTGCCCTGAGAGCGATTCCGGGGGACGGATCGCTCGCCTTCCATTCATCCGAACGTCCGTGTTGCCATGAACAACGTCGAGCCCCTGTTGCCCACAACGCCCGTTTGCGAGCCGTGCTTCAACCAGTCCGCACCGACCGGGCTGCCGCGCGAAACGCTCATCGAGCAGTTCTGCCAGGTCCGCCGGACCTCCGAGCGCATGGTGTCCGGTCTGAGCCCGGAAGACCAGAACCTGCAGTCCATGCCCGATGCCAGCCCGCTGAAGTGGCATCGCGCCCACACCACCTGGTTTTTCGAGACCTTCCTGCTGCAGCCGCAGGCGCGCGGCTACCAGGCGTTCAACGAGCACTACGCCTACCTGTTCAACTCCTACTACAACGGCATCGGCCGCCAGTTCCCGCGCACCCGGCGCGGGCTCATGTCCAGGCCCGACAGCGACGAGGTCGCCGGCTATCGCGAACACGTCGATGACGCGGTCATTCGACTGCTGTCGGAGGCACCGGAAAACCAGCTGCCGACCCTGGCCGACATCGTGGTCCTGGGCCTGAATCACGAGCAGCAGCACCAGGAGCTCATGGTCACCGACTTCAAGCATGCCCTCAGCTTCAACCCGGTCGCGCCGGCCTGGACGCGGGTTCCGGAGCCAGTCGGACCGGCCCCGGAGCAGGCCTGGGTGGATTTCAGCGGCGGCGTGGTGACGGTTGGTCATGCCGGCAGCGCCTTCGCCTTCGACAACGAGACCCCGCGTCACGAAGTCATGCTGCAGGACTTTCAGCTGGCCCGCCGGCCCGTCACCTGCGGCGAGTACCTCGAGTTCATCGCCGATGGCGGCTACCGCCGACCCGAGTTGTGGCTGGCCGACGGCTGGTCCTGGGTCCAGGAACAGGGGATCGAGGCGCCGCTGTACTGGCGCGACGAAGACGGGCAGTGGATGGTTCATACCCTGGGCTGCTGGCGCGACCTGGATCCGGACGAACCGGTCTGCCACATCAGCTTCTACGAGGCCTTCGCCTACGCCCAGTGGGCCGGCGCCCGGCTGCCGACGGAGTTCGAGTGGGAAACGGCCGCCGCCGCGGAACCGGTGGTCGGGCACTTCGCCGACCGCGAGCGCTACCATCCGGCCAGCGCAGCCGATTCCGGCCGCCTCGTCCAGCTGTTCGGCGATACCTGGGAATGGACCGCGTCGAGCTATTCCTCCTATCCCGGCTTCCGTCCGGCCGCCGGCGCGGTCGGCGAATACAACGGCAAGTTCATGGCCAACCAGATGGTCCTGCGCGGCGGCAGCTGCGCCACCCCGCCCGGCCACCTGCGGCCCACCTACCGCAACTTTTTCTACCCGGCCGATCGCTGGCAGTTCAGCGGCCTGCGCCTGGCCCGGGATCTCGGCTGATGGCAATCGGCGCCAAGGCGCGCGAGGCCTTCCTGAACGACGTGCTCGCCGGTCTGTCGGCCGCACCCCGGGCCCTGCCCTGCAAGTATTTCTACGACGCGCGGGGTTCCGCGCTGTTCGAAGCGATCTGCGAGAGTCCCGAGTACTACGTCACCCGCGCCGACCTGGCCCTGCACGAGGCGCACATCGGCGCCATCAGCGACCACATCGGCCCCGAAGCGCACGTCATCGAATTCGGATCCGGGTCCGGCGTCAAGACCCGCAAGCTGCTCGCCGCGCTGCACCAGCCGCGCGCCTACACGCCGATCGAAATCTCCCGGGCCGCGCTGAACGCATCGGCCCGCCAGCTGGCCCGCGACTTTCCCGATATCGAAATTCGCCCGCTGCAGGCCGACTACACCCTGGACATCGACGCCGACACCCTTCAGCTCGATCCGCCCTCGCGGCGCCGCGTGGTGTATTTTCCCGGCTCCACCATCGGCAACTTCGATCACGACGAAGCCGAGGCGTTTCTGGCCCGGATGGGCCGGATCGCGCGCGCCAACGGGGCCATCCTCATCGGCGTGGACCTGATGAAATCCGAATCGGCGCTGGTGGCCGCCTACGACGACGCCCAGGGCATTACCGCCGCGTTCAACCGCAACCTGCTTGACCGCATGCGCAACGAACTCGACGCCCGCATCGAGCCCGACGTGTTCGCACACGAAGCGCGCTTCAACGCCGCCGAAGGTCGGATCGAAATGCACCTGGTCGCGCGCGCCGCGACCGCCATCGAGGTGGGCGGCCAGCGTTTCGACTTCGCCGCCGGCGAGTCCATCCATACCGAGAACAGCTACAAGTACTCGGTCAAGGCCTTTCGCGAACTCGCCGGGCGCGCCGGGCTGGTCTCGAAACACGTCTGGAAAGACCCCGAGGGCCTGTTCAGCATGCACTGGCTGGAAACGGCCTGAGGCCGCTCAGCCTTCCGCCGGCCGGCGGATTCAGTCTTCCCAACCCCACGGCGCATCCGGCGCATCGACCGGCCGGGTCAGGTCGAAATCGATCTGGAAGACGCGCGGCGTGCCCAGCCGCCACAGGCCGTAGGTGAAGGTATCGCCCGGATGAACGCGCATCACCCAGACGTTGGAGAACGCGGCCTCGATCACCTCCCGGGTCTGCTCATCGGCCGGGAAATACTGCTCGTACGCGCGGCCCTGGTTGGTCGTCGTGCCGCCGTACATGGTGCTCTCTTCCGGAGTCCCGTCGGGGTGGCGATGATCGTGCTTGAGCTCGAGGCGATCGTCGGTTCTCGTCAGCACCCAGGTCCGTGAATAGTTGTCTCCGACGATGAAGGGAATCCGGATCCGATCCTCGCCGCAGTCGCGCACGTGCATGACCAGGCGCTGATCCACGAAACCGGTCTCGCCTTCCGGATGGGTGATCAAGGTGCCCTCGAACGCCTGCCCGCACAAAGACTCCAGGCTGTCCCAGTACTCATCCAGCGGCCCGGCCTGCGCGCCGACCGCCACCACCAGCGCCACAGGCGCAATCCAGTATTTCAGCATTGTTCCATCTCCACAAAAGACCGCTTCCACCATACCCCAAACTGGGGCCCTGGTCCTCGCGCGGTACCGGTCGAAAGTATCGGGAAGATTTTGGGTCTGCCCGTCGGGGGTGTAACCCCGACCTACGGGTGGTGCCTGCACGGTACCCAGTATGGCCGTCGGGGGTGTAACCCCGTGGCGGGGTGGTGGTGCCGGCCGATGGGTATGACCGTCGGGGGTGTAACCCCGACCTACGGGTGATTGGTGTCTCAATCGCGTTAAAATGGTGGAATTACCTGTCCACCCTCGGAGAATTCGCATGACCACCCATCCCAAGCGCATCGCCATTACCGGCGCCGCCGGCCAGATCGGCTACCAGCTCTGCTTCCGCATCGCCTCCGGCGACTTGCTCGGCCCCAACCAGCCGGTCATTCTCCAGCTCATCGAAATCCCGCCGGCACTGGATGCGCTCAAGGGCGTGGTCATGGAGCTGCAGGACGCCGCCTTCCCGCTGCTTCAGGACGTCGTCGCCACGACCGAACTGGACGAGGGCTTCAAGGACACCGACTACGCCATCCTGGTCGGGGCCAGGCCCCGGGGTCCGGGCATGGAGCGGGCGGACCTGCTGAGCGCGAACGGCAAGATCTTCGGACCGCAGGGCAAGGCCCTGAACGCCGTGGCCAGCCGCGACGTCAAGGTGCTCGTGGTCGGCAACCCGGCCAACACCAACGCCCTGATCGCCCAGGCCAACGCGCCCGACCTGCCGCCGGAAAACTTCACCGCCATGACCCGGCTGGACCACAACCGGGCCCTGGCCCAGCTGGCGGCCAAAACCGGCGTCCACCATACCCACATCCGGCAGATGACGATCTGGGGCAACCATTCCTCGACCCAGTACCCCGACATCCACCAGACCCTGGTCGGCCCGAAGCCGGCGCTGGAACTGGTTGATCAGAGCTGGTACGAAAGCGACTTCATTCCCACGGTTCAGCAGCGCGGCGCGGCCATCATCAAGGCCCGCGGCGCCTCCAGCGCGGCCTCGGCGGCCTCGGCGGCCATCGATCACATCCGCGACTGGGCGCTGGGCACCGACGGCGATGACTGGGTCTCCATGGCCGTCCCCGCCGACGGCAGCTACGGCATCGAACCGGGCGTGATCTACTCCTTCCCCTGCACCTGCGAAGACGGCCAGTGGAAAATCGTCCAGGGCCTGGAGGTCAACGACTTCTCGCGGACCAGGATGGAGGCAACCGACAGGGAACTGCGCGAAGAACGCAGCGCGGTCGAGGAACTGCTGTAATCCGTTCATAACCGCCCGGCGGTCGGGGTTACACCCCCGACCGCCGACAACCGCCCGAAGGCCGACGGTTACGGTTCGGCGGTCTCGAAGCCCCAGGGTGGTGGCGGAGTGTCATCCAGCGGCGTCGTCAGATCGAAATCCAGCCGCCAGGTCCAGTCCTCGCCGCGGAACGTGCCGTAGGTGTAGCGCTCGCCGGGCACGATCTCGATCTGCCAGCCCAGGGCGCTGCCGTCCTCGGCGGTGCGTTCGGTGTAGAGGAAACGCTGGACGCCGGCGTCGCCGCCGATCGACAGCCCGCCGTACATCGTGTTTTCGAGATCGGGCCGGCCGTCGGGCAGACGGTGATCGTGGCGCAGCTCCAGACGCGCGCCGTCGTCGGTCCAGGTGAAAAGCCAGGTACGCGAACGATCCCAGTCACCATCCGGCGGACCGATATGAAACGGCAGCGCGAGCCGCTCGTCGCTGCACTCCCGGAAATGGACGATCAGGGTCTCGTCGCCCTCGAGCAGGTCGGGACGGTCGTCCCGGGCAACCACGCGCTGGCCCTCGAAGGCCTGGCCGCAGTGCGAAGCCAGCGCGTCCCGGAACGCCCGGACATCCCCGGCCGCCGCAGGCCCGGCAAGGAAAACCATCAATGCGGCAAACACCAAACGAAAACCCGAATCAAACATCAAAATCCCCCCGAAAAATCGCCCTTCGGCCACCCCGTGGGTCGGGGTTACGTCCCCGACGGTCATAGCCATACGACGGCACCAGCCCGCGACATGGGCCGTCGGCCGCGTAGGGCCGACCTACGGTACGGGCCGTTGCACGGTTTACCGTAAACCGTAAACCGTAAACCGTAAACCGTAAACCGGAAACCGTAAACCGGAAACCGTAAACCGTAAACCGTAAACCGTAAACCGTAAACCGTAACC
>PWJA01000189.1 GCA_003560975.1 Gammaproteobacteria bacterium
CCCCTGCTCCTGTAAACAATTGTCTCCATCCGTCGAAAAAGTGCACAAACCGTTGATACGGGGAGACATTGAGCGGCAAAGCTGATAGAAACGAGCATACATTGATCGCTGATCAGCTCCAGAGCAAAGGTTCGAAAACAAATGGAACAAACCCACTCAACCGCCATATTCGTATTGGTCCGCTCATTGGCGCTGGCAGTCTTGTGCTGGTCCGGCGTTTCTCATGCCATCGACTGGCCGCAGGAAATCAGTGCCGAAGAAGGCACCATCCTCGTGTACCAGCCGCAACCGGAGAATCTGGAAGGCAATACGCTCAGAGGCCGCACGGCGATGGCTTTGGAATTGCGGGGCCAGGAAGATCCGATCTTTGGCGCGTTCTGGTTCGAATCAATCATCGAAACCGACCGGGCCGAGGGAACGGCGCTGATCCGCAATCTGCGGGTGACCGACGTACGCTGGCCGGAATCCCGCGATGCCGACGAGCAACGATTCACCGCCGTCGTCGAGGCCGCCATGCCGGCCGCCGGTTTTCAGATTTCGCTTCATGCCCTGACCGCCAGTCTCGAAACCGCCGAGATCGAAAGAACCAGCGTCGAAAACCTCAACAACGATCCACCGGTCATCCTGTTTCGCGAAGAACTGGCCGTGCTGCTGCTCTACGACGGCGACCCGAAATACCACGAGATCGAAGACAGTCCGTATGAGCGTGTGTTGAATGTGCCGATGGCGGTCGTGCGAAAAAATCGCAGTCGGGATCACTGGCTGTCCAGCGGCAAGTTCTGGTACGCAGCCAGCGACCCACTGGGGCCGTGGACGCCGACCGATTCGCCGCCGCGAGATCTGGTGCAGGCCATGCAATCGGCCGACACCGATGAACCTCAGCCTGACACCCCGCCGGCCATCGTCGCATCCAGCGTTCCAACGGAGTTGATCGTCACCGACGGCAAACCCGACTGGCAGTCGCTGCCCGGGGGTGAACTGCTCTATGTGCAAAACACCGAATCGCCCTGGCTCAGGGAGTTGTCCACGAACAACATGTACCTGCTGCTGTCCGGGCGCTGGTTCCGGTCGAAATCCCAGGAGGGGCCGTGGACCTTCGTGCGCCCCGACGAACTCCCGGCAAGTTTCGGCGACATTCCACCGGCCTCGGAGATCGGCGGAGTGCGAACGTCCATCGCCGGCACGATCGAGGCCGAGGAGGCTGTCCTCGATCAATTCATCCCCCAGACGGCGGCCATCAAGCGCGATGAAGCCAGTCTGACGGTCGAGTACGATGGCAGGCCACAGTTCGAAAGCATTTCCGGTACGAACGTGTCCTACGCCGTCAATACCGGGGCGCAGGTGCTGGAAATCAACGGGCGCTATTACGCCGTGGATGCCGGCGTCTGGTTTGCATCGGGCTCTGCGACCGGGCCGTGGGCGGTGGCCGATTCGGTCCCGCGCGAGGAAATCGAACGGATTCCTCCCAGTGCTCCCGTCTACAACACCACGCATGTCCATATCTACGACTCGACGCCGGATGTCGTATACGTGGGCTACACGCCGGGCTACATGTGGTCGTTCCCCTATTACGGCGTGCCGGTTTACGGCACCGGCTGGCGTTATCGGCCGTACTACGGCACCTGGTACTATCCGCGTCCGCCGACCTGGGGATTCAATGTCGGCTATAACCCCTGGACTGGCTGGAACTTCGGCATGAGCTGGTCGAACGGGTTCTTCCGCTTCGGCATGAACTGGAGCGGCGGCTACGGCGGTTCTTACTACCGACCGTGGGGCTGCTGTAACGGCTGGTACGGCGGCGGCCACCGCGGGCCTGTCATCATCAACACCGGTAACATCAACATCGGCAACAACATCAATGTCGGCAACCGTATGAACGTGGGCAACCAGATCGCCAGGTCGAACGCCACCCGCGACCGGTCGCGCGACAACGTCTATCAGCGCCCTGAAAACCTGCGGCGCAATGCCGCCCGCGACGCCGCGGTATCGGACCGCAGGGTGGCTCGACCAGCAACCGGCAAGGCCAACAACGTGTTCGCCGACCGGGACGGCAATATCGCCCAGCGCGTTGATGATGGCTGGCGGACGCGCGAGAGCGGCGGCTGGTCGAAGGATACGATTTCGCCGGGCAGACCATCGACTCGACCGGGATCCGGGCCTTCCACGCGTCCGCTGTCACCAGCATCGCCACCCGCCACACGGCCCGGGCCAACGAGCCGACCCGCTACACGGCCTTCCGGGCCAGTCTCCCGGCCTGCGGCGCGGCCGGACATGCGGCCTTATGGACCGACTTCCCGACCAGCACCACAAAACTTCAACCGGGCGCAATTCGACCGGGCCCACGCCGCCCGTCAGCGCGGCATGAGTCCGCAGATGGCCGGACCAGCGCCACGCATGGCGCCTCGCCCGGCGCCGCGGTAACAGCGCTCCGCCAGCCAATAGCGGGTCATGCGGTAAATTGCACTCATTTGCCGCGCGACCCGCTAGGCCAAAGCGATCCGGTCTCGCTCGAAGCGCTGTTTAAGATCCTTGAGCAGGGCTCTTTTCACCACCCAGTACTGATCGGATCGCACCCATGGTCTCAGCATGAACACCATCTCGGAGGAATCCATGCGGGCGAGGTGAACTTCGGCTTTCGGCTTGTTCAGAATCTGCGGATGCTCCTCCAGCAGCCCCTGAATGCTGTTCTCTACTTCATCGAGATCGTTTTCCGGGCTGACGGCGATCTCCATATCCAGCCTGCGGGCTCGGCTCGCGGTCAGGTTCACGATCGTGTCGTCCCAGATCTTGCGGTTGGGAACCAGCTTGATCGTGTTGTCCGGGGTCGCGATCCGGGTGCTGTTGAGCGTCATCTTGCGAACCCTGCCTTCCCCGCCTGCCACCTGGACGTAATCACCCACGTCGTAGGCCCGGTAGAAAAGAATCATCCAGCCGGCGACGAAACTCTTCAACGAGTCCTGCAGGGCAAAGCCGACGACGATGCCGGCAACGCCCAGTCCGGCCAGCATCGGCATGACAGACCATCCCATGGTAGCCAGGGCCACGACCGCACCCGCCAGAAAGGTGATC
This sequence comes from Gammaproteobacteria bacterium, assembly GCA_003560975.1. GTDB lineage: Bacteria > Pseudomonadota > Gammaproteobacteria > Xanthomonadales > Wenzhouxiangellaceae > Wenzhouxiangella. The sequence goes on from PWJA01000189.1 coordinate 3,070, forward strand.
CCGAATGCCAGGGCCTGCAG
>PWJA01000212.1 GCA_003560975.1 Gammaproteobacteria bacterium
ATTAAGGGTGCTAAAACGGAATTCGATATTGTTTTGATCGGGTTTTAAGCGTGGCGACTGGCCTTCATAAAAACGATCCCCATCAGCCAGAATCGATGATATACGTACGGGGTATTTTGTGGTGTCCATCTGCGTGATGGTAATGCCCTGACCAAGATGCTGAATCAGAATATTGTTGTTTTTATCGCGCGCTATGCCCCTGGCTGTGAGCCCCGATACGGCATCGTCCCTGATCGCGGTAAAATCCGGGCCGTCAAAAATGATACCACCGGTTGGAGTTGTGAACAGCATATCGCCATTGCGGTCTCTTTGGGGATAGCTGATGCGCAGGCTTGGCAGCCCGTTTCTTCGATCGAGGTAGGTGAGGTTGGTGCCATCAAAAACCGCAAGTCCCATATCGCGGAACCGGATGTACAAATAATCATCACTTTCGATATTGAAAACCATGCCGGCAGTATTTACACGTTGCATAATTCTGAAATCAGCCGTGGTGTTGGTGCTGTCGGTGAGGTCAACAAATCGTTCCTGGTCAAAATCAAACATAAGGAAGCCACCCTCTTTCATGTAGTAGAGGCCGTTATTCAGTTCACCAACATAAAAAAGTCGGGTTGCCGGAACGTCCCAATCTTCCGGTGGTGCTATCCATTCATCATCAATCATTATGCGATGATGAGTTTTTGCAAGAAACAGCGCGTCACCGGTGGCTTCGGCAAAGCGGGCAGTTAACCACATCCGGTTATCCCGGTCTGCTATTAATTCATATTCCTGGTAGGGCAGCGAGGCGAGGCTGTCGGGGAATGGGTTATCAAACCGTTCAAATGAATCTCCCTGAAGCCTGCCAAGAAAAAATGGTTGCTCTGGTATGGCATCATTTGCAGGGGTAACATAGTTGTTAAAGGTAAAAATTTCGCCGTTGGCCCGTTCCCCAATTTTCCTTGAAAAAAATGGGGTGCCATCACTGTCGGTGTATGTGGTAACCATTGGAGAATCATCATCCCAAACAAGCCGGTTTACTCCGTTATCTGATGGAAACCACAATGCCCCATCCAAAGACTGGTTTACAAAAAGCAAATTGTTGCTTGAAAAGCCGTCATCCGTTGAAAGGCTGATAAATCGTTCACCATCCCAGTAGGTTGTGCCATAAGCGGTGTATGACCCTCTTTCCGGGTCGTAATTGTTTGCATAGTTAATCCAGACGTTTCCATCACTGTCCGTAAAAAAACGCGGCCTGTAATAACTGCCACCAGTGTTTGATTCCAGTGGGTACTGAAGCAATCCGTGTTCTGAGGTTAATAATCGCGATGAGGGCGGTGTGTAGATGCCAAGCACGTCAGGCTCGCCCAATGCTGTGAGGTAAACTTCACCGAATAGATTCGTCAGAAAGAATCCGCGGATACTATCTATCCATTCCCATCCTGCATCCTGTTTTCGAAAAACGATGCTTTTCATATCGTTGGAACCCGTTTCTGTTGCCTGAAGATTTGCGATGATCTGCCCGCCTTTCGTACGAACCAAATAGAATCCGAAATATATTGCATCATCCTCGAGAATTACGGACGAGCGTTCCTGTAACTCATCCCAGGCTGCCACTTCTTCTGTGCGCCACTCACCATTATTGTAAATATGCAATGCTTCAGAAATCGAATCCTCTGTATACCCACCTTCCGGTGTAAAGGTAAAGTACACTTCATTACTGCGTTCATCATAAAACAAAAACATATTGAACGGGTTTGATGAAAGTCTTTCATTGATATGATCTATTGACTCAAAATTTGCCCCATCAAACCTGAAAAGGCCGTTATATTTCCGTTCCCGGGCCGCCATATCGTACATGCCATTGCACACAAACCAGATATTACCGTTTTTGTCTTCTGTGATACTGATTCCGAAACCTTCTGGCTCTCTGAACACCGTCATCACATTAGCACAGCCGGACTCTTCATCAAAAATCTCAAACTCACCTTCTGTATATCTTGCAAAATGTGAATAGCTTGAGAAAATACCATCGGAACTGTAGCCGGCTGAACTGAACCAGATGGTTCCATCGGAAGCTTCGAACGCACCGGTTATATTATGAAGCGGCAGCTCTTCAAACGAAATGGGTTTGAATTCGCCATTTTTAAATACCATCAGCCCGCCATTTTGTGGGGAATCGAAAGGAGGAGTATATGAGCCAATCCACAATCGGCCCTGGCTGTCGGCCAATACGGGGCGTGCTTCTTTACGCCCTCCGCCGGGGGGATCAAAACCCTCTTCCTCCCCATAAATCGTGATCGCATCACCATCAAAACTTGCCAATGTTCTGGAATCGGAAAACCACATCACATCCCGGTTTCTGTCATAATAAATATTCTGCATCATCGGCAACCCATACTCTGCGCCAAAATCTTCAATCTCGTTGCCCGACATCCTGATCGTACCCCCGGTAGTACTGATCCAGACATACCCATCATTTGATATGAGGGCATTGGTGGGTGAGTGGCTGGGAATGCCATCCTCTGGCGAAAAAACCCGATGGGTGGCACCGGCTTCTGTTGTTACAACCCGCTGGGCATGAAGAGAAACCGAGCAAAATAGCGTTAGAGAAAAAGAAAGAAAAAGGAACCTGATAAGAGTTTTTTTTTGATGGCTCCTGCAACGAAGAGATAAATGCATATTCACCTTTTCCTTAAATGGTTAACTGTTTGGAAAAGCTATCCTGAACATCGTACCTATCTGCGGATTGCTCGTCAAAGATAATTCACCGCCATGAGCTTTCACAATGTCATTTGTGATGGATAAACCAAGCCCTGTACCCTCTGTACCCTTCTTCGTGGTAAAAAATGGCTGCAGAATTTTTTCCTGAATCTCTTTTGGTATTCCCGGCCCGTTGTCTTCAATTTCGATGGTGATATAGCCGTTCTCGGTTTGATGGGTTCGAACAGTGAGTTTGGGTTTGTAGTCCCTAATGGATGATACCCCTCGGCTTCGCTCCGCTTCGCCACTCTCCGCCGGCTGGAGGAGAGAGTTTTTTTCAGCCCCCAGTCCCCCTGAACCTTGCTCCCTGAACCCTGCTCCTTGCTTTTCCCTCATCGCATCAAACGCGTTA
>PWJA01000029.1 GCA_003560975.1 Gammaproteobacteria bacterium
CTGGCGCAACTCGGCGTTGCGTTCCTTGGAAAGGGCTTGCCATTCCCTGCGGAACGCGTCTTGATTTGCGCCAGCACAGTGGCTCTGAGTGTTACCTACCTTACCGCGTGGCCCACTAGCGACTGCGGATGCGGCGCGCCGTGGTGACTCCGGGGATGGACTGCATGCGGTTGAGCAGCCCGGCCAGCTGGTCGAAATCCTCGACCCGGACGGTCAGTTCGATCCGGACGTGCTCGTCGTCGTCCTGGCGGTTGGCATTCATGGCGGTGACGTTGACGTTCTCGCCGGCCAGCAGGCCGCTGACGTCGCGGATCAGCTCGCGCCGGTCCCAGGCTTCGATCAGGATGCGGGCCGGATAGGAACCGGCCGAGCGCCGCGCCCAGCGCACGCCGAGCACGCGCTCGGGCGATGCGCGCTGCAGTTGGATGAACTGGCGGCAGTCCTGGCGATGAATGCTGACGCCGCGTCCCTGGGTGATGTAGCCGGCAATCTCGTCGCCCGGCACCGGCTGGCAGCACTGGGCGATCTGGTAGAGCAGGTTGCCCACCCCCTCGATCTGGATGTCGGACCCGCGGTCGGCGCGGTCGGCGGCCGGCTTGCTGACCGGGATGACGGCCTCGTCCAGGCGCCGTTCCGGGTGCTTGCGCTCGACCGCGTGGGCGACCTGCGATGCCCCCAGCTCGCCGCACCCCACCGCCACGCAGAGATCCTCGACGCGGCGGAAATTGAAGTGCTCCAGAACCTCGGATACCTGGTCCAGCTCGAGGTCCAGGCGGCGGAACTCGGCCTCCAGCGCGCTCCGCCCGGCGGCCAGGTTCTCGTCGAACTGGGCCATCTTGAACCAGTGCCGGACCTTGGACCGGGCCCGGGCGGTGCGGATGTAGCCCAGGCGCGGGCTGAGCCAGTCGCGCGACGGCCGCGGTTCCTTGGCGGTCAGGATTTCGACCCGGTCGCCGTTTTTCAGCTCGGTGGTCAGGGGTACGATGCGGCCGTTGATTCGGGCCCCGCGGCAGCGATGGCCGACCTCGGTATGGACCAGGTAGGCGAAGTCCAGCGGGGTGGCACCGGCGGACAGGTCCTTGACCTCGCCGCGCGGGGTGAGCACGTAGACCCGGTCCTCGGTGGTCAGGTTCTGGAAATCCTCCAGCAGGCTGGCATCGTCACCGTCGGCGTCCGAGCCTTCGAGCAACTGGCGCATGACGCCGATGCGCTTCTCCAGCCCGGCGTCGCGCGGCCCGCCTTCCTTGTAGCGCCAGTGCGCGGCCACGCCGAGCTCGGCGTGGCGATGCATGTCGTGAGTGCGGATCTGGACTTCCACGGCCCGCCCTCTGGCGCCGGTCACGGCGGTATGCAGCGACTGGTAGAGGTTGGCCTTGGGGTTGGTGATGTAGTCGTCGAACTCGCCCGGGACCGGCTGCCAGTGGGTATGAACCAGGCCCAGCACGCTGTAGCAGTCGGCCACGCTGTCGACCATCACGCGCACGGCCCGAACGTCGAACAGCTCGTGGAAATCCAGGCCCTTGCGCTGCATCTTGCGCCAGATCGAGTAGATGTGCTTGGCCCGGCCGCTGATCTCGGCGGCAACCCCCGCCTCGGCGACGATGTGGCGCAGTTCGGCCATGAACGAGCTGATGTAGGCCTCGCGGTCGGCCTGGCGTTCGGCCAGCATCAGGCGGATCTGGCGATAGGCCTGCGGTTCCAGGTACTGGAAGGCCAGGTCCTCGAGCTGCCACTTGAGCTGGCCAATGCCCAGCCGATTGGCCAGCGGGGCATGGATCAGCTGGGTCTCGCGGGCGATGTGGCGGCGGGTCTCTTCGTCCAGAGCGACCGCCAATTTCAGTCGGGCCAGCTGCCAGGCCAGGGCGATCAGGACGACGCGCACGTCGGCCACCAGGGCCAGCAGAAGGCGGCGCAGGCCTTCGGCGCGGGCGGCATCATCGGTCAGGTAGGTGCGGCCGAAATACTCCAGCCGGCGCAGCTGGTCGAGCAGATCGCGCGCCGCCGGTGACAGGTGGTCGGCCAGGTTCAGCCCGGCGGCATCGCCCTCGAGCACGCTGGGCAACAGCAGCAGGGCGGCGACCGCATCCGGGTCCGGATCGAGCGGCTCCAGGCCGACCAGCGCTTCCAGCACGGTGGCGACCTGGGCCTCGCCGTGACCACGCAATTCCCGGAACGCCGCGCCCAGCGCCTCGCCTACCGCGGGGCTCCGCTCCTGTTGGTACGCCTCCAGCCAGCCGCGGAGCCGATCCTCGCTTGCCCCCGACCGATCATTCATGATCGACCAGGGGCTTGAGCAAACGGCACCGCAACCGAGGTCCGATCAGTCCGAAACGACCGAGAACTGGGTCAATCCGGGCTGCAGAGTGGACGGATTATCGGTGACCCGCAGGCTGACCAGGCCCAGGGCGCTGCCGGTAACGTCCAGCGTCGCCGTGCCGTTGGTGAGACCGATCGCACCCAGCCCAGTCACGTTTCCGGTGGATTGGTTGACCACCAGCACGACGTCGAGGAAACGCGAGTCATTGGCGACGAGCAGCCCCTTGCTGTCTTGTACCTGGATGACCAGCTGTTTGGTACCCCCCAGGACAACCGGCTCGTCATCGCTGACAAAGACCAGCCGGACCGGCTCGCCAACGATGGGGATTTCCACCACGTCTGCGTCGAACAGCGCCGTGGAACCGGGACCATCGACGACACCGGCATGAAGACGGAGCACGCCGTCGCTGGTCGATGCTGTCAGCACCGGACGCTCAACCTCGAAGCGCCACTCCTCCCCGGGGGCCAGGGTCTGTTCGGCAAAGCGGATTTCGCCCTGCCCGATCTGCAGGCCGGTGGGGCAGGCTTCACAGATCCAGGAACCGGCGCCCAGGGCGGCCGGATACACGTCGGAGTCGGCCGGAAACACCTCCTGGAAGGAAACCGAATGCAGCACCGCATCGCCCGGGTTGGACACGACCAGCTGGTAGGTCAAGGTGTCGCCCACCGCGATGCTGTCGGGCAGGAATTCCGGATCGTAGTGGATGTGCAGGTCGCTGAATACCTCGAAGCGATTCTCGAAAATCCGATCATGCTCGGGACCTCCA
>PWJA01000078.1 GCA_003560975.1 Gammaproteobacteria bacterium
AGACTACACGGCCCCGGCCGTGTGCCCGGACAGCGGGCCGGCGACGGTGGCGCAATCGAACTGACCCGGCTAGTTCATCCGCTCACCCAGCCGCTCCATGAAAGACCGGATGCGCGCGGCGTTGGCGCCGACGTCGCTCAGGCCCACGCGTGACTTGGAGCGCACGTCGACCCGGCTGCCGTCGCCTTCGGCCGAGACTCGAACGACCACGTCGTCCTTGAAGCCGAACCAGAAGGTGGTGTCGGTGGCCTCGATGATGCCGCGCTCGGGCTCGGCGGCGACGATCTCCCAGCCCATCTCGCGGGCGGTTTCCAGCGCGTGGTCGAAAACAATGGCCGGGTAGGCCTCCGCGCGCAGCGGCTGGATGTCGGGGTAGGCCGCGCGCTGCTGGCTGGCGATCTCCTCGCCCTGGTACTCGGGCGGATTGGGCGCATCGGCGCGCAGCGGAAGAATGGCCCGGAACGCCGGCGGATCGACGAAATCGGTGGTGATGTCGTGGATTCGCGGCAGGCTGCGGGCCTGGCTCAGCTGCCAGGCCGGGATCGCCGCCACGCCCAGGCCCAGGAGCAGGCTCAGGACCAGCATGCCGGCGCGTCCGGCGCGCAGTTTGGGGATGAGCACCAGAATCAGCGCGGCCACGGCACTGCCGGCACCGAGGTAGACCGCCCAGCGCATCAGGGTGAACCCGAAGCGAAAGTCCCAGAAATCGAGGCGGGTACCGGGGCCGGCGATCAGCAGCAGGATCAAGGCGAGCAGCGCGGCAAGCAGGACGAGTCGGGGGAGAATGTTCATCATGTCGGTTCGGGCTCGAAAAAGGCGACTGCGATTCGGCAACCGCGAGGGCATCAGTGTAGCGAATCGAAGGTTGCCCAAGAGTGTAACCCGCGCCGGTGCGCGCCTACCCCTGCCCCATGGTCAGCCGCCGGCTCTGGTCGGGCAGGTCTTCGATATGGATGCGCAAGCTGGCCGGCGGCAGGTAGCCGGAGCCTTTTTCGGCCCATTCGACCAGCAGCAGGCTGTGCTCGTCGAGCAGGTCGGGAATCCCGAGATACTCGATTTCCTCGGCATCGCCAAGGCGGTAGAGGTCCAGATGGTGGACGATCAGCCCTTCAAGCTCGTAGCTTTCGATCAGGCCGTAACTCGGACTCTTGACCCGTCCGGCATGGCCCAGGGCGCGCAGCAGTCCGCGCACCAGGGTGGTCTTGCCCACGCCCAGGTCGCCGGACAGATGGATCACGCCGCCGTCGGTCAGACGGGCGGCCAGGGGAATGCCGAAATCGAGCATGTCCTGCTCGGTCGGGAGAATGAAGGTTTCGCTCATGCCGGCAGGATATCTGCCAGCCGGTCGATCAGGTCGCCGGCCAGGATCTGGCGCCGGCCGACAGCGGCGGCATCGCCGGCCAGGGCATGGACCAGGACCCCGCAGCAGGCCGCATCAAAGGGCCCGAACCCCTGTCCGAGGAGGCTGGCGATAATGCCGGTCAGCGCATCGCCCATCCCGGCCGAGGCCATGGCCGGGTTCCCGTACGGGCAAACCTGCACTCGGCCGCCGGGTTCGGCGATCAGCGTGCCGTGCCCTTTCAGTACGGTCACGGCATCAAAGCGCTCGGCCAGGGCGCGCACCGCGGCAAAGCGATCCGACTGGACATCGGCAACGCTGCAGGCCAGCAGGCGCGCCGCCTCGCCCGGGTGAGGGGTCAGGATGGCCGGCGGCAAGGGCCCGGGCTGATCGGCAGCGGCCAGCAGGTTGAGCCCGTCGGCATCGAGCACCAGCGGCCGGCCCGCGCCAAGCGCACGCCGCCAGATCGCTCTGGACCAGTCGCTCCGGCCCAGGCCGGGCCCCAGAGCCAGCCCATCGGCGCCATCGAACAGCCCATCCAGCGCTTCCAGGGTTTCGACCCCGTGCACCATCAGTTCCGGCTGCGCGGCCAGGGCAAGCCCGGCATGATCGGCGCGCGTGGCCAGTGAAACCAGTCCGGACCCGGTGCGCAGGGCGGCCCGCCCGGCCAGCACCGGTGCGCCGGCCATGCCGGCATCCCCGCCGATGACCAGCACGTGCCCCAGATCACCCTTGTGGGTATCCGGCGTTCGCGGCGGCAGCCAGGCCGCGAGCTTTGATGCGTCCAGCAGCCAGGCATCGACCGGCACGGCCTCGTGGATGGCCTCCGGCGTGGCCAGGTCGAAATACAACCGCTCACCGCACCAGCGCCCGGCCTGGCCGGTATGCAAACCCCGCTTGTTGCCGATGAAAGTCACGGTCAGATCGGCCCGCACGGCCGGCGCCAGCGGCATGCCGGTATCGGCATCGAAGCCCGAGGGCACGTCCACCGCCAGCACCGGCTTGCCGCCGTCGTTGATGCGCTCGATCAGGGCCGCGTAGCTTCCCGCCGGCGCCCGGTCCAGGCCGGTGCCCAGCAGCGCATCGACGATGAGCTCACCGGCCAGCGCCTCGTCGGCGTCGGCCAGGGTTCCACCGGCCCCTTCCCAGTCGGCCGCCGCGGTTGCGGCATCGCCGGACAGTTCGCCCGGGTTTTTCAGCGCGATCAGCTGCACCATCAGGCCGGCCTGGCGGGCCAGCCGGGCGATCACGTAGCCATCGCCGCCGTTGTTGCCGCCGCCGCAGCACACCGTGAGCTTCCTGGCCTCGGGCCAGCGCGCGCGCAGCGTCGCAAAGGCCGCCGAACCGGCGCGCTGCATCAACTCGTAGCCGGCAAGACCGTGCTCGTCGATCGCGAGCCGGTCCAGTTCGCGCACCTGCTCGGCCCGATACAGTCGATTGCGGATGTCCATGGTCTCGAATTATAGAGCCCCCAGCCCGGTTCGCAGCCAGCTGACCGCGCGGCCGGACCGAGCTCGAGACCGCTTCGATATACTGCGCCGATGACGGATCCTCCCGCGCCAGCAACGACAACGGCACCGCACGGCGAGCTCGTCGACGCCATCCGCCGCTGGGGTCGCGAGCTGGGGTTTCAGCAGGTCGCGATCGCCGATACCGATCTGGGCGAGTACGAAGCCCGGCTGGATGCCTGGCTGGAGCAAGACCACCATGGCGAGATGGACTGGATGGCCGCGCACGGGCGCAAGCGATCGCGGCCCGAGCTGCTGCATCCGGGAACGCGCTCGGTCATCGTCGTTCGCATGGACTACCTCCCGCCAGCCGCCACCCCGGTCGAAGACCTGATCGAGCAGGCCGACAAGGCCTGCATCTCGCGCTACGCCATCGGCCGCGACTATCACAAGGTCCTGCGCTCGCGGCTGAAAAAACTGGCCCAGCGCATCGAGAACGCCATCGGCCCGTTCGGCCATCGCGTGTTCACCGATTCGGCCCCGGTGCTGGAAAAACCGCTGGCCGAAAAAGCAGGCCTGGGCTGGATCGGCAAGCACACCAACCTGCTCAACCGGCAGGCCGGCTCCTGGTTCTTTCTCGGTGAACTCTACACCGACCTGCCCCTGCCGGCCGATGAGCCGGTGCGCGATCACTGTGGCTCGTGCCGGCGCTGCATCGATGTCTGTCCCACCCGGGCCATCATCGCGCCCTATCAGCTCGATGCCCGGCGCTGCATTTCGTACCTGACCATCGAACTCAAGGGCTCGATTCCGGTCGAGTTCCGCCAGGCCATGGGCAACCGCATCTACGGCTGCGACGACTGCCAGATGGTCTGTCCCTGGAACCGCTACGCCCAGTTCAGCGGCGAAGACGATTTCCGGCCGCGCCAGGACCTGGACGCCGGCGACCTGGTCGAGCTGTTCGGCTGGGACGAGGCGACCTTTCTGGAGCGCACCGAGGGCACCGCCATCCGGCGCATCGGCCACGAACGCTGGCTGCGCAACCTGGCCGTGGCCCTGGGCAATGCCGCGACCACGACGGCGGTGCTGGCCGCACTGCAGGCGCGCGCCGAGCATCCCTCCGCCCTGGTGCGCGAGCACGTGGCCTGGGCGCTGGCCCGGCATCGCTGAAGGTTCGTTTGCGGACCCACGACCAACGGGCATGTCGGCGCCACGGCGGCATTGATACAATGGGAACCATTCTTGGAATCCATCGGAACACTTGCCATGACCTTACTCAGCAAGCTTCAGACCCTGCGCTCGCTCGGCGGGAAACCGCTCACCCATGGGCTGAGCGACGAGATCATTGACGACTTTGCCGTCCGGGACCGCCGCCTCGAGCAGGCCGTCGACGACGCCCTGGGCGTCATCGAGTGCTGGAGCTCGGCCTATCCGGACCTGATCGGCGCCGACGAAGAGGATCAGCGCGACGCGCTGCAGGCCGGCTTCGTGAACTTCTATGCCGACGATGCCGTCAATCCGTACGTCGCGCTGGCCGGGCGGGGGCCCTGGATCATCACGGCCAAGGGAGCGGTTCTGCACGACTCCGGCGGCTACGGCATGCTCGGCTTCGGTCATGCGCCGGAGACGATCATTCAGGCGATGAGCCAGCCGCACGTCATGGCCAACGTCATGACGCCCAGCTTCAGCCACCTGCGCCTGGTCGAAACCCTGCGCCGCGAGATCGGCCACCGCCGCGAGCACGGCTGCCCGTTCGATCGGTTCCTGTGCATGAACTCCGGCTCCGAATCCGTGACCGTGGCCGGCCGCATTGCCGATATCAACGCCAAGCTCATGACGGACCCGGGCGGACCCAAGGCCGGCTATAAAATCCAGCGCCTGTCGCTGACCGGCGGTTTTCACGGTCGCACGGAACGGCCGGCCCGCTACTCCGACTCGACCCGCCGCAACTATGCCCGTCATCTGGCCTCGTTTCGCGACGACGACAGCCTCCTGACCGTGGCGCCCAACAACGTCGAGGCCCTGCGCGAAGTCTTTGCCCGGGCCGATGCCGAGCAGGTCTTTTTCGAGGCGGTGTTCATGGAACCGGTCATGGGCGAGGGCAACCCGGGTGCCGCCCTGGAGCCGGAGTTCTATGCCGTCGCCCGCGAGTTGTGCGACGCCCACGGCACGCTGATGCTGATGGACTCCATCCAGGCCGGGCTTCGAACCCAGGGCACGCTGTCGGTGGTCGACTATCCGGGCTTCGAGGGGCTGCCGGCGCCGGACATGGAAACCTATTCCAAGGCTCTGAATGCGGGCCAGTACCCGCTGTCGGTGCTGGCCATGAACGAGCGCGCGGCGGACCTGTACCGCAAGGGCGTGTACGGCAACACCATGACCGCCAATCCACGCGCCCTGGATGTCGGCGTGACCGTACTCAACATGGTCACCCCGGATCTGCGCCGCAACATCGTCGAACGCGGCCGCGAATTCCTGGACAAATTCGCCCGTCTGGAACACGAACTGGACGGGCGCATCACCCGGGTGCAGGGCACCGGCCTGCTCTTTTCCGTGGAGCTCGACAGCCGCCGGTACAAGGCCTACGGTGCGGGCTCAACGGAAGAGTACCTGCGCATGCACGGCATCAACGTCATCCACGGGGGTGAAAATTCGCTGCGCTTCACGCCGCCGTTCGCCACCACGAGCGCCGAGGTCGACCTGATCGTGGAAGCCACGCGCGATGCGCTGCTCAACGGCCCGGTCAAGGAAATCGAGCAGGCCGCCTGACGTCATCCCGGGTTCGGACGGTTCTCAGCTTCTGAGAACCGTCCGTGCTGCAATCCGTCACGAAGCCATTCGTGACGGAGAAAGACCATGCAGCAAGCTCGTTATCGACCCCGCGGCATCAGAAACCGGAGCCATTCCCGCACGCCCCTGCAGGTCCTGCGATTGCTGGGTCTGCTGGCCGGGGAACTGGCCGGCCTGGTCGGGATGTCCCTGGCTCTGGGGGCCGCATTGCTGATGGCCGCCAGCCATCTCCTGTAGCTCGAAATCCCGCTCTCAGAGGCCAACTGAGCTGGTCGGCCCCACGCGTTCGACCTGGACGGTCAGGCCTTGGGATCCCGCAGAACGACCTGCTCTTTCTCCTCCGAAGAGGTGTGGCGGACGTCCTTGCCCTCGACCAGGTAGAAAATGTGCTCGCCGATGTTCTTGGCGTGGTCGCCGATCCGCTCCAGCGAACGGGCGATCCAGATGGCGTTGATGACGCGGGTGGTGCTGCGCGGATCTTCGGCCAGGTAGGTGTAGTACTGGCGCAGGATGGCCTCGTATTCGTCGTCGACCTTCTCGTCGGCTCGAAACAGAGAGACCGCGACCTCGGCGACCATGCGGGCAAAGCCGTCCAGGGCATCGCGCAGCATGACCCGGACATGGCCGGCCATGTTTTCCAGTTCGTTGTAGTTGCCACGGGGCCGATGCGTGTTCGCCAGCTCGATGGACAGGCGCGCGATCTTTTCGGCCTCGTCGCCAACCCGCTCGAGATCGTTGACCGTCTTGACGATGGCCATGACCAGGCGCAGGTCGCTGGCCGTGGGCTGGCGCCGGGCGAGGATCTCCATGGCCTGCTCGTCGATGTGCTTTTCGATCTGGTTGACCGCGTCATCGGCCTTGATGACCGACTCGGCCTTCTCCGTATCGCCCTCGAGCAGGGCCGCCATCGCATCCACCACCATTTCCTCGGCCATGCCGCCCATTTTCATCACGTCACGCCGGAGGTTCTCCAGTTCCTGGTTGAACTGGCGCGAGATGTGTTGATCGAAATACTTTTCCATGCTGCGATGCTCCTTCACGCCGCGGCCCGGTCCGCCGGGCCCTCAAGTCAGGGTCAGCCGTAGCGACCGGTAATGTAGTCCTCGGTCGCTTTCTTCGCCGGGTTGGTAAACAGTTTGGCCGTATCGTCGTACTCGATCAACTCGCCCAGGTACATGTAGGCGGTAAAATCGGAAACCCGGGCGGCCTGCTGCATGTTGTGGGTCACGATCACGATGGTATAGCTTTCCTTCAGGTCAATGATCAGCTCCTCGACCTTGGCCGTGGAAATGGGGTCCAGCGCCGAACAGGGCTCGTCGAGCAGAATCACCTCCGGCTCGATGGCGATCGCCCGAGCGATCACGAGACGCTGCTGCTGACCACCCGAAAGACCAAAGGCATTGTCCTCCAGCCGGTCCTTGACCTCTTCCCAGAGCGCCGCACGCTTCAGGGAGTGCTCGACCACCTCGTCGAGTTTGCGCCGATTCTTCACGCCCTGCAGGCGCAGGCCGTAGGCAATGTTTTCATAGATCGACTTCGGAAACGGGTTCGGTTTCTGGAACACCATGCCGACCTTGCGCCGCAGTTCCGGGACATCGATGGAAGGATGGTAGATGTCCTGTTCGTCGATGCGAATCTCGCCTTCGATGCGACAGATGTCGATGAGGTCGTTCATGCGGTTGAAGCAGCGCAACAGCGTCGACTTGCCGCAACCCGAGGGGCCGATGAAGGCCGTAACGCGCCGTCGCGGGATGTCCATGGTGATGTTCTTCAGCGCCTGGTCGGCGCCATAGAACAGGTTCAGGTCACGAACCTGCATGGACATTTCCTCGTTGCGCAGGTTCAGACGCTTGCGCGACTGGGCGTTGGGGATGCCCGCGGAGATGCCGGGCGCGCTGGTGTGGGTGGGTTGATTCATGAGTGCCTCGATCAGCTTTAGTCGCTTTCGCTCTTGTAGCGCTCGCGTAGACGGTTCCGCACGGCAATGGCGGTCAGGTTGAGGACCAGGATCAGCCCGACCAGGACCAGCGCGGTGGCGTACACCAGCGGTCGCGCGGCCTCGGCGTTGGGGCTCTGGAAGCCGACATCGTAAATGTGAAAGCCCAGGTGCATGATGCGCCGCTCCAGGTGAATGAACGGGAATTGACCATCCACCGGCAGATTGGGCGCGAGCTTGACCACCCCGACCAGCATCAGCGGCGCCACCTCCCCGGCCGCCCGTGCCACCGCCAGGATCAGGCCGGTCATCATCGCCGGCGTGCTCACCGGCACGATGATCTTCCACAAGGTCTCGGCCTTGGTCGCGCCCAGGGCCAGCGAGCCTTCGCGCATGGCCTTGGGTATCCGGGTCAGACCCTCCTCGGTCGAGACGATCACCACCGGCAGGGTCAGCAAGGCCAGGGTCAGCGAGGCCCAGATCAGGCCCGGCGAACCAAAGGTCGGAGCAGGCAGGCGCTCGGGAAAGAACAGCTGGTCGATGTTGCCGCCGAGGAAGTAGATGAAAAACCCCAGTCCGAACACGCCGAAGACGATCGACGGCACGCCGGCCAGGTTGTTGACCGAGATCCGCACGATTCGGGTGACCGGCCCCTGCTTGGCGTATTCGCGCAGGTAAATGGCGGCCAGGACGCCGAAGGGCGTCACCACGATGGACATGATGAAGACCATCATGACGGTACCGAAAATCGCCGGGAAGATGCCGCCCTCGGTATTGGCCTCGCGCGGGTAGCCGCTCATGAAGTCCCAGAAGCGGGACACGTACTCGCCGATCTTGTCCGGCACGCTCATGGTGTTGGCCCGGGTTGCGCGAACCACCTCGCCCAGGTTGATCGTCACTTCCCGACCGTCGCTGGTTCGGGCGACCAGGCTGTCGCGTCGGGCGCTGGCGCGCAGCTGCTCCAGTTCCTGGAACAACACGTCGTACTCGGTGTTCAGTCGCGCCACTTCGGCTTCGCTGGCGGCGATTCGCTCGGCCTGTTCATCGGCGCTCAGGCTGTCATCCAGTTCGATGCGCCGCTGCTCCAGGCGTTCGCGCTCGATGGCGAAATTGATCCGGCCGATCTCGTAGCGCTCCAGGCGGATGGTGTCGGCGACCAGATCGTTGCTGCGCGCCAGGCGCTCGGGCAGCACGGCGAAGGCCTCCTCGCCCTCGGCGATGATCTCATCGCCCTGCCGGATCGCCACCAGGTAGCCGAAGAAATTGCCCCACTCCCGACGCTCCAGCACGATGGCGTCGTCGGGGTAGCGGAACTCGTCCAGGAAGTCGCCCACGAACCACTGGAAGTCCCGGCCGGTCAGGTCCCGGTTGCCGGTGTGAAACAGGTAGCGATCGACCAGATCCTGCCCTTCCGAAACGTCAAACCCCGCCTCCCGCACGGCCTGCGCGGTCACCGTCTCGGCCGTGCGAATGGTGCCGAGCACGACGATTTCCTGGCCTTCATCGTGGAAGGTGGTCTCGACGATCGGCGGCTGCCAGAAATGGCCCAGCCCGCGCACCGCAATCAGCAGCAGCAGGCCGATCACCATGATCAGGCTGATACTGACCGCACCACCGATCAGCCAGATCCAGGGATCACCGCTCTTGAACCATTGACGCATCCGCTTCGCTCCCTTACAGCGATGAATATTTCGCCCGCAGGCGCTGGCGCACGACTTCGGCGATGGTGTTGAGCACGAAGGTGAAACCGAACAGCACCAGCGCGGCCAGGAACAGCAGCCGGTAGTGGGTGCCGCCCACGGCCGCCTCCGGCATTTCCACGGCGATGTTGGCCGACAGGGTGCGCATGCCCTCGAAGATGTTGAAGTTGACCACCGGCGAGTTGCCGGTGGCCATCAACACGATCATGGTCTCGCCCACCGCGCGGCCGAAACCGATCATCACCGCCGAGAAGATCCCCGGGCTGGCGGTCAGCAGCACGATCCCGATCACCGTCTGCCAGGGAGTGGCGCCCAGCGCCAGCGAGCCCTGGGTCAGGTGTTTGGGCACGTTGAACACCGCGTCCTCGGCGATCGAGAAAATCGTCGGGATGACGGCGAAACCCATGGCGATACCGACCACCAGGGCGTTGCGCTGGTCGTAGGTAATGCCGACCTCGGTAAACCACTGGCGCATGGAGCCGTCGAAAAACCACACCTCGATCACCGGGCTCAGGCTGACGCACAGCCAGCCGGTCAGCAGAATCACCGGGATCAGCAGAGCCGCCTCCCAGCCCGGTGGCACCAGGAACCGGAGCGCCTTGGGCGCCAGGCTCCACAGCCAGGCAAACGCCAGCATGAACACGGGCAACAGAAGCAGGATGCTGAAGGTGGCCGGCAGGTGGCTTTCCACAAACGGCGCCAGCCAGAGCCCGGCCAGAAAGCCGAGGATCACGGTCGGCAGGGCCTCCATCAACTCGATCGTCGGCTTGACGAAGCCGCGCATCTTCGGACTCATGAAATAGGCCGTGTAGATCGCGCCGAAGATCGCCAGCGGCATGGCGAACAGCATGGCGTAAAAGGCCGCCTTGAGCGTGCCGACCGACAGCGGCACCAGCGAAAACTTGGGCTCGAACTCGTCGGTGGCCGACGACGACTGCCAGACAAAATCCGGCTGCGAACGCCCTTCGTACCAGACCCGGTTCCACAGGGCCGTAAAAGACGACTCGGGGTGGCGATTCCAGAGCGAGGCGTAGTGCACCTGCCGCGTACCGTCGGTCCACATCAAGGCGTTGTTGCGCGGCGCGACCGAGGCGTTGGTGATCGGGTTATCGGACACCTCCCTGATGAACAGGGTGCTGGCCGATGTGCCGTAGTGCAAGCCCAGGCCGCCGCTGGCATCACCAACCACAAAACCCTTGCGGCTGAACTCGGGGAAGATCGAGGTGATCGCTCCGGCGTGCGACCGGAATGTACGAATCTGGGTGATGCGCCCGATGTTGTTTTCGTCGCGCACCAGGAAGTACTGGGCCACGCTGCCGTCGGACCCGCCGACGATGACCGACACCGTTCCCAGCAGGTACTCCATGGCGCTGACGCTGGCCCCGGCGCTGTCGAGCACCCTCTGGCTGTCGAGCAGCCGGGCCTGGGCCGGCTGCTGGATGTCGTAGTAGTGCAAGAAACCCTGCGCATCGCCCACGAGCAGGATGCGCATGGTGATATCGAGCAGAATCCGGGTCGGGGCTGCCGGCGGCGCCGGCAGCTCATAGCTCGACCGGACGAATTCGGTCTCGCCGGTCAGAAAGGAGCGTCGGCTGGCGTAGCGGGTCAGCAGCAACCGACCGTCGCGCGTGGACGCGGCAATGCCGATCCCGGTCGCACCCTGCTGGATCGCGATGACGTCCAGCGCCTGACCCTGTTCGTCGATGACCACCACTTCCTCGCCCAGCGGCAGGGTCAGCTTGGGCGTGACCAGGCGGACATCATCGGGAAACGACAGGTCGTACTCGTGTTGAATGACCGCCGCGCGTCCATCCGAAAGCCCATAGGCCACCAGGCCCGTGCGCGGCTCGCCGCTGCCAAAACTGGTGACCTCCCCGCCCTGGAAATCAATGACCCGATTCAGCAGGGGACGACCGTCGGTTGGGTCGAAAAACGACACCGTGCCATCGCGCGCAAACCGGACCGCGGCTTCCTGGTAGCGCTCGCTGGCCAGGTACATCGTGTCGGCATCGCTGCCCGGCACCGGATAGGACACCGGATCGCCGAGGCTGGCGTTGCGCAGCAGCGGCGCGACTTCAATGAACAGGAACACGAAGATCAGCGCCAGGGAAATCACGACGCCGTACCCGGCTGCCGAAACCACGGCGCGGGTGGTCAGATCCTTGGCGTGTCGAATCTTGCGCAGCTTCTTGCGCTGCTCACCGGATGGCAGCAAATCGCGCGCTGAAATGGCATGTCCCTTGCTGGTGGCTGTCATCTGGCCCTGATCCCTGGCGGTTGGCGCTTTCCCGAACGTTCAGCGCCGCAGCATATGAACAAAATCTTGCAGTTTCATGACACCTGACCGGCTGCCGGAAAAAAAGACACCCCGCCCGACCGGGCGGGGTGCAAGCTCCAGCTTCTGGAGAGAGAGTCGCGAAACAAGTATTACTCTTCGATTCCCAGCTCGGCGCGGAAGCGCGCGGCAACCGTGGCCGGCAGCGGGATGTAGCCGTCGCGAACGACCACTTCCTGGCCCTGCCTGGACAGGATCATGCGGGCGAATTCACGCTCCAGCGGCGGCAGCGGACGGTTGGGGTGCTTGTTGACCGCAATGTAGAGGAAGCGGGCGAGCGGATACGAGCCATCCGCGGCGGTTTCCCCGCTGGGCGGTACCGGCGGATTGCCCACGGCGATGGCACGGACCCCAGAGGTGGCATAGCCAATGCCCGAATAGCCGATGCCGTTGATCGACTCGGCCACACCTTGAACGACGGAGGACGATCCGGGCTGCTCGTTGATGGAATCCTTGAAGTCGCCGTCGCACAGGGCGTGCTGACGGAAATAACCGTAGGTGCCGGAAACGGCATTGCGCGAGTACAGGGTGATGTCGCGGTTGGCCCATGCCCCTTCCAGACC
>PWJA01000281.1 GCA_003560975.1 Gammaproteobacteria bacterium
ATTCGGCAGCGCTTTCCAGGCCGAGCTTCCAGATCAGAGTGCCGTCATGGTGCCAGGCGGTGTCGCCGACCACGATCTCGAGGTCGCCGTCGAGATCCAGATCCACCAGCGTGACCCGGGTACGCGCTGCGTCGAGAATGGAGTCACCAATGGATGGGTCCGGCTCGTGCACGCTGGCCAGCGTGCGGCCCTCGTGATCCCAGACGTGGAAGCCGGCCGGCCCCTTGTCCGGCGCCGCGATGATTTCGGGGATGCCGTCCTGGTCCAGGTCGGCGACCGCGATCGCCGAGGCCCTCAGGGACCGGCTGCCGCGACGTTCGCCGTCCATGTAGAACCACTCCGGAAGCTCCTCGCTGATCCACTGGATATGGCCGTCGTGGCTGATCGCAATCAGTCTGAGCTGGCTTGCGTTGCTGTTCCGCTTCTCCCCGCCGATCATCAGTATTTCGGGGCGGCCGTCGCCGTTGATGTCGGCGATCGCCGGCCGGGTGTTGGCTGAGATTTCCCCTATGCCGAAAGTAATCTCCCATTCGACCTCGCCGCTGATGCCGTCCAGTGCGTGGACTGTTGCGATGCCACCGATGTTGCGCAAGGTCAGGATTTCGGACTGAGGGTCGTCGTCGAGATTGGCGATGATCACTGGCCAGAAGTTGCTGCCGGATCCGGCGGTGAAGGTCCATTTCGCGGCCGAGCCGATGGTGCCGGCCGGATTGTCCGGGGTGTAATCGAAGCTGCCGTCGGCGTTCAGGGTCAGGCTGCCGCGCTGCGGCGCGGTCTCGAGCTGGGCGGTCAGCGGGTCGTCGTTGGGGTCTTCGTCGTTGGCCAGCACGCCCGGCGCCGGAATGATCAAGGTGTCGCCGCGCTCGACCCGGTAGCCGGTATCGTCGATGGCCACGGGGGCTCGGTTGAAGTCGACAAAGACGCTGAAGTCGGTCGCATCGGCAAAACCCTGCGGGTCGGCCACGCGCACGGTGACCGGATTGGGACCCAGCTGCTGGGTTACCGGCGTCCACGAAATCTGGCCGGTTGCTGCATTGATGGCCATGCCGGCCGGGGCCTGGGGCAGGCTCCAGCTCAGATCGTCGTTGTCCGGATCACTGGCCGTGGCGGTGAGCGTGAACAGGGCGTTGGCCCGGGCGCCGCGGTCGGCAATCGGGTCCAGCACCGGCGGTGAATTGTCGTCGATCACGCTCAGGCTGAACGACTCGAGGTCGAAGCGCCCGCCCGGGTCGGTGGCGCGCACGGTGACATCGAACGTTCCGATATCGCTCGCACCGGGCAGCCACTCCAGCAGACCGCTGCTCGGGTCCAGGGTCATGCCCGACGGTGCGGCATCCAGCGTCAAGCTCAGTTCATCCTCAGGATCGGCGTCGCTGGCCTCGACGGTGAGCGCGAACGCGACCTCGGCCAGGATGGTCTGGTCGGCAATGGCAGTGATGCTTGGGGCGCTGTTGGGGTCGATCACTTCCACGCAGAAGGTGTGGCGGTTGCGCCGTCCCTGGGGGTCGGTGACCACGGCGGTCGCGGCGATCACCCCGACATCGAGCGCGCCGGGGGTCCAGGTCACAAGGCCGCTGGCCGGATCGATGCTCATGCCGGGCGGGGCCTGGGACAGCCGCCAGGTCAGGCCGGTCTGGTCAGCCGGTGAACTTGTGTCGATGTCAAACTGGAGCAGGCCTTCTGCAGTCAGAGCCTGGTCGAACACCGGGTGGAATTGCGGCAGGTTGGTCGTATCTTCGAAGCGATCGACCATCAGCACGCAGCGCTGCTCGATCTGGGCCGGGGTGTCCGGAGCAGCCGCCAGCAGCGCCAGGGCGAGGAGTGTGGTCAACGTCCGGGAGCCCCGCATGTCAGCGACCCTCCGTGCTGCCGGCCGGCGCGTCGGCCAGAGGGTTGGGCGCGCGGAAGATATCCCGGACCTGGTTGGTGTCGCCTTCCACCAGGTTGGTGGCATCGGACTCGAACGCGATCCACTGTCCATTGCCCGAGATCACCGGGTTGGCGCTGTGGCCGTCGGCCTGGCCACCCGGTGGGCGACTGACGATGGCGGTCTGGCCGCTGTCGCGATCATGGACAAAAATGTCGGCGCGGTTGTTGGTGTCGTCTGCGACCAGGTTGGAGGCCAGCGATCGGAACACGACGAAGCGCCCGTCAGCGGACACCGAGGCTTCCATGCTGTGGTGGTTGGCCTGGCTGCCGTCGGAGGCCACGCTGACCCGGGTGGTGGTGCCAGCGGACCGGTCGCGCACGAAGATGTCCCAGCGCCCGTTGCTATCGTCGGGCGCCAGATCGCTGGCCTCCGAGCGAAAGACCACGATGTTCGCGTCGGCCGACAGGGCCGGGTTGAAGCTGCCGCCATTGCCCGTGGTGCCTGCGGGGGTGACGCTGAGCACTTCCAGGACACCCGACTGGCGATCCTTGATGACCACGTCGGGGCGATTGTTCATATCGTCGTCCAGCAGCTCGGAGTAGGTCATGAAGGCCACGAAGCGACCATCGTGACTGATCGCCGGACTGCGGCTGTCGGCGTCGAGTCCGTCGCCCGCGCTCAGGCGGCTGACGCGCTCCAGCGGCGGCGTGGGATCGCTTTCCAGGTCCAGAACGAACACATCGTGGGCGAAGTTAAAATCGTCGTTAATGGGTCGAAGCGACTCCGGCCAGACGCTTTGAAGCGAGGAACGCGAGCGAAAGGCCAGAAAGCGACCGTCGGCGGACAGCGTGGCTTCGAGGCGCGCCACGGCTGCATCCCCCGGACCTACCGTGCCGGTATCGGGAACGAGATGCACTGTTGTGCCGTCCAGCCGGTCGCTCAGGCCCGGGATCGTCACGCCTGTCGGATTGCGTCCCTGGAAAGCCACCAGCCGACCGTCGCCGGACAGGCTGGCCAGCCGGCTGTAGCTGGCTGTCTCGCTCCCATCGGGCCGCAGGCTGACAATCTCGGTGGTGCCGGCATTCATATCACGCACGAAAACATCGCCCCAGCCGTTGCTGTCGCCCACGACCAGGTTGCTCGCGTTGGAGTGGAATGCGATGATCGAGCCATCGTGAGAAATGGCGGCCTGCGCACTTCCGGCA
>PWJA01000188.1 GCA_003560975.1 Gammaproteobacteria bacterium
CCTGAGACCAAGCCTGAGACCAAGCCTGAGACCAAGCCTGAGACCAAGCCTGAGACCAAGCCTGAGACCAAGCCTGAGCCAAAGCCTGAGCCAAAGCCTGAGCCAAAGCCTGAGGCCAAGCCTGAGGCCAAGCCTGAAGCCAAGCCTGAGACCAAGCCTGAAGCCAAGCCTTCCCGGAAAGAAGGGGCCCGCGACGGCTCAGCCCAGGCGTCGGAAACCAGGGTGGCGCC
This sequence comes from Gammaproteobacteria bacterium, assembly GCA_003560975.1. Taxonomy (GTDB): domain Bacteria; phylum Pseudomonadota; class Gammaproteobacteria; order Xanthomonadales; family Wenzhouxiangellaceae; genus Wenzhouxiangella. The sequence continues at coordinate 231 of PWJA01000188.1, forward strand.
GGTGCGCGGCGAGGACGGAATCTACCGGCTCGAAGGAGACAAGGCGCGGGACTGAAGGCGCGAAGTCCCGCACCCCGCCGAAATCGGCTGCTCGAAAAGAGCAGCCGATCCGGCCGCATGGCCCACCAGGATCAAGGTTCGGGCTTGACCAGGCCGTAGCGCAAAGCCAGGCGCAGCAGTTCCACTTCGCTGGTGACGCCGACTTTTTCGTAAATTCGATATTTGTAGGTCGCCACGGTCTTGGGGCTGACGTTGATGACCTTGCCGATGTCGCTCATCTTCATGCCCTGGGTCAGCATCATCGTCACTTCCAGCTCCCTTGCCGTGAGATCCTGGAACGGCGATTGTGGGCTGCCGGGCAGCAAGGATAACGCCAGCTGCTGCGCAATTTCCGAGCCGATGTAGCGCTCCCCGCGGCTGACCGCCCGCACCGCCACGATCAATTCGCGCGCATCGCAGGCCTTGGTCAGATCCCCGCTTGCGCCGATATCCAGCAGCCGAGCCGGAAGCGGTGGTTCGGTATGCGCGGTCAGGATGATGATGCGGATGTCGGGCTGCGTCTTGAGGATGCGTTCGGTGGTCTCCAGCCCCGACAAGCCCGGCAGACCCACGTCCATCATGATCACGTCCGGTTCGACCTCGCGCACCAGGCGAAGGGCCTCTTCCCCGCTCGATGCCTCCGCAACCAGGTCGATTTCGCCCACGTCGGACAGGATGTTCCGCAAACCCGTCCGCACCAAATCATGATCTTCGACAATCATGAGCCTAGTCATGCTGCACTCCACACAAGCTGTCCCGCCCCCAAAATAACCGAAAAACACGCCGCCATGGCGTTTGCCTGGCCGTCGCGCCAACCGATTTGCCTGAATCTGACGCGGCTTCACCGCGACTTGAGCTAGACTGACTCGCTCTTCAGAAGCCGCAAGGAATACCGAATCATGTTCAATATCAGAGTTTTCCGATTCGCACTCGCGCTGATCGCGGTGTCCGTGGCCGCTCCGGCTCTTTCGGAACGCCAGACGCTCAGAACCGAGTACCAGGCCATCGTGCTCGAAAGGATCGCCGGCGACCTGGAACACCCTTGGGCGATCGATTTCCTGCCGGATGGGCGAATGCTGGTGACCGAGCGGCCCGGCCGTCTGAACATCATCGACGAGGACGGAAACGTCGAACGGGTGGAGGGAACGCCGGAGGTCGCCGCACAGCGCCAGGGCGGGCTCCTGGAGGTCCTGCTTCATCCGGAATTTAACGAGAATCAATTCGTCTACCTGACCTACTCCAAAGACGACGGCAGCGGCCAGACCGCCACCGCCCTGGCCCGCGGCAGGCTGGAAAACAACGCCCTGGTCGACCTGGAAGACCTCTACGTCCAGGAACGATTCTCCGATCCCGGCCGCCACTACGGATCAAAGCTGGCCTGGATGCCCGACGGCACCCTGCTGATGAGCATCGGCGACCGCGGTTCCGAGCCGCCGCGGGCACAGGATCTGAGCGATAGCGCAGGCACCCTGATTCGCCTGACCGAGGACGGCGGCATCCCGGCCGACAATCCATTCGTCGACCACGACGAAGCGTTGCCGGAAATCTTCACCTATGGCAATCGCAACATCCAGGGCCTGATTGTGCACCCGCAAACCGGCGAGATCTGGAGTCACGAACACGGACCGCGCGGCGGTGATGAGCTCAACCTCATGGAACCGGGCGGAAACTATGGCTGGCCGGTAGTCAGCCTTGGTCGAGACTACCGAACCGAAGACCCCTATTTCGAAGAAACGCTGCGCCACCACCCGGACATGATCGACCCGGTCATCGACTGGACACCAAGCATTGCAGCCTCCGGTCTGGCGGTACTGGTTGACGACCACTTCCCCGCCTGGCAGGGCAATTTTCTGGCTGGTGGGCTACGATCCCAGCAAATTCGACGTGTGGTGTTCGAGGATGGAATCCCGGTGCACGAAGAGGAACTGATTCGCGAAGAAATTGGTCGAATTCGCGATGTACGGGTGGGGCCTGACGGCAACATCTACGTGGTCACCGATCATTCGGATGGCGGCCTGTACCGGATTTCCCCGGCCGGGTAAACCGGCCTTGGGTCAATCGAGCGATCACCGCCCCGTAGTCGCACTCACCGGAGGCATTGCCTCCGGCAAGACCCGGGTTGCCGATCACCTCAAACACCTCGGTGTCGGCGTTGTCGACACCGACCTCATTGCCCGGGAGGTCGTGGAACCCGGCAGCCCCGGGCTCAAGGCCCTGGTCGATGAGTTTGGGCCGGGCCTGCTGACTTCTTCAGGGAATCTGGACCGATCCGCCCTGAGGGCGCGGATGCTGTCAGATTCGAAGGTGCGTGCGAAGCTAAATGAATTGTTGCACCCCCTGATCGAGCAGGCCGCCCGGCAGCAGCTTGGCAAGTTGCGCGACAAACCCTACGCGCTGCTCGTGGTGCCGCTGCTGGTCGAGAGTGGGCTGTTCCAGGATGCCGACCGCGTGGTTGTTGTCGACGTCCCCGAACCGGTCCAGATCAACCGATTGATGGCGCGCGACGGCCTCAGTGCCGAACAGGCCAAGCGCACGCTGGCCACCCAAGCTACCCGCGCCCAGCGGCTTCGCGTCGCCGACGATGTTCTCGACAACAGCGGATCAGTCGAGGATCTGCTGCGCCAGGTAGAAATCCTCCATCAGCAACTGATCGAGCGATTCGACCCGACGGATCGTTCAGCCTAGTGGGCCATGCGGCTAATTAGGTAACGCTCAGAGTCACTGTGCTGGCGCGAATCAAGGCGCGTTCCGCAGGGAATGGCCAGCCCTTTCCAAGGAACGCAACGCCGAGTCGCGCCAGCA
>PWJA01000175.1 GCA_003560975.1 Gammaproteobacteria bacterium
CGCGCGCTGCGGGTCAGGCCGCGCACGGCCCCGGGAAAGCGCTGGTGCAGTAAGGGCATGATTTCGTGGCGGACGAAATTGCGATCCATCGCCAGGAGCTCATTGGCCGGATCCTGGATCCAGTCGAGCCGGTGCTCGGCGAGGTAGTCCAGAATCCGGGTGCGGGTCCAGTCGAGCAGGGGTCGAATCAGCCAGCCGCCGGCGAAACGTCGAAGCCTGGGAATGCCCGCCAGCCCGCCCGGTCCGGACCCACGCAGCAGGCGCAGAATCATGGTTTCGGCCACGTCGTTGGCCTGGTGGGCGGTCATCAGAAGCCCGTCGGGTGGCAAGTGATTGGCGAGCGCTGCGTACCGCGCGTGGCGGGCATTGGCTTCAATCGACCCCGAGCGCGCCACCTCGACCCGCTCCACCCGACAGTCCACGCCCAGAGCGGCGGCGAGTTCAACCGCTCGCTGAGCACGCGCTGCACTGCCGTGATCGAGTCCGTGATCGACGTGGAGCGCGCTCAGGCCCCGATCGCGGACCCGCCGTCCGGCATGGTGCAGCAGGCAGACCGAGTCGGCACCGCCGCTGAAGGCAAGCAGAATGGGGCCTCGTCCGGGCAGCCCGTCCAGGTCTGGTGGAGACGGCTGCCTTGCAGCGCTCGGTTCAGACTCGCTCGAAGGCACCCAGAGCACACAGGCGCTGATAGCGCTCTTCGAGCAGTTCCTCGACCGGCTTGCGGGCCAGCACCTCGACCTGGGCGATGATGGTTTCTTTCAGCAGCACGGCGACTTCCTGCGGGTTGCGATGCGCGCCGCCGGCCGGCTCCTTGATCATCTTGTCGATCAGACCGAGCTGCTTGAGGCGAGGGGCGGTCAGGCCCAGCGCCTCGGCCGCGGTCTCGGCGCGATCCGAGTCCTTCCACAGGATGGAGGCGCAACCTTCCGGTGAAATGACGCTGTAGATGCTGTATTGCAGCATGTTGGTGCGATCGCCGACACCGATGGCCAGGGCGCCGCCGGACCCACCCTCGCCGATCACGTTGCAGATCACGGGCACGGGCAGGCGAGCCATGTAGCGGAGGTTGCGAGCAATCGCCTCGGACTGGCCGCGTTCTTCGGCGCCCACCCCGGGATAGGCGCCTGGGGTATCGATGAAAGTCACGACCGGCAGGCCGAAGCGGGCGGCCATTTCCATCAGCCGCAGGGCCTTGCGATAGCCTTCGGGACGCGGCATGCCGAAATTCCTGCGGACTTTCTCGCGCGTGTCGCGACCCTTCTGATGGCCGATCACGACGAAGCTTCGGCCGTGCAGTTCGGCGAGCCCGGCCACCACGGCCTGATCATCGGCGTACGTGCGATCACCGTGCAGTTCTTCGAAGCGCTCGAAGATCATCGGCAGGTAGTCGAGCGTGTGCGGCCGTTCTGGATGGCGCGCCAGCTGCGAAACCTGCCAGTCGGTCAGGCCGGAAAAAATGGCTTCGGTTCGCTCGCGGCACTTTGCATCAAGGCGGCGAATCTCGTCATCGATGTTGAGCGAGTTGTCCGAGCCTACGTTGCGCAACTCGCGAATCTTCGCTTCCAGTTCGGCAATCGGTTGCTCGAAGTCAAGATAGTTCGACGGCATGGATCAGATCGATTGGTTGGCGTTCCTCTCGGGAGTATAGTCTCGCTGCCCATCCCCCTGCACATCAATGGCCACCGGCCCCTGCGGCAGCGCAGCAATATTCCATTCGGCGCGCGCCCAGGCCAGTTGCGCCGTGACGCTGCGGGTGCCTGCAGGCGGCTCGTGGCCCAGCGCCCGCAGGGCCAGACGAAGGGCGGTGGCGGCTGGATGGCGCCGGACCGGATCGTCGCGCTGCGACTTGCTGAGCTTGCGGCCGGCTGCGTCCACGACCAGCGGTAGATGCAGGTAGCCGGGTGGGGTCAGCGACAGAGCCTGTGCCAGCAGGATCTGGCGGCCGGTGGAGTCCAGCAGATCGGCGCCGCGAACCACTTGCGTGATGCCGGCGGCCGCATCGTCGACGACGACGGCCAGCTGATAGGCGACCAGGCCATCGGCGCGCCGGATCACGAAATCGCCGCACTCCAGCGCCGGGGTCTGCTCCTGCGGTCCGAGCAGGGCGTCGGTGAAACGGACACAGCCCGGGGTGACGCGGAAGCGGATCGAGCGGGCGCTTTTCCCGGCGGCGATGCCGGCCCGGCAGGTTCCCGGATAGACGCCATCGGGCGGCAGGTCTTTTCGCGTGCAGGCGCACGGGAAGGCCAGGCCGGCCTGGACCAATCGATCCAGCGCGGCGTGGTGGCGGGCGCTGAACCGCGACTGGCGCTGAACCGGCAGATCGGACAGGAGCCCGAATGCGGCCAGGGTTTCAACCTGCCGATCGGCTGCACCCGGCACTTCGCGGGGCGGGTCGAGGTCTTCGATCCGTATCGTCCACTCACCGTCCGATGCTCGCGCCTGCAGGTAGCTGCCGACTGCCGCGACCAGGGATCCGAAGTGCAGCTCGCCGGTGGGCGAGGGGGCGAAGCGGCCGCGATAGCGGTCTTGCGAAGCGGATTTTTCGGAAGGCCTCATCTTGTCATTGCCCTTGCCAGAACTTACTTTATGATCTCATCCAGAAACACTTATGACACCGGAGTCGTTTTCAGCCATGCAACGAATTGCCTTGTTTGTGGGTACCAACCTGGCCGTACTGGTCGTTCTGGGCATCGTCATGACCCTGCTCGAACCGTGGCTGGTCGCCCAGGGCATCAATGTCAACCACGCGGCCACCTTGCTGTTTGCCCTGATTTTCGGCATGGGCGGGGCGGTGATTTCACTGCTGATGTCGAAACGAATTGCCCTGATGAGCACGCGCGCTCGCGTGATCGAGCAACCCTCCAACCAGACCGAGCGCTGGCTGGTGGAAACGGTCTCGCGGCAGGCGCGCGAGTCGGGCATCGGGATGCCCGATGTGGCGATTTATGATGCACCCGAGCCGAACGCATTCGCCACCGGCTCTTCGCGCAACAATGCCCTGGTCGCGGTCAGCACGGGTCTGTTGCGCGGCATGCGGCCCAACGAGGTCGAGGCCGTGCTCGGCCACGAGGTCGCGCACGTGGCAAACGGCGACATGATTACCCTGACCTTGCTGCAGGGGGTGCTCAATACCTTCGTTCTGCTCCTTTCGCGCGTTCTCGGCCAGATCATCGATCGGGCCGTGTTCCGCTCGGATCGGGCATACGGTCCGGGCTATTTTGTGTCGGTCATCGTCTTGCAGATCGTGCTCGGCATTCTGGCCAGCATGATCGTGATGGCGTTTTCGCGCTGGCGGGAATTTCGCGCCGACGCCGGCGGTGCGCGGCTGGCCGGGCGCAGCAACATGATCGCCGCGCTGGAGCGACTCAAACGCAGCAGCCAGCCGTCGCAGCTGCCGGAGTCGGTCGAAGCGTTCGGTATCCGCGGCCGGGTCGGCGAGGGCTTTCGCCGGCTGCTGATGAGTCATCCGCCGCTGGATGAACGGATCCGGGCGCTGGCCGAGGGGGCTCGTTGACGTCGCCTCCATCCGCGATGAATCCGCAAGCTCGCGCGCGATCGGCACCAACGGGAGGGCAGCAGGCCGCGTGACGGGCTAAAGCGTGGCCTGCTCGCGAACGAAATCACCCTGTACCAGGGTGATTCCGAGTTGCCAGAGGGTGGCCAGATCGCTGGTATTTTCGATCTTGGGGGCGATGATCTTGACTTCGCGCTGGCTGCACTCGCTGACAATATCCGCCAACTGACGACGCAATTTCTCGCTTTCACCCAGGTTCTGGACCATTTCCGGGGCCAGGCGAAGGTAATCGAGTTCGAGGAAGCGAACGGTTGCCTCGATAGCGCTCTCCGGGACGACTTCGGTGAGCGCGAACCGGCAGCCGAGAGGTGCGAAGCGCTCGATGAACTCCAGGGCCTGGCGCAGCTTGTCCTCGATTTCATAATCGCGCAAGGCCCAGATCAGGCGATCTGGCGGCAGGGAACCACCCTTGAGCAACCCTTCCAGTTGGTCGCAGAACTCACGGTCGCCGATCGAGCTGATTGACAAGGTGACCATCCACGACGCGTCTTCATCCGACGTCCGTTCGGCAATCGCGCTGGCCATTCTACGCAGCAGGTCCTTGTCCAGGCGCGGGGCCAGGCCGACCCGTGCCGCTGCAACCAGAAAGACCGAAGGCATGAGCACTTCATCGCTGCCTTCGGCGCGCAGCCGGCTTTCAATCTCGTAAATGGTGGAATCACTTTCGTCCATGCTGGTGATGGGCGAGGCCATGATCCGGATTTCATCGTGATCGAGCGCATGGATCAGCCGCTCGTGCCAGGCCAGGTCGCCTTCGCTGACGTCATCGGAGATTCGCGGGCGGTAGCGCACGTAGGCGTTGCCGCCGGAGCGAAGGGCTTCACTCAAGGCGATGTCGGCCTGCGCGACCAGCGACTCCGGCCCGGCCTGGTCACTGCTGCCCTGGGCAACGCCGACGCTGACGGTAACCGGCAGGCTCAGTTCGCCGACCTCGAGAATCTGGCCGTTGCAGTACTCGACGATGTCTCGGGCCAGACGGTCGGCCATGCCGGCCTCCGTCGTTTCGGCCAGCAGCGCGAAGATGTGATCTCTCAGGCGCGCCATGGGATGATCATTTCCCGCGGCCTCGGCCATCATCGCGCCGGCGCGGCGAATCAGGGTATCGGTCGCGCCGATGCCGATGCGCGACTGCAGCTTGTCCGGCTGGTCGATCGAGATCAGCAAAACCGACAGCTCGGTGGCATCGACGCGCGCCGAAATCTCCCTGCCGATCACGTCGAAAAATGCAGACTGGTTCAGCAGGCCGGTCAACAGATCCGACTGCTTGAGTCGATCCAGTTCTTCGGCCAGGGCCGGGTCTGCGTCCGGGTGGTCCTCTCTGACCAGCATCTGGGCGCAGGCCTCTCCGCCATACCGGGCTCGCGAAAAAGCGACGATGGCGGTGAAACGGCTGCCATCCTCGCGCTCGGCCGCCAGCTGCATGGGCTCGCTGGGCAATTCATCCCGGTCGAGCGCCTTGAGCACTTTTTTCAGGTCAGGACCCTCCTCGCCGGCGGTGAGCAGGTCGAGCATGGAAAGGCCTTCCAGTTGATCGAAGGAATCGAAGCCGAACAGTTCCAGATAGGCGGGGTTGGCAAAGATATGCAGCCCTTCGTGGATGTAGGCGATGGCCTCGCTGGAGCTCTCCAGGAGCAGGGTGTAGCGCTCCTCGATTTCGTCCAGGCGCTGAGTGGCGATGCGTGCCTGGCGGTAGCCGCGCACACTCTCGATCAAGTGGAGCAGAATTCGACGCAGGCGGCGAGGATTGTCGCTGCTGATGAATCCTTCCACACCGATGGCGGCCACCTTCAGCGCGGTGGCTGCATCGTCCGGTTCGATCAAGGCCAGCAGGGGTGCCGGCTCGGCCTGTTCGCGAATGCACGAAGCCGTGGCATCGAGCAACTCCGGCTCGACGTCGTTCGGGCAGACGACGACGAGGTCGACCTCGTCGGATTCAAAAATTCTCGCCACCGCATTGGCGGTATCAGCCAAGGTCAGGCGATAGTTCGTATCGTGCCCTAACAGATCCTGCAGTTCCCCCGGTCTTGACGGATCGTCACTCACGACTAGGATGCGAATCAGGCTGGCGTTGCTCATGCGTCGTGTCCGTAAGCCCAAACCCGATGGTAGCAGGATTCGGACGCGGTTCGCTGATCGGTCCGATCTGTCTCGGATGAGGCTCGCTACGGCTGCAGAGGGTTCGCCTGGACGGCGCGGAAACCAGGGTTCGGGCGCGTCCGCGGTGCGCTCGGTCATGGAGCCCGGGCGTCGATCAGAGATACGGGGTCTTGTAGGGCATGCCGGCCTGTTCGCAGACCAAACGAGGAACCAGGTATCCCGGCAGCTGGCGTCTGAGCGCTTCGACCAGCACGCGCGCCCTGGCCAGATCCACATCGAATCGATGGGCGCCGGCAACGCGATCCAGCAAATGAAGGTAATAGGGCAGGATGCCGGCTTCCAGGCCTCGTTCCATCAGCGACTTCAGGGCGGTCGTGCTGTCGTTGATGCCGGCCAGCAGAACGGCCTGGTTGAGGAGATGGGCTCCGGCCGCACCCAGGCGCGCCACGGCGGCATCGACGTCTGCATCGAACTCCCGGGCGTGGTTGGCGTGAACCACGATCACCACCGTCCAGGGCAGCTTTTCGATCCACTCCAGCAGGCCTTTGGTCACGCGATCGGGCAAGACGATCGGCAAGCGTGTGTGGAGACGCAGCCGCTTGAGGCTGGACAGGCCCGACAGGCGTTCGGTCAGGGCGGCGAGTCGGCGCGTCGGCAGCATCAGCGGATCGCCCCCGGAGAGAATGATCTCCTCGACGTCGGTGCGCTCCTCCAGATACTCCAGCGCCTTGTCCCAGCCGTGTCCCAGCGCGCGCTCTCCGGCATAGGGGAACTGCTGGCGAAAGCAGTATCTGCAGTGAACGGCGCACGCCCCCGTGGTGACCAGCAGCACCCGGCCGGCATACTTGTGCAGAATGCCGGGCGCGCGGCGGCTGTCCAGATCGCCCACCGGATCACTGGAGTACCCGGGCCGGCTGTGGCCCTCATCCGGGTCAGGCAGAACCTGACGCAATAACGGGTCGTGCGGGTTGCCGCTTTGCATGCGCCGGGCGAACGCGCGCGGCACCAGCATCGGAAAGGCGCTGGCCGGCGCCGCGGGCGGATCCATGGCCGCCAGATCGAGGAAGCGCAACAGATCCTGCGGCGTACGAAAGGCATCGCGCATCTGCCGGCGCCATCCGGTCGGGGATGGTCCTGTGCTTCGCGCTAAACTATCGAGTTGAATATCCAGCGTCATTGCTGCCTGTCATTGCCCGGAGGCCTGGTGAAAACCGTCGAACCTTCGGGGCGTATTGTAATTTGGAGAAACCATGGCGACCTACAGCACCAACGAATTCAAATCCGGACTGAAGATCATCCTGGATGGAGATCCCTACACCATCGTCGAAAACGAGTTTGTCAAGCCCGGTAAGGGTCAGGCGTTCAGCCGGGTTCGTGTCCGCAACCTGAAGACCGGACGAACCATCGAGAAAACCTTCAAGTCGGGGGATTCGGTGGAGGCAGCCGACGTGTTCGAAAAGGATATTCAGTTCCTCTACAGCGACGGAGAGTTCTGGCATTTCATGGATCCGGAGAGCTTTGAACAGCTCGCGGCCGGCGAGTCGGCCATCGGCGACGGGGCCCAATGGATGAAGGAAGAGGATCTTTGCCAGGTGACCCTGTGGAATGGCGAGCCGCTGATCGTCCTGCCGCCGAACTTCGTCGAGCTGCAGATCGTCGAGACCGATCCGGGGCTCAAGGGCGACACTTCCGGCAGTGGCGGCAAGCCGGCCCGCCTGGAGACCGGCGCGACCGTGCGCGTGCCGCTGTTCGTGCAGGAAGGCGAGGTCATTCGCGTCGATACGCGCAAGGGCGAGTACGTCTCCCGGGTCAAGGAGTAAGCGCCGTGAGTGGTCAGGCGGTTGCGCTTTTGCCGGACTGGATCGTCCCGGTCCATCCGCGCGGCGAGGTTCTCGAGCATCATGCGCTGGTGATGCACGGCGAAACCATCAGCGCCGTGCTGCCGCGGGAAAAGCTCGCCGAAACCTTTCCCGAGGCCGAACGCAAACCCTTGCCCGGGCGCGTTCTGCTGCCGGGCCTGATCAACGCCCACGCCCATAGCGCGATGACGCTGTTGCGCGGTCTGGCCGACGATCTGCCGCTGATGCGCTGGCTGGAGGACCACATCTGGCCGGCCGAACAGGCCTGCGTGGGTCCGGACTACGTTCGCGCCGGGACCGAACTGGCGATCGCCGAAATGCTTCTGGGGGGCACCACCTGCTTCAACGACAACTATTTTTTCCCCGATGTCGCCGCCGGTACCGCGATTCGCGCCGGCATGCGAGCCGTGGTCGGATTGCCGATCATCAGCATGCCAACGGCCTGGGCAACCACCGAAGACGAGTACTTTTCGCGCGGATTGGGCGTTCACCAGGATCTGCTCGCCGAGCCGCTGGTAACCACGGCCTTCGCTCCGCACGCGCCTTACACGGTCACCGATTCGGCTTTTTCGCGCATACGCGAGCTGGCCGAAGAGCTTGATATCCCGGTTCACCTGCACCTGCTCGAGACCGCCGGCGAGATCGACACCAGTCACCAGCAGCACCGCTGCCATCCCATCGACCGGCTGGATCGGCTCGACTTGTTCAACGACCGCCTGCTCGCGGTTCACATGACTCAGCTCGAGCCTCGCGACATGGATCGGGCCGCGCGCGCGGGCATTCATGTGCTGCACTGCCCGGCGTCCAACCTGAAGCTGGCCAGCGGGATGTGTCCGGTCGCCGCGCTGGTCGAGCGCGGCGTCAACGTATGCATCGGAACCGACGGAGCGGCCAGCAACAACACCCTCGACATGTTTGCCGAGATGCGCCTTGCGGCCCTGCTGGCCAAAGGTCTCAGCGGGAATCCCGAAGCGATCCCGGCGGAACAGGCGCTGGCCATGGCGACGCTGAATGCCGCCCGGGCGCTGGGACTGGAAGACCAGGTGGGTTCGCTCGAGGCGGGAAAACAGGCCGACGTCATTGCCGTTGAGCTTGACAGGATCGAGACCCTGCCCGTGCATCATGTCATTTCCCATCTGGTGTACGCCACCGGCCGGCACCAGGTCAGCGACGTCTGGGTCGCCGGTCGGGCGCTGGTCAGCGACGGTCGGCTGCAGAGCCTGGATGAGAAGCGAATTCGTGCCGATGCATCAGCCTGGCAGCAGCGCCTGGCAACGATTGATCGGCAGCACGCATACGACGGGTCAGCAGGATGAAATCGGGAAACGAACTTACCACCAACGTCGATCCCGCCGAAGCGGAGAAATTCGATGACCTGGCCGCGCGCTGGTGGGATGCGGACGGCGATTCCCGTCCCCTGCATGACATCAACGGCCCACGCGTCGCCTACATCGAGGCACGTGCGCAGCTTGAAGGCAAGACCGTTCTGGATGTCGGCTGCGGGGGCGGGATTCTGTGCGAGTCCCTGGCCGAGCGCGGCGCCGAGGTCACCGGCATCGACATGGCCGCCAAGCCCCTCGAGGTCGCCCGGGCGCATGCTGCCGAAAGAAACCTGACCATCGCCTACCGCAAGATCACGGCCGAAGAACTGGTCGCCGATTCCGCAGCCGGGTTCGACGTGGTCTGTTGCCTGGAAATGCTGGAGCATGTCCCGGCGCCGGAGCGTACGGTGGCCGCCTGCGCCGAATTGTGCCGGCCGGGCGGGATGCTTTTTTTCAGCACCATCAACCGCTCGCCGCTGGCCTGGGCCACCGCAATCGTCGCCGCCGAATACGCCTTGCGCCTGCTGCCCCGGGGAACCCATCGCTACGATCGCCTGATTCGTCCGGAAGAACTGGCCGCAGCTTGCCGCAACGTCGGTCTCGACGTTCTAGATCTGAGCGGACTGAACTACAATCCGTTTTCCCGTACGGTTCGAATCGGAGGGCGGCCACGGGTGAACTACCTGCTCCACGCGTCCAGGCCTTTCTGAGGCGCAGCCATGACCCGCCGCCTCCGCGCCGTCTTGTTCGATCTTGACGGGACGCTGGTCGACAGCGCTCCCGATCTGTTCGCGACGCTGGCCTGGCTGAGACGTTCGCACGATCTGCCGGAACTGGACGACTACCGCGCGTTCCGACATCTGGCATCACGCGGCGCGCTGGGGATGATCGAAGGGGGATTCGCCGACCGGCCGGATCTCGATCGGGCCCGGCTTCGCGAGCAATTCATGGACCACTATCGGGCCCATCTCTGGGTGGAGAGCCGGGCGTTCGAGGGTATCGAACCGCTGCTGCAGAACCTGAAAGAGCGGGATCTCCGGCTCGGCGTGGTCACCAACAAGCTGGCCAACCTGGCCGAGCCCCTGATTCGGGCGGCCGGCTGGCAGGATCAGCTGGAGTGCGTGATCGGGGGGGATACGGCGAATCTGCCCAAACCGCATCCGGCGCCGGTTCTCGAGGCCTGTCGGCGCCTGGGCGTCCATCCGGGGCAGGCCGTCATGGTCGGCGATGACCCGCGCGACATTCGGGCCGGGCTCAGCGCCGGCAGTCTGACGGCGGTCGCCGAATGGGGGTACGTGGAACCGGGCGATACCCCCGAGGACTGGGGTGCGCACCACCTCCTGGCCCGTCCTGTCCATCTCATGGAGATTCTGAAGTCTTGTGACTGACCGCGATTATCTGCAACGAATGCTGTTCGAAGAGATCAACGCGCGCTGCGTCTACGTGCGCCTGGAAGGCGTTCTGGCCGAACTGGCCAAACGCGGTGACGATCCGCAGGCCGCGCGTGAACTGCTGTCCGAAGGTCTGTTGATTGCGGCCCTGATGTCCAGCGGAATCAAGTTTTCCGGACGCCTGAGCCTGCAGGTTCGCTCTCAGGGAGCGCTCAAGTTGCTGGTCGCCGACTGCACGGACTCGGGCGGTCTCCGGGGCACCGTGGCGCTGAATGAACAGATGACCGTGCCGGCCAGCGCCGCCGCCCTGGTCGAGACGATCGGGCAGGGCGGAGTTGTTACCCTGACCCTGGACCCGACCGGGAAGGGGCAGCGCTGGCAGGGCATTGTCCCCCTCGAAGGATCGACCCTGGCCGAGGCGATTGCCGCCTATTTCGAACGCTCGGAACAACTGCCGACGCGGTTTCGTCTTGCCGTGGGTCGGGACCGGGCCGCTGCCCTGATGATTCAGCGCATGCCGGGACCGTCCGAGGACACGGACGGCTGGAATCGGCTGGAACACCTGCTGGCTTCGGCGACGGCGCAGGAACTGCTGGATCTTGACGGTCAGGAACTCATGCACCGCCTGTTCCACGCCGAGGTGCGACGGGTGTTTCCGCCCAGGGCGCTGAGCTTCTACTGCCCGTGCAGCCGTCACCGGGTGGCCGAGGTCCTGCTCGGTCTCGGACCGACGGAACTGGCCGACATGATCGAACAGGACGAGCCGGTCGATGTGCGCTGCCAGTTCTGCAATCAGAACTACCGATTCGACCGCCTTGATCTGGTTGCGCTCCAGCACGGCGAGAGCGGCCGGGCCGGGGGAACGGTGCATTGACCACCGATGGGCTGGCGTGGTGTCGAGAGCGCATGCTGGTTCCCGGACAGCCGCTCAGTGCCAGCTTGTTGTTCGCTCCGGAAGCGGATCGCTCAGCCATACTGGCCCTGCGCACGGTGTGCGCCGAGTTGATCGAGGCAGCGCGTCGGGTCAGCGATCCGGCGGTGGCCAGGGCAACGTTGAACTGGTGGCAGGAGACACTATCCGGCCAGCATGGCCATCCGGCCGCGGCTGCCCTGGCCAGTTCCGGCGCAGCGCAGCGTCTGCCGGACGATGTTTTCCGTCCGCTGCTGGACGGCTTGCAGACCACCCTGGAACCGAACAGGTTCGAGCGCTTCGAGGAGCTATGGGAGTACTGCAGCGCCCGCTTTGGAACGGCGGCCCTGGTCGAATTCTCCCTGAACGAGCGTCCGACCCGAAGCGAGACCTGCCCGGCCATGGAACTGGGTGCTGCGGGCGGTGTTTTGCGCGTGGTCCGCGACCTGGTTCCCGAAGCCAGAGCGAATCGCTGGCTGGTCCCGCTGGATCTGCAGGCCCAGTTCCAGGTGGCGCGCATGGATGCCTTGAGCGATCAGGTCGGACCGGGGTGGGACGGGCTGGTGCGCACCCTGGTCGAGCGAGCCCTGCGCCGGGGCGACGTGGCCGTCGGCCATCTCGAGCCCCGCCACCGCCATCTCGTCATCCACTGGGCGCTCGATCGCCGCCTGGCGCGCATGCTGTTGAAGCGCCCGCGAGACGTTCTGAACACACGAGTTCTTCCCGGCCACGCCGGCAATGTCTGGACGGCGTGGCGCGCGGCTCGGCGCGTCTACGCGCGCGGCGAGCGCCGCGTGGCTCAATAGTGGGCCATGCGGCTAATTAGGTAACGCTCAGAGTCACTGTGCTGGCGCGAATCAAGGCGCGTTCCGCAGGGAATGGCCAGCCCTTTCCAAGGAAC